>UQQA01000005.1 GCA_900543105.1 uncultured Ruminococcus sp. | reverse complement strand
CGATCTTTGGGATCGTCATACCCTCGTTGTACCATTTACAAACAAGGAAAACTGTATCTTTTGTGAAAATGCGATTAAGCTGTTTGCTCTTACTGTCCTTGCAGTCGGGACACATATAGTTAAGACGCTTATTTGTACTCATCGTACCCTCAAATATTGATGATTCGCCGCAAACGTAGCACGTTACTTTTTCAGCCATTTTCCTCACCGTCCTCATCCATTTTTGCTCCGCAGTTGGGACAATACGGTGTTATATCGTCCTCGTCATATCCGTAATGTCCACATTCGGAGCATTTAGGTTTTATTGTTGTTATCCGCTTTTTCATAATCATTGTTTTTTTTGTTGATACTGCTTTCATTAACGAAAGTACCATTTATAGGAGAGCTTGCAAAACTTTCTTTGATTCCCACTTTATCTATCCTCCTTATAATACAGCTCATGTGTACCGTCTAAAATAGATCTCTCTACATCGGATATCTGATATCCGAGCAAGGCAAGCACCTTGTATGTGCCTGTCAAGTTGGCGTTGTACTCATAATCAGCCTGCCAAGTGTGCGCCGTTATATCGTCAAACGCATCTATTATTGCAAGCAGAGTTACAATAAGCTGTTTGTCGGGCGATATCATCGCATTGTTGCCAATCACCTCGGTTGGCTTTTGGTCGGGGTATAAGTCCCTCATTATATCGGCAGGCTTAAAGCTCTCTGTATAACCGTCCTCGGAGTTGGCAACGCTTGTTACAATGCTGTTGATATCATATATAACACAGAGCTTGTCCACTGCTTTTTCCTGCGGCAAGCCCTTGAAACTGCGCATAAAGTCAATGCGTGATTTTCGCATATCCTCACAAATTGTATCAAGCCTGTGAGCACGCTCTCTGCGCTCGGCGGCTTTTTGCTGTACCTGCTCCGATGCAACTTTGCGCTGATCCATTGCCTCACGCTCGGCGGCGGTATAGTCGGTATATAATTCCACTCCGTATCCTTTTTCTATGTAATAATAGTTGCGGCTATTATCATATTTTTCGGGCAATTTCAGATCTGCTGATGATGCACTGGAGTAATAGCAGCAGATATAATGCATACCGGATACATCATCGACAGGCTTGGCATACGGCTGTAAAAAGTCAATTACCTGCCGCTTGAAATCCTCGCTTTTTTGACTGTCAAGCGCACTTTTTAATTGCCATGTATAATTTGCCGTGCCGATAAGCCCGACAAGCTTGTTGCGCTTGTCCTTATCTCTTATCTTTTTGATATTGTCATAATCGGCAAGAGTAGCACCGCGCTCAATAGATGCCTTGACCTCATCGCGGTTATACTCCGCAAGGCTCAGACGGCGGCGGACGGTCGTCTCTGACATACCCGTTTTTTTGACAATGGTGCTTACAGTATCGCCAAGGTCGAGCATCATCTGCATACCGTCAACCTGCTCCATTACTGTAAGGTCAGAGCGCTGCATATTCTCGGCGAGCATTATCGATACCTGTTCCGAGCGGCTCAGATTGCCGACTACAACGCAAGGCACTTTGTCAAGTCCTGCCGCCTTTGCCGCCGCAAGCCGCCTGTGTCCGATAAGCGCCATATACTCGCCGCTGTCAGTTGGGATAACGGTAAGATTTTGCATAATGCCATTTTGTTTGACGCTCTCGGCAAGCTCTGCAACGTCCCCAACGTCCTTGCGTGGATTGTCAGGGTGCGGCTTGATCTTGTCAACGCTTATGTACTCGATGATGCGTTCATCGTCTTTAAGATCATTAATTGCCTCCATAATCTTATCCACCGACTCCTGCGATAATTCTCTGAGTTCTTCGTATTTGCTTAAAAAGTCGCCGACTGTCTTGATGTTGTCACGTTCACAGAATCTGTACAGTCTTGGCGCAAGCTTAATATCTGCTATGTTTATATGTGTATCAATCATATAGTTTTATCCTCCTTGTTTATACTTCATCTTCCCACGAAACGCCGATGTAGTCCAAAACACGTCCCCAGCCATATTTTTGACCATCACTGTCGGTACAGCATTCGTACATCCAATAGTGCCATTCTGCGGGATTATCTTCTCGGAGACGGTCAAACCGATGCGGTCTTTTTTCCATGTGTATTCCAAAGCCGCACATCGAGCACCCTGTCCGCTGTGCTCTCGTTGTATAGAGTGTACCATCATCTTTACGCTTGATCTCGCCGTATGCTCTTGGAATCGGTACATCAAGATCAAGTGCCAGCTGTAATAAATCCTGCCTTGTGAATATCGCAAAAGGGCACGATCTGATAGTATTCTTGCCGTAGTAATTGCAGCCGTTTTTTATAAGAGCCTTTTCTCTCTGTCCGCCCTCGGAAGCCATAAGCCCCAAGTAAGGATAGCTGTTATGTTCTTTAGCCCAATCATCGCAGGGTTTTTCTTTCATATACAAGCAGCATTTGTTTGATACCTTAAATTCGGGCGGTTTGCTAAAATGTAAGTCCGGACGATGTGTGCGGTAATTGTAGCCAAAAAGCTTTATCCATTTTTCCGGGAGCTTTATTTTATCGCAATGCTGGAAGTGTCCCTGCTCACCCATATCGCCTGTCATGATAGCGTGTATGAATGTTTGCTTATCGCTGTTTGGCGTAAGCAAATACTCTATCTTGTTTGCCTTGGCTTTCGATACGACAGGAAAGCCCAAATTTTGTAACACTGCCGTTTTTGACATATACGGTTTAATACTGATTACTCCAAGCTGCCTATGTATCTCCTGATTGCCCTTATCCTCCAAGATCGATACAGATATCGCCGGCACGTCAATGCCTATGCTCCGTAAGAAACAAAGCAAAGTGATGCTGTCAAGCCCTCCGACCGAAACATGACAATTGGCATTATATTCCCCCACGGGCGATGTAATTGTATTATAAAAATCCTTGACCATTTGAGCGGCGTGTGATACTTTAGCCTCATAAGGCAGCCGCTGAAACTGCAAAAAAGTCTTCATATCCATCGGTTGACAAGACCTCCTGTTTGTGCTATACTGTAATCGTCATATAGTTTTATTCTTTCGTTTTTCTTCGGGTCGTCCTTTGAGGGCGGCCTCTTTTTTTGCGGTTTTTACGCACCATCATAGTCCTCCCCCAACGCTATCACCAGCTCCTCTACACGCTGCTTTGTAAATCCGATTATCGGCTCGCTTAAATCGCATCGATATGTCTCTTTGTACTTTTTGGCGATGAGCGCCTTAACGGAGCACTCCCACTTGATACGGACCGACGGCTCTGTACCGTCCTTATGGCCGAGCTTGGCGACATATCGTCTATACCACGCCGACAGCACCGTGTTGTTGAGGTTGATATCATATCCATACGGATTGCCCTCGTTAAATACCCTCTTGTGTCGGGCATTACGCTCCTCGATTATCTCTGTGTCTGTGCGGTATGCCATTTTTGAACCTTTCCATAAAGTTTTCAGCCGCCGCTTTTATGGCGGCTTTTTCAGCGGCTGTAAAGGATATGCTACAGTTTTGCGCTATCTGCAATATGAGCAGACCAAACGCCGCACCGCATACGATGATTATTGCTATTTGATACATTTGTCGTGTACCTCCTTATCCTTTAAAAAGTCCCCGAAAGCTTGCGCCATCGTCTGCATCTTAGCCGCCTCGGCTACCGATACGGCACACATATCACGATCTCTTTTGGCTTTGCAGGTTACCTCGGCGGTCGTTGGCGTACGATCAACAAAAATCGCATTATACAACTCATCGGACACAAAATCCTTACACATTATCCGCAGATACTCTTTAAACTTATCCCGATAGCGTACCCTTTCTGCGACTGTTTTAAAATCAAGCACACCGTCACGTGCGTATTCGTCAAACTGTTTTGCTGCGTCCATAACGGCATTGATATAGCTGTCAAGCCGCTTTTCTCCAAAGCCAAAATCATTATGCAGTACATATATCGACACAAGCAGATTATCAACTAACAGCTCATATATCCTGTTGTTGCCGCTCTCGAATGCGGCTCTTTTTGCCATCATTTTTTATTATCTCCTTTAAGTTCTGGTATATTTTTTTTAGAGTACTTAAGTATTTTATCAACATCATAGGAATGTACCCCACCGCCGCTCTCGGTAATGGTCGGAGTTGCTGGCTCGTCCTCCCACCGCCTGCGCCTTAGCCACGTTGACGGATACGGCACAAACTGGCCGCCGTCCTTAGTCCACTCTTCAGATTTTGCCTGCTGCTTAACGGCAGCGATTATCTGTTTTTTGAGTGCCTCATCGGGAGCGAGCTTTTGCCACAGCTCACAAGCCTTGGACTTATCTCTTTTGTTGGGATATACCGCCCAAAACTCATCGAAGCCGCTTGCCTTACTTTTAGTCTTTTTGCTGTCCGCTTTTTTGGACGGTTGCTTTTTGACGGCTGTTGGCTTGTCCTGCTGCTTATCGGCAGCGGCGGGCTCTCCTTTTTGCTGTTCTTTGGCAGCGGTGGGCTTGTCTGTCTGCTCCAAGCGCAGCGCAACAGCACCGAGCCGTCCGATAAGTGCGCTTAAGCTCCCAAACTCAGTAAGCTGTATGCGCTTGTCCTCCAGCTCGGCCGTGAGGTCTGATATCTCGTTTGTGAGCTGCTCGACCTGCTCGGCATACTGCTTGATAGTTTTCCGTTCACGCTCTATGGTCTCTTTCATGCGCTCGGCAATACTGCGCACTCGGATATCGTCCTCGGCAAGCTGTACGCCGATGCGGAGCAGTTCCGCCGCCCGCTGTGCGTTGTCACACTCGTTGCAGGCATCGATGTACTCCTGCGCCGTCATGGCTTATGTACCAATGTCTTAAACCGCTCTTTAAGACTTATTTCCCACTCGGTGAGTATTTCACAAAAATTCGGGAAATCATCTGCAAATGTAGCCTTACAAAGTTTTATAGACGCAAGGAGTTTTTGTATCGCTTCTTTTTTTGTCGGCTTTTCAAACATCGATATCACCAACCTTTTTATATGATTCGTATCTCACACCCGCAATATCTATATGATCTGCGATAGCCTTAGCTGCTTCAACAGTCTCGGCATCGAAGCCATTCAGATAAAGCGCATATATCTTCATAACGGCGGCAACAAGGCACGGCGCTTCAATTGAAGATATCTTTTCAATGTGTATGCGGTTGATGTGTTCACTCGTGCGTTTTGCCATCAGCGAAGCGCACTTTTTATCATCGCCGGCGTTTGATGCACTGATGATTTCCTTTAAAAAAATTTTTTCGTCTGTCATAGTTTTACTCCTTTTATTTTTTTAATCGTGCAGCACCTTTACTGCAAAAGCCGGGTTATGCTCCAATATCCGCTTGCAGGCGGCAACAAGCCGATCCGTGCGGAGCTTGCGATAGTATGCGCTCTGCTCGGGCGTAAGCTCATCAAGAGGGACGGCGGTTATTCCACCCGTTTCAGGGTCGGCTATCTCCTGATAGCTTATAACTGTAAGCTCTTTGCTCTTTGCCATATTATCTCACTCCTTTGATTTATGCTTATTGCCGCCGCTGGTTGTCTTATTCCAGCGGCAGTATCTGCGTTACCGTAAATATCTCGGTTTCGTCCTGCGTTATTTTCACGCCTCTGTAGTCGATGCCAAGAGCCTTGACAATGCTCCTGCACAGATCATCTCTTGCCTTTTCGGTGTCTGCGAGATACTTTTCGTATTCTTCCGCTGTCTCAAAAAAATCCTTGCTGTTGCTTGGCTCGGAAAGTATCCACTCATTAAGAGCCTGCGGTGTAAGCCTTATCACCGTTGCCGTGCATCTGTACTTTATTACGCCGTCTGACGATTTCACACGGTCGAGAAATTCGCCTTTTGTAATCAACTGCAAAATCGGCGATTCGCTTTCTTCATTTTCGCCCTCGCTGTAGTCGCCGAAGGGGATCATAATGCAGGAACACTGCGAGCCGTATGAGTATCCTGTGCGCAGTACTTCAGCTTTTTTCAGCGGTTCCGGGATATCTCCCACCACGCCCTCAAAGTATGTTTCGGACATTGGGTCGGTATCTCTGTCCTTGTTTTTGCCGATGATTTTTACACGGATGTTAGGATCACAGCCCTCTATACATTCTGCGACTGTAAAGATTTCTTCTGTTGGCGTCATATTGTTTTACTCCTCCTTGACATTTTCCACCATTCGGCTTATAATCAAAGCGGAAAGGTGGTGAAACAATGGATAAAAATGAATTAAAAGGCAATCTGCGCAAAATAGTTGATGATTACGCCGACAGAATTCGCAGTTCTTTTGCCGAGCTCTCCGATGAACCTGCAACTCACGGAGATCTTTGCGAACTCGGTAGACAGACATTTTACACGTTCGATGAAATGTGTGTCGAGATCATCAAGTATTTAGATGCCAATTAATCTTTTTCAGCGGTCGGCTTTTCACCGGCTGCTGTTTTTTTGCTTATCCTATCATCAATGATTTTAGGAAAGATGCGGCAAAACTCTCTGAAATTTACTCTCCCATAGCCGAACAAATTTGCTCTTCCGTTTATTTCGAGATCATAAGTCCGCTCTTCAAGTTTCCGTACTCTCTCACAAAGCTCTTTGTATTTTTTACGGCTTATAAACAACCTGCTCACCTCCTATCTGTTACTGCTGACCGAAAAAAATTTCCTGCACGGACTTTTTAAAATTGCCTCACTCCTTTCTTAATGTTTTTGTCTATTTTTATTGACAAATATTCTAAAATGCTGTATAATATTTCCCGAGAAAGGGGGTGTAATAATGGCTACTACATCATACAAATCAATATCTTTGTCAGTGTTGCAAACAATTTTAACTCATACAGATAATAACAAGCTATTACTTGTTACAGGCATCGGTATGATAACAGGTACATCTGTAAATTGGCACAGCCTTCCGGATTCGGAAACCAATACTCTAAAATCAAGCGGTAAGAATTTGGCTGAATATGCTTTAAGCACAACAGATATAACCTATTCACAACTTGATAAAGATTCCGATCCTGCCGACTCCATTTTTTCGGCTATTGCATTAAAAGATGTGAAAATATTAACTTCCTGCGGCAAAAGTGTAGAAATATCATCTTTAATTGTGTACACAGACCAGATTATTGCGGCATCAATAGCAAACTAAGCTTTTTTACGGTTTCGTTTGCGATATCCTCTCTTGTGATTTTTGCCTTGTCAATATCACACACAAATGTTATAGTCTGCTGTTTATGTGGCTTTGCTGCTTTTTCAGCAGACTTTTTTCTTTTTCTCAAAACACCACCTCCTGCCAGTTGTAGACTATTTGTCTACTTAAGATGCAAAAAAAATTTTCTCCTGCTCCTCGGCTGTAAGATCAAACAGCTTGGATATTGTCTTAATCTCACTTGCCTTAAACTCGTTGGTGTTATTGATCTTTTTGTAAAGACCGCCTCTGGACATACCCATTTCTTTGGCAAGAGTTTTTACTGTCCAAAAACAAGCTGACATCTTTTCAAAAAATAACGCTGTGTTAGTCATTTTATCACTCCTTTGCTTGTAGGCTTTTTGTCTACATTTATATAATATCACTGTGTAGGCGTTTTGTCAACATAAATATACAAAGTTTTATTGTTTCTACTTTTTACACAAAAATTGCGATGTATTTTTGTAGACATTTCGTCATAATGTTTGTTTATTTTTGTTGACAAAGCGTCCACAATAGTATATAATAATAGACAGTAAGGAGGTGTAACAATGGAAATAGGTGAGCGCATAAAACAAATGCGGCTTGACCTCGGCTTATCTCAGGACGACCTCGCAAAGCTTATAGGCTATAAGTCAAGATCATCAATCAATAAAATTGAGATTGGCGAGCGAGATATAACTCAATCGACAATACTTGCTTTTGCCAAAGCCTTACAGACTACTCCGTCTAAACTTATGGGTTGGGATATAGATGATATACAGCAACCATTAGACAGCGAGCATCAAAACGTCATTGATCTGTATGATAAGCTACGTCCAAATGATAAAATCCGTATTGTAGCAAAAATGGAAACAATCATTGAGGACTACGACCAGCCACAAACAATCTTCCGTGCCGCAAAATCGACCGACAATCACGCACCGGAGATAACAACAACGACAAAAGACTTTAGCAAAATCCCACCTACAAAGCACAAACTTTAAAAAGCGGGCATAAAAAATCCCTTGACGCAGATAATAGCGTCAAGGGGTGAATATGCTTGTGTAATATATATGGTTTTTATAAAAATATCCGTGATGCGGCTTGGCGTGCTTTGCTCGACTTTGGGTGTGACCGCTTGCCGATAGACTTATCAGACATCTGCGGTCAGCTCGGCGTTGTACTGCTCGATAATACCACGGCGCAGGAGCTGCGCCCGACAGAGAGCGGTGTTGCTGTACGTCAGGACGGAGTGTGGTACATCATATTTGATGATACCGATGTCCGCGGTAAACAACGCTTTACGGTTGCGCACGAGCTCGGACATATCCTGCTTGGACACGCACTCAAAAACGGATATTATACTCGCAGGAGCAACATCGTTAAGCCCGAGGACGAGAGGGCGGCAGATATGTTTGCGGCACGTCTGCTTGCGCCATCGTGCGTATTGTGGGGGCTGGGCGTGACTACTGCCGAGCAAATCGCCGCTGTATGCGACATAAGCATTACAGCGGCACGGATAAGAGCGGAGCGGCTCGACCTGCTCCGCAAGAGAGATAAGTTTTTGACCTCACCCATTGAACGTGAGGTGTATAAACAATTTGAGACGTATATCAACAACAGCCGCTTATAATGAGCGGCTATATCTTTATGAGGTGACTATTTAGGAATAATAGCAAATCCATGCTTACGGGTACGATCACTACATATTTTACAAATAAGACGGCAAAAACGGGAACGACTGCCGCAAAAAACGGAACAGACGAGCTTGACAAGCTTATTGCGGAGATGTCCGCCGAGGAACGTGCAGAGCTTGTTGAGATGATACATAATAAGGAGTGATTAAATGATAACCGGTGCAGCGTATATCAGAGTATCAACAGACGATCAGGTTGAGCTGTCCCCCGACTCTCAGCTCAAAATGATCGAGAAATATGCCAAGGACAATGACATCATTTTAAGCCAAAAATATATCTACGCCGATGAGGGCATAAGCGGCCGTACAGCAACCAAGCGCCCCGCTTTTATGGAGATGATCGCAACGGCAAAGACCAAGCCAAAACCATTTGACGTGATTTTGGTTTGGAAGCTCTCCCGTTTTGCCCGTAACCGTGAGGACAGCATCGTATATAAGTCGATGCTCAAAAAAGACTGCGGTATTGAGGTCGTGTCCGTGTCTGAGCCGCTTGGCAATGACAAGACATCAATACTTATCGAGGCTCTGTTAGAGGCTATGGACGAGTATTACAGCGTCAATCTTGCCGAGGAGGTGCGGCGAGGAATGACCGAAAAAATCTCCCGCGGCGGAATTGTCACTTTCCCGCCTATCGGATATAAAATTGAGGGCGACAAGTACGTCCCCGATGATAATGCAGCTATCGTTAAAAGAATTTTTGAGGACTTTGTAAACGGCTGCTCTCTCCGCAAAATATCAGAGGAGCTAAATAACGTTGGCTATCAAACGCAGCACGGCAATAAATTTGACATACGCAAAGTGTCATATATTTTATCAAATCCCACTTATATAGGCAAACTGCGTTGGTCGACAGTCGGCAAAGCATCAAAAAGTCACAGCTATGTGCCAAACGACAGCACCGTAATTGTGGACGGCAAGCACGAGCCAATAATTGATAAGGCTACATTTGATGCAGCTCAACAGTTACTTGCTCAAAATAAGGCCAAATATCCCAAGCATTATAATCAGCGCTCCACTGATTATTTTTTCCGCGGCATTGTCCGATGCTCAAATTGCGGGGCAACTCTTACGCGCGTTTTTTGGGACAAAAATCGCACGGAATCATTACAATGCTATGCATATTCACGCGGAAAATGTAATGTGTCGCACTCCATTACCCTTGCCAAGCTCAAAGATGCTGTTGTAACCAAAATGCAGCAGGATTTTGACAATCCTAATTTTATGCCGGTACTTGATATAGCGGCAAAGATAAGCGTCAACTCCTCTCGTGCCAAGGCTATTGAGGACCAGCTAAAGCGTGAGCGGGCGAAACTCGACCGAGTAAAAGCCGCTTACGAGGACGGGATCGATACTCTTGACGAGTACAAAGCCAACAAGACCAAGATAACGGCGGAGATTGAGATGTTACAAGCCAAACTGCAATCCGAGGCAGATAAGACCGCCAACAGCTCTGATGTGGACTACGCAGCTTTTAAAGATAGATTGGCATCGGTTATAGACGTTATATCTGCCGCCGATGTAACGCCCGAAGCCTTTAACGATGCGCTTTTTGAGGTTGTGTCAAAAATCGTTTTTAATCGACCTAAAACGCAGATTGAGATATTTTATAAAGGCTGATTTTTATTTGCAACGCAATTATAACTGTTTGACACCTGCACCGCCCAATTGAGTAATAATAAGCTGTGCAAGCTTAGGGTTTGGGTTTTTGATATTTACCGGGTATTGCAGTCGTTTTTCATAAGCCCACATCAGTTAGCACTCCTTTCCCAAGGCCATGGGTCATCTGTCCAATAGAAATGTTTATCGGAGTTATTCTGGCGCGCTGTCAGCGGGCCGTAGTTTTCGTTATATGCTTCGATGGCTTTCTTTTTGCGCTCTTTTATCTCGTTGAACTTCGCTAAAGCGTTTCTGTCATTCGGGTGTGTATCAAGAAATAGGTTGAGGTCGTAAAGATAGAAATCGTACATCTGTATGACCTTTAAAAGATTACTTGCACATTTCATCGCAGTCACCTCCGTCTCCTAAAAACGGAAAATAAAGCTCAGGAAAGACAGTTCCTTTTTCAAGAGCAATATTTTCAGGGTAGGTCTCATCATATTTTTGGAACGGAACATAGCACATTGCAAGCGGAGTATCTTCCGGGAACAGGCTTGTTTCATTTTTATAGTTTTTATCCATAGCAGCTCCTCTTTCCATTTTTAGTTTTATCACTTCCATTTTCATTATATGAAATGAACAGCAAAATGACATAACAAAAATTACCTGCAAAAAAATCTAATATTTTGTTGACAAGAGGGCACTATTGTTATACAATAAACATATATGATCATTTAAACCAATTTTACTGAGAATTTTTATGAGGATTTTTAAAATGAAGAATTTAATGTCAAGATCAATAGCACTTTTTACTGCGATACTTATGTCTGTAAGCGCAGCTTCTATAAATATTTTTGCAGATGATGATGCTTACCCCGAAGATACGATGATCGATGAAATTTTCGATGATGATATATCCGATACTGGCGAGAATGGTTATGAAACAGCGAATAATGGCGATGATACATCAAATACTAACGAAAACAGTGATGCTGTTGAAGATCAGGAGGGTGTTATCGGAAGCAATGAACGAACTAAGGTAACAAAGCCGGCAAACCGTATTCGTGTGATTTCCGACTTGAAACCAACACTTGACCTCGGCAGCACCTATCAGATTAAATATAGGCTTTATCCTGCTCAAAGTGATGATTATGTTACATATAAATCGATAAATCCGAGTGTTGCAATGGTAGATGATGACGGACTTGTTACGGTAGTTGGTATAGGAAGTGCTGTTATCAAGCTTGAAACTTCAAACGGATCATCCGCAAGTGTCAAAATAAATGTTCCCGACCCATACGCTTATGGTGTGAATAACAAAAAAGTTACAAAGATCTCCCCCATAAGTGACAACATCACACTGCGTCAGGGCAGCAGCGTAACGCTCGGCTATATCCTTTATCCTCTCGGAGCATACGATGAAGTAAGCTTCCGCTCGGAAGATACATCTATTGCAACTGTGGACTCTAATGGCGTTATTACAGGTGTTTCCGACGGAATAACGGATATTGTTTTAAGAACTTCATCGGGCAAAAAAGCTATTTGCAGTGTCAGTGTTTACAGTGAATATTTCAAAGGCATTGATGTTTCAAAGTGGCAGGGCGATATCAACTGGAAAAAGGTCAGCGCGAGTGGTATCGATTTTGCAATGATAAGAAGCTCTTTCGGTTCGACCGATGTTGATATAAAGCTCAAACGTAACGTAAACGGCTGCGAAAAATACGGTATTCCTTACGGATTTTATCATTATACTTACGCAAGAAGCGTTGCCGAAGCTAAGAAGGAAGCAAGATTTTTCCTTAAAACAATAAGAAAATACAGTCCTGAATATCCTGTTGTTCTTGACATTGAGGAAAGCTTTTATAATTCTATGTCGCGCAAGGAAGTTACCGATATCATAACAGCATTTATGGAAGAACTTGAGAATGCAGGATATTTTGCAATGATATACAGCGGTGCAAAATTTCTCACGGATAATACATATATAGAAAAGCTCACTGCATACGATATCTGGGTCGCTTGCTGGGGAGATGAGGAACGTCTTATAAGCAACTATGACTATCACTACGGAATGTGGCAGTACAGCTCTACCGGAAAGATCAAGGGCATCGACGGAGAAGTTGACCTTAACTATGCATTCAAGGATTACCCACAGAGAATACATTCCAACGGATTGAACAATCTTTAAACATACAGAAACCTCATTTTTACATTTTTCACGAAATATAAACGCTACAATATTTTTACTATACTATCTGATTGTGGGAGGTTAAAAATGTCAGACAAAAAATACGCAGTTCTTATTGATGCAGACAATGTTTCGGATAAATATATCAAAGCAATACTTGACGAAATTTCAAATGAAGGAACAATAACATATAAACGAATTTACGGTGACTGGACACGTCCCGGACTTTCATCATGGAAGAATATTCTTCTCAACCATTCTATCACGCCCATTCAGCAGTACGGTTATACAACGGGAAAAAGCTCAACCGATTCGGCAATGATAATCGATGCAATGGATATTCTTTATTCGGGCAGCGTTGATGGCTTTTGCATCGTTTCAAGCGACAGCGATTTTACCCGTCTTGCGGTAAGGCTTCGCGAATCGGGAATGAATGTTATCGGAATGGGAGAAAAGAAAACGCCGAATGCATTTATTGCCGCCTGCAACCGTTTTAAATATCTTGAAATAATCGGTGGAGAAAAGGTTTCCGATGACAAAGGGGAAGTGCGTGAGAGCGAATCGGACGATATGACTATAACCAATATCAAAAGGGCTGTTGCCGAGATCGTTTCCGATGTTTCGGACGAAAGCGGCTGCGCGGCACTCAGTGATGTCGGAAATATTCTTATAAAGCGCTTTCCGAGTTTTGATGTACGTCATTTCGGATATAAAAAGCTCACGCCTTTTATAAAATCATTCGGACGTTATGATATTATTTCGGTTCCGAGTGAGCTTAATCCGAACGTTAAGGTTGTTCTTATAAAGGAGAAAACCAATGAACGCTGATCTGACCGGCTTTTCTGCCGCGATTTTTGACCTTGACGGCACACTTGCAGATTCCAACACGGTCTGGGAAAAGCTTGACAGAATTATTCTTGAAAAATACGGTATCACAGCTGATGACGAATTTATTGTCAGGCTTGCTTCACTGACTTATCAGCAGGCTGCCGATGCTATGAGAAAGCTTGGCGTTCCTATAAGCGACGAAAGATTTACCGAAGAGATAAATGAACTTGCCCGCATTGAATATGCGAACAATATTCAGTTGAAATCCTATGCATCGGAGCTTTTGCACGAAATGAAAAACTCAGGTAAGAAGATAGTTCTTGCGACAGCCTCCCCTGCCGAGCTTTACGAGCCTTTATTGCGAAGAAACGATGTATATGACCTTTTTGACGGCTTTATTACAACAGATGAAGTGGGAAAAGGTAAGAATGAACCCGATGTCTATCTAAAAGCAGCCGAAATAGCAGGTTTTCCACTTTCAAAGTGCATTATTTTTGAGGATACGCTCACTGCGGTCAGGACAGCTTCAAAAACTGATGCTTATGTTTGCGCTGTTTACGATAAATACTCTGAGCAGGATATTGATATGATAAAAACGCTCTCGGATAAATATGTATATTCTTTTGACAAATTGTTATAATTTTAAATGATATTGTAATTTTCACAAAAATGTATTATAATAAACATATAAAGCATTGTACCTACTGATGAAATCTCTAAAAACAGGAGTATTGCTATGGATTCTTATATTGTAAGACAAGCACTTATGGATTCTAACCAGAAAACATTCGGCTATGAAATATTATATGCTGACAGCAGCTTTGCTGAAACGCAGACAGATGACTCAACTGCTGCCAATGCTATCGAGAACTTTCTTTCTTCGATGAACAGTGAGAAGTTTTTGAGCGGCAAGGTCGCTTTCCTGACCTTTACACAAAGTTTGCTTGAAAAAAATATTCCCAAGATGTTTGAAACGAGCAAGCTTGTAATTCAGATAGAGGATTCGCTTATTACAAATCCGATGTCGCACAGCTACATAACAAAGCTCAAACAGAGCGGCTACAAGATCGCTGTTATCGACTTTGAGTTTGCACCGAGATTTTTCGGTATTCTTGACATTGTTGACTATATCAAGATCAATTTTGCCCGTGAAGATCCATCACTTGAAAATCTTGTAAAGATCGGTATGTCGTTCGGCAAAAAGGTAATTGCCTACAACGTTGAAACTGCTGAGCAGTATGAACGTGCTAAGGCACTTGGCTGCTCGTATTTTCAGGGTTCGTATCTTGCACAGAAAACTTCATCTACTGTTAAAAAGGCTAATCATCTCCAGAGCAACTTCTTCCTGCTTATGATCGCAGTTACGAGAGATGAACCTGATATTGACGAGATCGAAGAGATAATTTCCCGTGATGTATCACTCACCTACTCTCTTTTAAAGCTTGTAAACTCTGCTTACTTTGCACTCAGAAACCGTGCGCGTTCGGTAAAGCAGGCACTTGTTATCTTAGGCCTTGGACAGCTCAAGCAGTGGATATACCTTCTCAGCTTCAAACAGGACGATGGCGCACAGGAGGAGCTTATAAAGCTTTCGTTCCTCCGAGCAATGTTCGCTTCCGAGCTTGTAGTCCTTGCACACGATATGCCTATTTCACGTTCCGAGGGTTATCTTCTCGGTATGTTCTCAACGCTTGATAAGCTTATGGATATCTCCATTGATGAAGCACTTGAACAGCTCCCGATAAGCGATGAGATAAAGAATGGTCTTCTTAAGGGTGAAGGCAAGGCAGGAACGCTTTTATCTCTTGTTCTTTCATACGAAAAGGCTGACTGGAGAAATATGAGCACGGCTGCCGAAGAGCTTGGAATCCCCTCTTCCCTCATTGCACAGAAATATTTTGAGTGTGTAGAGAATGTAAATGATATTTGGAACAGTCTTACACAGGCTAATGACAATATGATAGATTGATAAAATAAAAGCTGCATCAACGGTGCAGCTTTTTTATTTGAATTTTCTTAGAAAAGTCGGTCTAAACCATTTGATATAGGCTTCTTTTATCACTGTCAGGCAATAATCATACAATACATAGATCAGGCTTATGGCGATGAACAAAACGGGGATCATAAAGTCGCCGAGAAATCCGAATTCCTCGAAAATATCGAGAGTTCCAAGCACATATATCGTAATATAATAAATGAGTATCATTGCGGCATCAAAAACCGCAAGCTTTATAAGCCACGCCATAAGCTTTGCTTTCATTTTGTCAACAGCATCTTTGAGTATGGGATAATATCCGAAAAGCGCACTGAAAAATATGGCGGCTTCTTTATCGGGCGTTATAAAAAATGACAGGATAGCAACAACTATATATGTCACAAGCGCCCATGAAGGCGAAATTTCGATAGCAACTACTGATATCAACATTCCTGCAAACAGTGGCAGCGTCATATTCAGCGGAGGAAAAACAGCCGTCAGAAACATCAGCGTAAGGCAGAGAGCTGCAACTATACCGCCGAGAGAAACCTTATAGCTAACTTTTTTGGAATTTATATTTTCGGAAACTTCAGTTTTTTTCATATTCACCAACCGTTAAAAACGTACAAAATCTTTTATAATATTATAACATTTTTTTGCTGATAAGTCAATTATTTTACGGAATTGTTTTATTGAAACAATTATAGAATGTTAGGCAAAACGTTTGATTTACCATACTTTACAAAAAATACATTGACAAAAAAAGATTTTTGAGGTAAAATGTTAAATATATTGTATCTGATAAGGATTTTTACGATGTATCAGGCAAAAATCTCTGATCGGATATCTCATTTTTTGAAAGGGAGATCCTAAAAATGATATTGAACGGTTCACAGATCATACTTGAATGTCTTCTTGAACAGGGAGTTGATACTGTTTTCGGCTACCCCGGCGGAGCTGTACTCAACATTTATGACGCACTTTACGATTACAGCGACAGGATAAAGCATATTCTTACTTCTCACGAGCAGGGTGCTTCGCACGCCGCTGACGGCTATTCCCGTACAACGGGCAAAACCGGCGTAGTTATTGCAACATCGGGTCCGGGCGCAACTAATCTCGTTACGGGTATCGCAACTGCATATATGGACAGTATCCCTATGGTTGCTATTACGGGAAACGTCGGAACAGCTCTCCTTGGTCTTGACAGTTTCCAGGAAGTTGATATCACGGGCATCACAATGCCTATCACAAAGCATAACTACATCGTTAAAGATGTAAATGAACTCGCTGACACTATCAGAGAGGCTTTCTATATTGCAAATTCGGGCAGAAAAGGTCCTGTTCTTATTGATATTCCTAAGGATATCACAGCTGCAAAATGCGAATTTGAACATAAAGAACTGCTGCAGCCTACATATTCTGTTGATGAAGCAGAGATTGAAAATGCTGTAAAGGTAATTTCTGCTGCTAAGAAGCCGATGATCTACGCAGGCGGCGGCGCAGTACTTTCAGGCGCATTTGATGAGCTTGCTAAGTTCGCAGAACTCGTTGACGCTCCTGTTTCGCTCACGCTTATGGGACAGGCTGCGTTTGACAACACAAATCCGCGCTATACGGGTATGCTCGGTATGCACGGCACAAAAACATCTTCCCTTGCTGTCGGCGAATGCGATCTTATGATCGTTGTCGGTTCAAGATTTTCCGATCGTGTTACCTGCAATGCCAAGAGCTTTGATGAGATCATGCAGGGCAAAAAGATACTTCAGTTTGAGATCGACAGTGCCGAGATCAACAAGAATGTTGAAATTACCGATAAGGTTGTCGGAGATATAAAGCTTGCACTCTCTCTTATAAATGAAAAGCTTGAAAAGCAGGATCATCACGAATGGATGGCTGAAATTGAAAAGTGGAAAGCTGAATATCCGCTTATTCAGGTTTCTTCCGACCCTGATGACATTCTTCCGCAGTATGTTCTCGAAACGCTTTGCGAACTTACTAACGGAAATGCCATCATCACAACGGAAGTTGGTCAGCATCAGATGTGGACAGCCGAATTCTTCAATTTCTCCAAGCCGAACAGCATTGCAACTTCGGGCGGGCTTGGCACAATGGGTTACGGATTGGGTGCCGCTATCGGCAGCAAGGTCGGCAATCCTGACAAGTACGTTATCAATATCGCAGGCGACGGAAGCTTCTATATGAATATGAATGAGCTTACAACGCTTGCAAAATATGATCTGCCTGTTATCGAACTTGTATTCAACAACTCCGTTCTCGGAATGGTTCGTCAGTGGCAGAAGCTTTTCTACAACAATAAGTTCTCGCAGACAACGCTTGAAAAGGCTACTGATTTTGAGATGCTCGGAAAAGCTCTCGGTGTTGAGGCTCACACTATCAGCAAGAAAGAAGAAGTTCGTCCTACACTTGAAAAGGCGCTTACATCGGGTCACCCCGTTCTTATCAACTGTCTTATCGACAAGGATATCAACGTTCTTCCTATGGTACCTGCAGGCGCATCTATCGCTGAACCTATCCTTGAAATAAAGTAAAGATCAACTGCCGCAAGACATTTTTGTTTCCTGCGGCAGTTTTTATTCTCTATTTACATAATCGATAAATTTTTGCATTGTTGCATTGAGCCGTGAAGTTTTTATGAATGCAAGTCCGACTTCACGGGTGTTGATCTTTGAATTAAGCGGGATTTCTCTAAGCTCACCACATTCTATCTCTTTTTCAACGAACTGCTTTACGACGCAGGAAACGCCCATACCTATCTTGGTGAATTCAATGAGCATATCCATATTGCTGACTTCGAGAATATGCTTCGGTTCGATATTATTTTCCTTGAAAAACTTGTCAACATGGTGACGGGAAACATTTTCACTGTCGAGAAGCATTATGTTTGCATTCTCAAAGATGTCCGATTCGTTGCGCAGAGCGAGATTATCAAGATAATTCGGCGTTGCGGCGAATATATCCTCGATCTCACCCAGTGAAATAAATGAAAGTTCGGTCATATTATCGGGTTTTACCATAAGTCCGACATCGATAACTCCGTCCATAAGCATTTTGTGTATTCTTGATGAGGACTGGCACTCTATAGTTATTTTTATATGCGGATTTTCATTGATAAAGCCTTTAAGATACGGTAAAAGCATAGCTTTGCAGAGTACAGAGCTTGCACCGAGCCGAAGCCGACCTATTCCAAGCTCATTTATGCTGCGGAGCTTGTCCTCTCCTGCTTTGATTATGTCAAAAGCCGATTTAAGCTCATCATAGAACGCTTTTCCCTCATCTGTGAGCGTTACTCCCCTATGGTTTCGGTTAAACAGCACAGTTCCGAGGCTTTCTTCCATTTTTGTTATCGCTTTGCTTATCGCAGGCTGGCTTATGTAGTTGAGCTCTGCCGCTTTTGATATACTTTCACATTCGGCTACTGCACAGAAAAGTCTGTATCTGTTCAGATTGCTTTCAGAGATCATAAATTCAACTCCCAATTTTCATAACCTGAATTTATATCAGATATTCATATTATGTATTTGAATTATACCACAAAATGTGTTATAATGCAACTATAAGTTTAAATATTGAAAGGACGATTTTTATAATGGGTATGACAATGACGCAGAAAATACTGGCTGCCCACGCAGGACTTGATTCTGTCAAAGCAGGTCAGCTTATAAACTGCAAGCTCGATATTGTACACGGCAACGATGTTACGACCCCTGTTGCTATCAATGAATTCAACAAGGCAGGCTTCACAAAGGTTTTTGATAAGAGCAAGATCACGATGATAATGGATCACTTCACTCCTAACAAGGACATCAAATCTGCTATGAACTCAAAGCAGTGCCGTGAATTCGCGTCCAAATATGATATAGACTACTACTACGATGTAGGTGAAATGGGCATTGAACACGCACTTCTCCCCGAAAAAGGGATCGTTGGCGCAGGCGACTGCATCATCGGCGCAGACAGCCACACCTGTACTTACGGCGCTCTCGGTGCGTTTTCTACCGGTGTTGGTTCGACCGATATGGCAGCAGGCATGGCAACGGGTATGGCTTGGTTCAAGGTTCCTTCCGCTATTAAATTCAATCTCACAGGTAAGCTCAACAAGTATGTAATGGGCAAAGATGTTATTCTCCATATCATCGGTATGATCGGTGTTGACGGTGCACTTTACAAGTCTATGGAATTTGTTGGCGACGGACTTAAGAACCTTTCTATGGATGACAGACTTTCAATGGCTAATATGGCTATCGAAGCAGGTGCGAAGAACGGTATTTTCGCTGTTGATGATGTTACTGTCAAATATATGGACGGTCGCTGCAAGCGCCCTTATACTGTATATGAAGCTGATCCCGATGCTGAATATGATGCGGTATATGATATTGACCTTTCGACTATCAAGCCGACAGTTGCATTCCCTCATCTTCCCGAAAACACGCGTACAATTGATGAAGTCGGCGAAGTAGTTATCGATCAGTCTGTTATCGGCTCATGCACAAACGGCAGACTTGAAGATATGGCAATGGCTGCTGAAATTCTCAAAGGCAAGCACGTTCACAAGAATGTTCGCTGCATTGTTATTCCTGCAACTCAGCAGATATATCTTGACTGCATAAAGCTTGGCTATATGGAAACATTCATCAAGGCAGGCTGTGCAGTTTCAACTCCGACCTGCGGACCTTGCCTCGGCGGACACATGGGTATCCTTGCCGCAGGTGAAAAGGCTATCGCTACAACAAACAGAAACTTCGTTGGACGTATGGGTCACCCCGATTCCGAGGTTTATCTTTCCTCGCCTGCTGTTGCTGCCGCATCGGCTATCACGGGCAAGATCAGCTCACCCGAAGAAGTTATGTGATATAAGGAGATGAATTGAATGAAAGCTTCAGGTTTTGTACATAAATATGGAGATAACGTTGACACAGACGTTATCATTCCCGCAAGATACCTCAATTCCCCCGATGCTAAAGAGCTTGCACAGCATTGTATGGAAGATATTGACCCCGATTTCGTAAAGAATGTTAAGCAGGGTGATATCATCGTTGCAAATGAAAACTTCGGCTGCGGTTCTTCCCGTGAACACGCACCTATTTCCATTAAGGCAAGCGGTGTTTCCTGCGTAATTGCAACAACTTTTGCAAGAATTTTCTACAGAAATGCTATCAATGTAGGACTTCCTATCCTTGAATGTAAAGAGGCATCACAGAAGATTGAAAACGGAGACAAGGTTGAGATCGACTTCGACACAGGCAAGATCACTAATGTTACAAAGGGCGAAACCTATCAGGCTGAACCGTTCCCCGAGTTTATCCAGAACATTATCAACAAGGGCGGTCTGCTCAATTCGATCAAGTAAAAGGAGTTATACAGATGAATAAAAATATCGCTGTTATAAAGGGTGACGGAATCGGTCCTGAGATCGTCACCGAAGCAATGAAAGTTCTTGACAAGGTTGCAGAAAAGTTCGGTCATACCTTCAATTACGAACAGCTCCTTATGGGTGGCTGTTCAATCGATGTGAACGGAGTTCCGCTCACCGATGAAACGATCGAAAAGGCAAAGGCTTCCGATGCTGTACTTATGGGTTCTATCGGCGGAAACACCTCGACTTCACCTTGGTATAAGCTTCCTGCTGACAAGCGCCCCGAAGCAGGACTTCTTAAAATAAGAAAGTCGCTCAACCTTTTTGCAAATCTTCGTCCTGCTGTTCTTTACAGCGAGCTTAAAGAGGCTTGCCCACTCAAAGCTGAGATCGCTGATCGTGGCTTTAATATGGTAATTATGCGTGAGCTTACAGGCGGACTTTACTTCGGTGCAAGAAAGACCGAGGAAGTTGACGGCGTTATGACTGCTACCGATACGCTCACATACAGCGAAAAGGAAATTCGTCGCATTGCAGTCCGTGCATTCGATATTGCAATGAAGCGCCGCAAGAAGGTTACAAGCGTTGACAAGGCTAACGTTCTCGATTCATCAAGACTTTGGAGAAAGATAGTAAACGAAGTTGCAGTTGACTATCCCGAAGTTGAGGTTGAGCATATGCTCGTTGACAACTGTGCAATGCAGCTTGTGAAAGACCCTGCACAGTTTGATGTTGTTCTTACGGAGAATATGTTCGGCGATATCCTCTCTGATGAAGCCTCGATGATAACAGGTTCTATCGGTATGCTTTCTTCTGCGAGCCTTAATGATACAAAGTTCGGTCTTTATGAACCGAGCGGCGGCTCTGCTCCCGATATTGCAGGTCAGAACATTGCTAATCCTATTGCAACGATACTTTCCGCAGCAATGATGCTTCGCTACTCATTCGATATGGATAAGGAAGCTGATGCTGTTGAAAAGGCTGTTGACAAGGCTCTCAAAGATGGTTACCGCACAGGTGATATTATGTCCGAGGGTATGAAAAAGGTTTCCTGCTCGGAAATGGGCGATGTTATTGCAGCAAATATATAAATAATTGATTTCTGAAAGCCGTTCGATAAAAATTCGGACGGCTTTTTTCTTGACTTATTTTCAGAATATGGTATAATCAATAATGGAGTTTTATTGTAAAAATACATTGAGAAAGAAAATAATGGAGAGCATATATGATTTTATCACTTGAAAATGTCAGCAAGATATATAACGGAAATACCGTTCTTGACAATGTAGCGCTGACGATCGAAGATAACGACCGCATCGGACTTGTCGGCGTAAACGGCTGTGGAAAGTCCACGCTTTTAAGAATAATCACAGGTGAGGAAGAACCTGAAACACAGCCCGAGCCTAATGTTGCCCATGTTGCAGTGACCAAAAGTGCTTCTATAGGATTTCTTGCGCAAAATACGGGACTTGACCGCTCATCGACTATCATTGAAGAGATGACATCGGTCTTTTCTTGGCTGTTAAAGATAGGTGATGAACTGCGTGAGCTTGAAAAAACAATGGCTTCGCCCGAGGCTCACAGTGATGAGAAAAAATTTGCAGAGATATCGGAAGAATATGCCCGTAAAACTGCGATTTTTGAATCGAATGACGGTTATCTTATCAACGTAAAGATAAACAAAGTCCTCAACGGTATGGGCTTCGGCACGGAGACCTACGACAGAGTTATCTCAACTCTGAGCGGTGGTGAAAAGACACGTCTTGCACTTTCAAAGCTTCTGCTTGAAAATCCGAACCTGCTTATCCTTGATGAACCTACGAACCACCTTGATTTCAACACAATAATGTGGCTTGAAGATTATCTGAAAGATTACAAGGGCGCACTTCTCATCGTTTCACATGACAGATACTTCCTTGACAAGCTTACGACTTCGACCTGCGAGATAGAACGAGGCAGGCTCAAACGTTACAAGGGCAACTACTCCGCTTTTACAAAGCTTAAAGAAGCAGATGTTATTCGTCAGATGAAAGAATACGAGGCACAGCAGGAGGAGATCGCCAAGCTTCAGGATTTCATCGACAGAAATCTTGTCCGTGCAACGACTTCAAATATGGCGAAAAGCCGTATAAAGAAGCTTGAAGCTATGGAGCTTATTGAGAAGCCTGTAACAAACACTAAGTCGGCGAAGATAAAGTTTGAGTATGATATTGCACCTCCGATCGATGTTCTTACGGTAAAAAATATCGATGTTTCGGTCGGCAGTGGTTATGACAGAAAAACGCTCGTTGATAACCTTTCATTTGAGGTCAAGCGTGGAGAAAAGCTTGGTATCATCGGCTCAAACGGTATCGGAAAATCGACTTTGCTGAAAATTATCCAGCATATACTCCCCTGCTCTCATGGTTCGGTCGAATGGACAAAGAACATAAAAATATCCTATTTCGATCAGGAGAATTCGCAGCTTGATTTCAATAAGACAGTTATGGAAGAGGTTCACTCACGCTACCGCACAATGAGCGACTTGGAGATACGTTCCATTCTCGGCTCTGTACGCATGGTCGGAGAGAATGTTTTCAAGCCGATAAGCGTTATAAGCGGCGGCGAACGTGCAAAGCTTTGTTTTGCTATAATGATGCTTGAACGAGGAAATGTTCTGATTCTGGACGAGCCTACGAACCACCTTGATATTGATACAAAAGAAGTTCTTGAAAAGGCTCTCTGCGATTATGACGGAACGATAATTTTCGTATCGCACGACCGTTATCTTCTTAACAGACTTGCAACGAGAATACTTGAGATTACTCCCGATTCTGTCGAAAGCTTTAACGGCGGATTCGATGAGTATATGGAAGTAAAGCGGTCAAAACAGCTTGCCGAGGAAAAGCAGCTTGAAGCACAGAAAGCGGAAAAAGCAAAACAGGAAGCTGTTGAAAAGAGCGTTAAGGCTTACAGAAGTAAGGAGCAGCGTTCGGCAGATGCCAAAAAGCGAAACCGTATCCGTGAGCTTGAAAAGGAGATCGAAAAGCTCGAAGCGGAAATGCAGGCTTTGCAGGAAGAAATGGCTTCTCCCGAGGTCTGTCAGAATTATCAGCTTATGCAGGAAAAATGCGCCGAATTTGAGCAGAAAAAGCTGCTTTCCGCTGAATATTCCGACGAATGGCTTGCGCTTTCGGAAGAAATGGAGAACTGATACTGTCTTTTTAAACAAAATCAACATAAATATGCTTTGAAATTTATGATTTAATACAAATAATAATAAAAAATGCCGTATATGTATTGACATAATATATTATACGGCATATAATATATACAGAGTTAAGAAAAAGCTGATTATTGCAATCAACATTTCTTTTTACACCAAGGAGGTACATAAATATGGCTTTTCCGGTAAGTGCAGCGTTACTGGACGCTCTTGTACTCTCGGTCGTTTCAAAGGAAGATACCTACGGTTACAAAATTACTCAGGAGATACGCGAAGCAATGGATATGT
This sequence comes from uncultured Ruminococcus sp., assembly GCA_900543105.1. Lineage (GTDB taxonomy): Bacteria > Bacillota > Clostridia > Oscillospirales > Ruminococcaceae > UMGS363. The sequence continues at coordinate 28,343 of UQQA01000005.1, read as the reverse complement.
CGGAATCGACGCTCTACCCTGTCCTTCGCAGACTTCTGAAAAATAACTTCCTTGAAAGCTACGATCAGGAGTATATGGGGCGAAACAGAAGATACTACAAGATCACAGACGAGGGATCAAAACAGCTTGAGGACTATCAAAGCGAATGGATTATCTATAAAGAAAAAATCGACAAACTTATGATAAATTCCGATGACAACAGGAGTGAAAACAATGAATAAACAAGAATACCTTTCCGAATTGGAGGCGCACCTTGCTTCTCTCTCAGAGGAAGAACGTAATGACGCACTCCGGTTCTATGAAGAATATTTTGAAGATGCAGGTCCCGAAAATGAACAGCAGGTCATTTCCGAGCTTGGAAAACCTTTTGCACTTGCAAAGAGCATTATCTGTGAACAGTCTGCTTATTCAAAAAGCAAGTCATTTGCCAACTATAAGGCAAGCATTTCCGCAAACTACAACTCGGCATCATCGGAAGAAGCTGAACCCGATGTTGCTCCCGATACAGCACCTCAGCAGCCTCACACGCAGTACACGGCTTATAATTACGCTGGTTCGTCAGCTTCAAATGAAAATACCGACGAAAAGTTCGGCTCTTACGACAAATATAAGGAAAGCTACGGCGGTTACAATAATGACGCTGCATATTCGTCCAACACAAATACGAATAACAATAACTATGATAACTCCTATAAAAGGAACGGTAGTTACAGCCGCAGTTCTTCTGCAGGCTCATCTGATACAGTAGGTTTTGTACTTTTTGTACTTCTTATCGTGTTCGTTATTGCTCCTGCTGTAATTACGCTTGGCTGTATTGCTTTTGGTTTGCTTATCGGAGCGATTGGCTGCCTTATCGGTGCATTGGTTGTTCTGCTCGTAGCAATTTTTAAAATGTCGGCATTTTATCTTGGTGCATCGATCTTATGTGCAGGTCTGACAATGATATTCCTGCCGATCGGACTTCTTTTGGCTGTAAAGCTTCTTCCCAAGATAGTTAAATGGACAGCCCAAACTGTCAAGAATCTTGCGGGAGGTGTTATCGAATGAGCAAGCTTGCAAAAGTATGCGCGGTATTTTTACCGATAGGATTTGTTTTTTCTGTTGTGGGCGGCATCATAATGTCAATAAGTGAATCACCTGATTTTGACGGTTCAACGGATTATGAAGTGGTTTATACATCAGTGCCCTATGATGATGAATATAATGAAGAATGCGATGATGGATCAGCAATTACCTACAGTTCAAATGAAGCGGATTCCATTGTTCTGAACTGCAAAGCGGCAACTATAAATTTATTCAAGTGCGAAAAATACCTCGTCAATACAGATGAACTTGACAGTAATGACCTCTCCGTAACCAATTCAGACGGAACATTAAATGTCAACTACAGTAAAGAAGCAATTGAGGATACAGACGGTGATCCGCTTTCTATCGGTATTCCAAAAAGCTGTAAAAACATCACTATCAAATGCAATGCAGGTGATATAACAATAGACGAATTTATGGGAAATACTATTGAAATATCCGTGGATTGCGGTAACATTGAGATCAGCAATTCAACTGTTTCAGATTCATGCGTAATAAACAATACACTTGGAAATGCGTATTTTTACGGTTCTGATATTACAGGACTCAATGCCGATATGGTTTCGGGAAACATAAGTATTTACAGCACTATGTTAAGCGGAAGCAATAAGCTTAATGTTGATGTCGGAAATGCATATCTGACATTCAAAGGTTATCCTTCCGATTATACGATCAATGCCAATGTCAAGGTTGGCGAAATTGAATGTGATTATGATCTGAGCGAAAACACCTATTCAGATGATAAAATAGACATTTCAATTCTTGCAGGTAATTGTTCAATTGACTTTTATAATGAATATAATGAATAACTAAAAGGAGTAACAGCTATGAAAAAACTTTTAAGAACAAATGACAACAAGGTAATTTGCGGTGTCTGCGCAGGTTTTGCAAACTATTTCGGTATTGACCCCACGGTAATAAGAGTCGTTTGGGCAATACTTGCACTCTGTTCATTCGGAGTTGCCGCTATTGCATATATTATTTGTGCGATAATCATTCCCGTTGATAACGGAACATCTGTGATGTGACAATTTCAAATAATTCCTCCATATAATTTAAGGGACTTTGCATTGACCGCAAAGTCCCTTTTAATATTAAACACCAATAAAATACAGGAAAAATCTGCGCCGAAATCCAATATAAACCTGTTAAAAACAGCTACGAGATTGTCGGCTTGATTTTTTCCAAATTTTAAATGGTGTTTAGTATAATTTATTTCAGCATTTCAAGAAATTCTTCTTCACTGATTATTTTTATGCCAAGCTCCTGCGCTTTTGTGAGTTTAGAACCTGCTTCTTCACCTGCGAGAACGTATGTCGTTTTCTTTGATACCGACCCCGAAGCCTTACCGCCGAAGTTCTCTATCATAGCCTTTGCTTCATCACGTTTAAGCGTTGGAAGTGTTCCCGTAAGAACGAATGTCATTCCTGCAAAACGGTCATCACCAGATCTCTGTGAGGTGTATTCCATCTTTACACCCTTTTCACGAAGTGTCTTAACAAGCTCTCGGAAATGTACTTCCGAAAAGGCTTTCTCAACATTCTCAGACATAACTGTACCGAAACCGTCTATCTCAGCGATCTCCTCAGCGGTTGCAGACATTATTTTGTCTATGCTGCCGAATTTTTCGCACAGAAGCTTTGCGGCCGCAGAGCCGATATTTCTTATTCCAAGGCCGAAAATTACACGGTCAAGCGGATTATCTTTTGATTTTTCGATAGCTGCAATAAGATTTTCAGCAGATTTTCTGCCAAAACGTTCAAGTGTTTCAAGTTCGTTGACATTTAAGCTGTAAATATCTTCAACATTTTTTATAAGATGTGCATCAAGCAGCATTCCAACGACCGCATCGCCCATTCCGTCAATGTTCATTGCGCCCTTACTTGCAAAATGGATAATATTTCGCTTTATCTGTGCAGGACAGTCAATGTTTGTGCAGCGGAGTGCGGCTTCATCGGCAAAGCGAACTGTTTCAGCTCCGCAGACGGGGCATTTGTCGGGAAGTTTATATGGTTCAGAACCTTCCTGATGCGAAACGGAGGAAATAACCTCGGGAATGATCTCCCCTGCCTTACGAACCATTATCTCGTCGCCGATGCGGATATCCTTTTCATCGATAAACTCCTGATTATGGAGCGTAGCTCTGCTGACGCTTGTTCCTGCAAGCTTAACGGGTTCAAAAATCGCCACAGGAGTTATCGCACCCGTTCTGCCGACGTTTACTTCGATGTCAAGCAGTTTGGTTTTCTTTTCCTCGGGAGGAAATTTATATGCAACTGCCCATTTCGGAACTTTCGCGGTTGCTCCGAGAGAGGTTCGCTGTGCAAAGTCATCGACCTTTACAACGACTCCGTCAATATCGAACGAATATTTTCCGCGCATATCGCCTATTGCGCTGATACGTTCCTTGACCTGTTCATAAGTTTCGACTTTTTGATAATCTGCGATTACTTTAAATCCAAGACTTTTAAGAAAATCAAGCGACTGTTTATGCGAAGTCAGCTCTTTACCCTCTATCTGCTGAATATTGAAAACGAATATGTCAAGCTTTCTTGAAGCTGCGATCTTAGGATTTTTCTGACGAAGTGAGCCTGCCGCCGCATTTCTTGGATTCTTGAACGGTTCTTCCCCATTATCCTCCTGTGTTTTGACAAGATCATCAAAAACCGGCAGCGACATATAGACTTCCCCTCTTACTTCAAGGAAAGGAATTGGTTCTTTTAGCTTTAACGGAATAGATTTTATCGTTTTTAGATTGGCAGTAACATCTTCTCCGATGAAACCGTCACCTCTTGTCGAACCTCGGACAAAGCTGCCGTTTTCATATTCAAGCGAAACGGAAAGACCGTCTATTTTCGGTTCAACTACATACTCGGGATCGGAAACCTCTGTCTGACACCGTTCTGTAAAGGCTCTGACCTGTTCAAAGTCAAAAACGTCCTGCAGACTTCCCATCTGAACTTTATGCTCAACTTTTTCAAAATCATTGAGCGCCTCACCGCCGACACGCTGCGTTGGTGAATTAGGATCGGCAAGCTCCGGATATTTTTCCTCGAGCGCTTTAAGCTCCTGCATCATCATATCGTAGGTATAGTCCTCGACAGACGGGTTATCCATTACATAATATTCATAATTATACTTTTCAAGCGTAGTTCTTAATTCATTAACTCTGTCAATTATATTTTTATCCATAATTCACCCTGACAAAAAACGGATACAGTTTGCACACGAAAGCATTATGCTTACTTTAATACAAATTGTACCCGTTTATATTGCGTTTTATTACAAAATTACTTTTTGAGCTTTACAGCAGCTTCTGCTTTTTCAGCGATGTTTTCAGCACAAAGTCCGAATTCCTTAAGGAGGTCAACTGCGGGACCCGAATGACCGAATACATCATTTACGCCGACCTTTACAACAGGAACCGGGCAGCATTCTGTTACAACGTCAGCAACAGCAGAACCCAGTCCGCCGATAACGCTGTGTTCCTCGGCTGTTACAATAACGCCTGTTTCCTTTGCAGCCTTGCAGATGATATCCTTGTCGATAGGCTTGATGGTGTGCATATTGATAACTCTTGCGGAGATGCCTTTTTCTGCAAGCATATCAGCAGCTTTTCTTGCTTCACCAACCATAAGTCCTGTTGCGATGATAGTTACATCATTGCCGTCACGGAGCTGGATGCCCTTGCCAAGTTCAAACTTGTAAGTATCCTTGTCATTGAAATTCTCAACAGCAAGACGGCCAAAACGCATATATACAGGACCGTTGAAATCAAGAGCAGCCTTTACAGCAGCCTTTGTTTCAACATCATCGGCAGGACAAATAATTGTCATACCCGGGATAGTTCTCATAAGAGCAATATCTTCGTTACACTGGTGAGTAGCACCGTCTTCACCAACAGAGATACCTGCGTGAGTTGCGCCGATCTTTACGTTGAGGTGAGGGTAACCGATAGAGTTACGAACTATCTCATAAGCTCTGCCTGCAGCAAACATTGCAAAAGAGCTTGCGAAAACCTTTTTGCCCGTTGTGGAAAGACCTGCAGCAACACCCATCATATTTGCTTCTGCAATTCCGCAATCGATGAAACGTTCGGGGTGAGCTTTCTTGAAAATGCCTGTCTTTGTTGCGGCAGCAAGGTCAGCGTCAAGTACGATAAGATCTTCATATTCATCGGCAAGTGCAGCAAGAGCCTCGCCGTAGCTTTCTCTGGTAGCTTTTTTGATTACATCTGCCATGTTCTTAGTCCTCCAAGCTTTCTAATGTTTTGTTGAGTTCGTCCATTGCCTGTGCATACTGTTCAGCATTAGGAGCTGTACCGTGCCAGCCGACCTGATTTTCCATGAACGAAACGCCCTTGCCCTTAACGCTTGTCATAACGATAGCAACAGGCTTGCCATTGATCTTTTCAGCTTCATCAAAAGCTCTTTCAATATCATCAAAATCGTGTGCGTTCATTGTGATAACGTGCCAGCCGAAAGCTTCAAACTTGTCCGTAATAGGCATAGGTGAGCAAACATCTGTGATCTTGCCGTCGATCTGCAAGCCGTTGTTGTCAACGATAGCAACAAGGTTATCAAGCTTATTGTGTGCGGAGAACATTGCAGCTTCCCAAACCTGACCTTCTTCGATCTCGCCGTCGCCGAGGATAGTGTAAACCTTGTAGGAAGCAGAAGAAAGCTTGCCGCCGAGTGCCATACCTGCAGCAGCAGAGATGCCCTGACCGAGCGAGCCTGTGCTCATATCAACGCCCGGTGTACCCTTCATATCAGGGTGACCCTGAAGCATTGCTCCGATGTGACGAAGCTTTTTAAGTTCGGATTTGTCAAAGAAACCTCTTTCTGCGAGAACCGCATAAAGAGCAGGAGCGCAGTGACCCTTTGAAAGAACGAAACGATCTCTGTCAGCCCACTTGGGGTTCTTAGGGTCAACATTAAGCTTTGCAAAGTAAAGATAAGTAAGAACATCGCTTATTGAGAGCGATCCGCCCGGGTGACCCGACTTAGCGTTGTAAACGCCTTCGATAACGCCCATTCTGACTTTGCAGGCTGTCTTTTCAAGCTGTTTTTTTATTGTTGCATCCATATTCATACCTCCGTATATTTTAAATGTTCGTTAAAGAACATTCATGACATAATAAAGTGCCTCGGCAACTGCACCGTTGTCACAATCTGCTTTTGTGACCATGCAAGCGATCTTTTTCACTTCGTCCAAAGCATTTGCAGGTGCTATCGGTATATCGGCATTCTGCAGCATTTCAATATCATTGTTAAAGTCACCGCAGGCAGCGACAGTATATCCGTAACCGCGATATAATTCAAGCATTCTTTTGAGTGCCATACCCTTTGAGCAGCCGTTCGGCAGTATCTCGTAAAAATATTTGCTTGAACGCACAAAGGTCAGGTTATTCCAACCCTTATTTTGGGTATAATCGGTAAGTTTGTCTATCTCGTCCGGATCGGCAGCAAAAAGAACCTTGCACCAACCCTCGGGAGAGATGTCTTTTATATCAGCCGAACGGGGAACAATATCTTTATAAGAAATATCTATGTGATATTCTTCCTGAATACTGTACTGCGGAACAAGTATCTCATCGGAGAGGTCTATCTCTGCACCGACTTTCGGAAATTTTTCAAGTATATCCTTTACGGCTTCGTATGCTGACAGATCAACAAAATTCTGCCATGCATATTTCTTTTCTTTGCAGTCATAAATAGCGCCGCCGTTCAGTACGATCATAGGTTCATCAAGCTTCAATGTGCTGAAATACTGCGACGCAGACTGAACTGTTCTTCCCGTTGCGACTGTAAATCTTCCACCGAATTTTCGGAAATCATAAATTGCGTCAAGATCTTTTGGGTTGAGCCGCTTGTTTGCAGGAAGCAGCGTTCCGTCCATGTCAGTAATAAAAATTACATTGGATAAATCTTTCATGGCTAAAAACCTACATTTTTTTCAATTTATTGATGACCGATTTAAAGTAATCGGGTAATTCACTGTCAAATTCGTAATATTTTCCGTCAACAGGGTGAACAAAGCCTATTTTTTTGGCGTGAAGGCATTGACATTCACAGAACTTAGACGGCTTTCCGTAAACATCATCACCGAACACCGGATGACCTATATAAGCCATGTGTACTCGTATCTGATGTGTTCGTCCTGTAAAGAGCTTGAGCTTTACAAACGAATATCCGTTATATTCTTCAAGAACCGTATATTCAGTCTTGGCAGGCTTTGAATTTTTCTCTGTCACGCACATTTTTTTGCGGTCAACAGGGTGTCTGCCTATAGGAGCTTCAATAATACCGTGACTTTCTTTTAGACGACCACATATTATAGCTTGGTACTCTCGTGTAAAGGTGTGCGCCTTTATTTGTTCAGCAAGTCCGAGATGTGCACGATCCGTCTTTGCGACTATCAAAAGTCCGCTTGTATTTTTGTCGATGCGATGAACTATTCCGGGACGGATAACTCCATTGATAGACGAAAGCCTGTCCTTGCAGTGATAAAGCAGTGCATTGACCAATGTTCCGCTGTAGTTGCCGGCGGCAGGATGAACTACCATTCCTTTTGGCTTATTAACAACAAGAAGATCATCATCTTCGTAAACTATCTCTATCGGGATATTTTCTGCCATGACATCAAGTTCGGTAGGCTCGGGTACAATAACGGAAATATTATCTCCATTCTTTACTGAGCAGCTTTTGCTGACAGTCTTGCCATTGAGAGTGACCTGACCGTCCTTTATAAGCTTTTGCAGCATTGAACGGGTAAGGTCAGCACAATTATCACTCAGCCACTTGTCGATCCGTATCTGTTCCCCGTTTTCGAGGTTTTCTACGGTAAAGAAAAGCTCATCCATGCTGTTTCTCCGATTTGTTCTCAATAAAGCAAACATAGATCACAAGGCATATCGCACCAAGGACAACGCAAATATCCGCAAAATTGAATATCGCAAAGTTAAAGAGCCTGACTTCGATATAATCGATAACATAGCCAAGCCTTATGCGGTCGATAAGGTTTCCGATTCCTCCTGCGATAACCGCCGCTGCACTGTAAACCATAAATGGATTTTTTTTCTTGTCCTTTATAACCCAAACAGTGAGAAGAATTATCAGTGCAAGCGTGAGAATTATCAGAAACCAACGTGCTCCCTCAAAGCTGCTGAACGCCGCTCCCCTATTTTCGACATAACGAAGTCCGATCACATCAAGGTTACCAAATTTGATAAGATCGCATGAGGAAACCTCGGCAAAAACCGAATTTACCATAAAATATTTGAGGAACTGGTCGGCAGCAATAAGGAGTACAATTATTGCAATTGAAATAATCAACATATAAATATCCATGGTGCAGACCGAAATTATCAGTCTGCACTATTTCTTTACTTTAAAATTTTTGCTACTTCTTCTGCGCAGCGGTCGCAAAGTGTAGGATAAAGAGCGTTTTTGCCGACAGACTTGGAGTAGATCCAGCATCTTTCGCACTTTTCGCCGTCAGCCTTTGCAACATCATAAGAAAGATTGTCAGCCATAAAGTCGCTCTTGAATTCACCGCTGCCGCCGTCAATGATCTCAACGCCCGAAACAATGAATACCTTTGCAAGAATATCGGAGTAGCTGTCAAGCTTTGCGTGGAGTGAAGCATCACTGTTTACATGGATAATAACCTTTGCTTCAAGTGAAGCACCGATAAACTTGTCAGCACGTTTAACTTCGAGAGCCTTTGTAGCGTCAGCTCTGAGCTGATAGATGAAGTTCCACTTCTCAACAAATGCATCATCTACCTGAACGTCAATTGGTGTCGGGAAGTTATTCATCATAACGCTGTTTGTATCGTCTGCCTCGGAATGCGGCATATACTTCCAGATCTCTTCTGCTGTGAAAGCAAGAACAGGAGCAACAAGACGGGAAAGTGCGTTGATGATGTAGTACATTGCTGTCTGAGCAGCACGTCTGTCAGCGGATTTTTCGCCTGTGCAGTAAAGTCTGTCCTTGATGATATCAAGGTAGAAGTTGGACATATCTGTTACGCAGAAATTATGGATTCCGTGTATTGCAACATGGAAATCAAATGCGTCGTAAGCAGCCTTACACTTTTCGATAAGAGCATTAAGGCGGAGCAATGCCCACTTGTCTATCTCATGAAGCTCATTGATAGGAACAATGTCTTTCTTTACATTGAAACCATTGCTGTCGCCGAGGTTTCCGAGAATATAACGTGCAGTGTTGCGGATCTTCTTATAGGTATCGGTAAGCTGCTTAAGAATTTCGTTTGAGAAACGAATGTCAGCGTGATAATCGGAAGAAGCAACCCAAAGTCTGAGGATATCTGCACCGTATTTATCTGTGATCTCGCTCGGGTCGACACCGTTTCCGAGGGATTTATGCATTGTTTTGCCCTCGCCGTCAACTACCCAGCCGTGAGTACATACAGCCTTGTAAGGCGCTCTGCCGTAGATAGCTGAAGATGTGAGGAGTGAGGACTGGAACCAACCTCTGTACTGGTCTGCGCCCTCAAGATAAAGGTCAACAGGTGTATCAAATCCGCGTTCTTCCATAACAGCTTTATGTGTAACGCCGCTGTCGAACCAAACGTCAAAGATATCTGTTTCCTTGACAAATTCCGTGCAGCCGCATTCGCACTTAAGTCCCTCCGGAATAAGATCCTTTACATCGTGGATATACCAAGCATCAGAACCCTCTTTGCGGAAGAGCTCGGAAGTCTTCTTGATAGTTTCATCGGTAACGATAGGCTTGCCGCAGTCCTTGCAGTAGAATACCGGAATAGGAACACCCCAAGTTCTCTGACGGGAAATACACCAGTCGCTTCTGTCGTTTACCATTCCCTTGATACGCTCTTCGCCCCATTCAGGGATCCACTGTACCTTGCTGATGTTTTCGATAGCATTATCCTTAAAGCCCTTTACGGAGCAGAACCACTGTTCAGTTGCTCTGAAAAGGATAGGATTTTTACATCTCCAGCAGTGAGGATACTGGTGGACGATCTTTTCAAGTGCGAAAAGTGCGCCGCTCTCTTCAAGATCCTTAGCGATGATCTTGTTGGAATCTGTAGTGGAAAGACCTGCATATTTGCCTGCCTCAGCAGTCTGGATACCCTTTGCGTCAACAGGAACAACAATGCCGATCTCAGGATATTTCTTGCATACTTCAAAGTCGTCTACACCGAAGCCCGGAGCCGTATGAACGCATCCCGTACCACTTTCAAGTGTAACATGATCTCCGACGATAACGAGAGAATCTCTTCCCATAAATGGGTGAGCAGCTTTCATATATTCAAGCTCTTTGCCTGTGAATGTTCCTTCGGTCGTGTAGTTTTCTATCTTTGCAGCTTCCATTGTTGGCTTAACAAGTTCAGCAGCCATAATGTAGTTTTCGCCGTTAGCCTTTACAACTGTATATTCATAATCAGGGCCAAGGCAGATAGCAAGGTTGCCCGGAAGTGTCCAGGTCGTTGTTGTCCAGATAACAAAGAATGTCTTATCAAGATCAAGTCCCATTGCTGTGAACTTGCCCTTATCGTCTGTTACCTTGAACTTAACATAAATTGAGTGGCATGGGTCATTTGCATATTCAATTTCAGCTTCTGCAAGAGCAGTCTGGCAGTCAGGACACCAGTAAACAGGCTTCAATCCCTTGTAGATGTAACCTTTCTTGTACATCTCACCGAATACTTCGATCTCGTTAGCTTCAAAACCGGGTTTGAGTGTGAGATATGGATCGTCAAAATCGCCCCAAACGCCAAGTCTTACGAACTGCTTCTTCTGATTTTCTACCTGTGTGAGAGCATATTCGTGGCAGTGCTTACGAAGCTCAACGGGAGAAATAGCTCCCTTGTCAACGCCAAGCGCTTTGAGTGCTTTAAGCTCGATAGGAAGTCCGTGTGTATCCCAACCGGGGATATACGGTGAGCAGTAACCGCTCATATTTTTATAACGAACAATAATATCCTTGAGTACCTTATTAAGAGCAGTACCCATGTGGATATCGCCGTTTGCATACGGAGGACCGTCGTGAAGAACGTACTTAGGCTTTTCGCTGTTCTTCTCGATCATTTTGTAATATGTTTTGTTTTTTGCCCAATCCTCGAGCATAGCGGGTTCTTTCTGAACAAGATTTCCTCTCATCGAGAATTCCGTTTTCGGAAGATTGATAGTTGAATTAAAATCCTGCGCCATTTGATTTTATCTCCTTATTTAAAAGTAGAATATAGCAGCTAACACTACGCTGCAAAATAGATCACTTATTCTGACCGAATTTGAGATTGCCGAATTTGCTTTCGCCGCTCGACTGGTTGCTTTCAAACGGGAAGCCTGTTCTTTCTCTTTTTACTGAAGAAGTATCAACAACTCTTGTTGCTTCCATATTTACGGGAGCAGGCTCTGCCTTTGGCTGTTCAGCAGGCTTTTCTTCAACTGCTGTCGAAGTGGGAGCTTCTTCCTCGCTTTCATCTTCAAATTCGGGGATAGATGTTATCTGTTCAAGGTGAGCCTTGTACATTGTAAGAAGATTTTGCTTGAAATCGGAAACCTCCTGCTGCATCTTAGCGAGGCAGTGTTTTTCCTTTTCAAGCTGAACTCTTGTATTTCCGATGATCTCTTCTGCCTTGACATGAGCTTCGGCGATGATCTTGTCGGCGTTTTCATGTGCTTCCTGAACGACTGCTCTTCCCTGCTTCTGGGCGCCGATAAGAGCGTCTTTAAGAGCATCTTCGTCCTTTTTATATTCTCTAACGCTTTCAACAAGAACCTCGATCTTTTTTTCGATCTCTTCTTTGTCTTTCTGCATCTGAGTTATCTGGAGTGCGATCTCACGGAGAAAATCGTCAACTTCTTCGGGCTTGTAGCCGGGTCTTGTCTGTTCAAATTTTTTATTATTGATATCCTTAGCTGTAAGCATCTTTTTGACCATTCCTTTCTGAATTCCATACGAAACGGAACTCTTAGTCTGAAAAATTCAAACCTTTAAATATATTTCTTTATTGTGATATGTATTCTGTCTTTCTTTGTAGTGCCGTTTATGCTGCCAAAAATAAATTTACCGTGACCTCTTGCGGAAAAAATATCACCACAGTTCATTTCTTTGCTTACTGATTCGCAGGGGCGTGAATTGAGTAAAACATTGCCGCTTCTTATAAGCTGTGCTGTTTTTTCACGGCTCAGTTTCAAAGCAAGGCTTATTACGCAGTCTGCGCGAAGTGATGAGATCGTTCCCGAGATCTCCTTAAAGCTTTCGTTGGGTTTTATTTCGGGTGAAGGGTTCACACTTATTTTTACGCCCTCCGAACCGATCTTTTTTACTTCATTCATTATCGTATCGACAATAGTATTGTAAACAAAAGCTACTGTAAGTCCATCATTTACAATGATATCCCCGATCATATTCCTGTTTATTCCGCAGGACATAAATGAACCGAGAAAATCACGGTGAGAAAGCTTTTTTTCGCTCCGATATCTTATTTCAAGTGCTGTTATCGGAAAATCCAATGGTTCACATTCGGAATACGGAGGAAAAACACCAAGAACACATCTCGAGGCTTCGTCAAATCCACCATAAAAGCAGAAATTATCAAAGCCGATGTTTCCAAGCACAGAACGAGCTATCTCAACCTGATTTCCGTCAAGAAATGCTGTAAATCTCGGTATATATTTTCTTTCGCAGATGTCAATGATATCCGCAGTATGCGAAGCAAACAACCTGTCCTCATCGGATAGTCTGTCAAAGTATGAACCCGAAAGCTTCATCAGATGATAACGCCGTTGTTTTCGAGTTCACCTACGAGATCTTCGCCGACAAATCCAACATTGTAAGGTGTGATGATGAATGTATTGTTTGCAACAGGCTTGATGTTTCCGCCATTTGCATAAGCAACGCCGCCGAGAAAGTCGATGATTCTTCTTGTAACGTCAGGTGTTGTAGATTCAAGATTGAGTACAACAGTTTTCTTGGAGTTAAGGTGGTTAGCGATCTCCTTTGTGTCGGCAAAGACCTCAGGCTTAACAAGAATGACCTGAAGCTGTGCAGTTGCGCTGATATTTACGACTCTGTTTGTCTTAGGGTCGTCATCTCTGTCATAATTATTGGGCTGTTCATTTACATAATCATCGGAACGATCGTCGTCCTCAGCACCCATTCCGATTGCTTCTTTAATAGTATCAAGAAATCCCATATTTTACATCCTCTCTTTATTTTCTGGCACCAAAAATACCGGAACCAATTCTTACTATATTTGAACCATATTTAATGGCCTCAACGTAATCAGCGGACATTCCCATTGAAAGAATATCCATTGATACGTTTTCTGTTTTTTTGTTTCCCATTTTGCAGAAAAGCTCCTGCATTTTTGCAAAATAGGCTTCGGAGTTTCCTTTAGGCGGTATAGTCATAAGACCACAAAGCTTTATTCCGTGAAACTCGGACACACCATAGATAAGCTCGTCCAGCTTTTCGGGAGAAATTCCGAATTTTGATTCTTCCCCGCCGATATTAACTTCGGCAAGGACTTTCATTATTTTTCCGTTCCTTTCGGCAGCCTTACTTATTTCTTTTGCAAGGTCAAGGCTGTCCACCGAGTGTATGCACTCAACGGAGTTGATTATGTATTTTATCTTATTGCTCTGCAAATGTCCGATAAAATGGACTTCCGCAGGCTTGTAGATATCCTTTTTTTCAAGATATTCCTGAACTCTGTTCTCGCCGAGAAGATCAGCACCGCAGTCAATGACCGTATTCACGATCTCCGCAGGAACGGTTTTCGTGACAGCCATAAGGCGGACGGTTTCATTGCTTTTTCGATATTTAGCTTTTGCTTCCTGAACGTTGAACAGCGCTTTTCGGTAGTTTTCACAAGCATCATTATTCATTTGCCGCTTCATCTCCGTTAGTTACTTCTGTCACCGAAACAGATTCAGCAGTTGTTTCGGGAGCGGTCGCTTCTTCCGACTGTTCTTCCGTACTTGCTGTTGTTACCTGTTCCATTACCTCGGCAGGTATCTCACCGCTTAGGATAATATCTTCATAAACGCTGATATAGCCTGTATCTGAGGTAATTGCAGACAAGAGATATTCATCACATTCGTATATAACATCAACTTTTTTAAAGGCGATCCGCTGTCCGAGAAGAACATAAACGCCCTTTTCGTTGTTTTTGTTGAATCTCACAGCCTCTCTCGGAACTTTTATACCGTTAAAGTCATCGAGGATTATCTCAACTCTTTCGGTTCGGTACTGAACGAGGTTGAAGTTCAGCTTTTCGCAGGATAAAACAATAACACATTCCTCAGGGTCATCGGTTTCGATAACATCTGTGATCTTCGCTGTGAGAAGATCGGGCGTAGATGAAAGCTTTACCTTGACTTCTTTTCCGGGATTGAATGAAGCGTCTTTAGGATTAACTATTCCTACAAGATCCCATTCATAGTCATCAACTATCTTTCCAACCGCTTTTTTTGAAACTTTGGCTGCATTGTAGCCGTCGTTTTTTATGACTTCTTTTATGTCATCGGCTGTTATGGACGAAAGCTTGTCCGTTGAAAGGATATCTTCATATCCGTCAACATAGCTGATAAAATATCCCGAATTGGGAACGGTTATGATATCAATAGGATTGTTCTGTTTTGCTTCAAGAAGCTTTATCTGCTTTTCCAGCTGTTCTATCCTATCATTGTAATCTGTTTCTTCGCCGATAACGATCTGATAAATTCCCGTAAGCATCTGGAAATCATTGCTTTCCGATCTTAAGGAACTAAGATCATTTCTTGCGGCGAGTGTTGTGATCGTGCGGTATTTTTCATCGATAAGACTTGAAATGAACTCGGGCTGTGCAACTACTGTCGTACCCGGACTTTGTTCTTTTTTCAATATCTCAACTTCGTTTTTGAGGTTTTCGATCTGCTGGTTGATATAGATATCATTTGCAGATCTGTACACATACGCAACAACGGAATCCTTGGCTACCTTGCTTCCGTCGGAAGACGGATAACTCAGAACGCCGTTTTTTCCTCCGCTGACAATGGTTTCGTTTCGGACGTAAACGCCATTGAAAGTGACCTTTTCAGCCGATGAATATACCGTAGCTGTTTCTGTTGTGTAATCATCTTCAAAAACCTGAACGAACTGATGAAAGACCGTAACGAGCATAAAGATTGAAAGGATAAGAACAAGAACTTTTCCTGTAATTGTATCCATATTACTCTCCCGAATGAAGAATTACTGTTCGGAATCGAGTATCGGGATAGGCTTGCTCGGAACTATCGTTGAGATAGCGTGTTTGAAAACAAGCTCCTGCTTTCCGTCGCAGTCAAGAATGACCGTGTAGTTATCAAAACCCTTAACGATACCCTTGAACTGGAAGCCATTCGTGAGGATAAAAGTAACATATATCTTATCTTTTCGTGCCTGATTGAGAAAAACATCTTGTAAATTCATATTCTTATTCATTGCTATCACTCCTTAGGATCATTAGCACGGTTCAACGTTTTGCTAACTTTTGATATTGCATAATGATCTTTTCATACACACAGTATATTATATCACAAAATTTCAGTTTTGGCTACTATTTTTTTACATTCTGCAATAATTGTACTAAATGCTGTATCTTCTTCGATTTCTACCCACTGAATTCGTTCATCTCGACGAAACCAAGTGAGCTGGCGCTTTGCATAATTGCGCGAATATTGCTTGATTTTGTCAATACATTCCTCTTTTGGTTTAACTCCATCAAAATATGGAATTAATTCCTTGTAACCTATTGCCTGGCAGGCTGTTCCAAGTTTTTCATTTTCGTAAACAGCGCGGCACTCCTCGATAAGACCTTTTTCAAGCATGATATCCACTCGCCTGTTTATTCTGTCATAAAGAACGCTTCGGTCTTTGTATGTCAAGCCGATCATGCACGCATTGTAAAGACTGTCCTGCATACGGTTGAGCTCCTTGTGCCTGCTGAACGGAATTTCCGTTACCTCGTAAACTTCCAACGCACGGATAATTCTGACAAGATTTGCGGCAGGTATCTTTTCGGCGGCTTCGGGGTCAATTTCACGAAGCTTTTCAAGCATTGCTTCGTTGCCGATGCGCTCGGCTTCTTCTGTAAGCTTTCTGCGAACGCTGCCGTCTGTTATCGCATTGTCGAAGTTGATGTTGTCTATGAGTGAAGAAACATAAAGTCCCGTTCCGCCGACCAATATCGGAAGCTTCCCTCTTGCGGCGATATCCTCTATTTTCTGCTGAGCAAGCTTGACATATTCCGCAACGCTGAATGACGAAGTAGGCTCTAACTCGCTTATAAGATGATGAGGTATTCCCTGCATCTCTTCTTCATCAGGCTTGGCGGTCGCAATGTCCATACCTTTGTATATCTGCATAGAGTCGGCTGAAACGACTTCGCCGTTGTATTCTTTTGCAAGTTCGATGCCGACCGCGGTTTTTCCCGAAGCTGTCGGGCCTACGACCACGATCAAAGGCTGTTTCTTTTCCATTAAACGATTCTCCTGAATTGTTTATCAAGTTCATATTTTGTAATTTTGAACATAACGGGTCTGCCATGAGGACAGTAGCGAATGCTTTCATTCTCAAGAAGTGTGCGGACTATCTCCGCAAGCTCCTTGGGACTGTTTTCATCGTTTGCTTTTATTGCAGCTTTGCAGGCAAAGGTATGATACATATCGTCAAGGATAACGGGAAGAGGATTGTTGCGGTTATTGCTGAAATTGCTTGCAAGTTCGATGATAAGATCGGCAGGGTCGCAGCCGTCCAGCATTGCAGGGATACCGTTTACGCTTACAGAAGTATTTCGCTTTTCAGTAAACGAAAAACCAAGGTCGAATGCTGTCTGCTTGTTCTGAACAAGAGCATCATACTCCTCATTTGAAAGCATAACATCTATTGGTTCAAGCATCATCTGACATTGGAGATTCTGCTGACCTGCTTTGAGCTTTTCAAAAAGTATTCTTTCGTGAGCCGCGTGTTTATCAACGAAGATAACTTCCTTGTCGACTTCGGCAATGATATACTCTTTGAATGCTTCACCTATGATGCGGAAGAATATCTCCTTTTTAGGCTGTTCAATGATAGGTGCTTGCTCGTTTATGTATTTGTAACCGCCGCTGTGCTCGGGAATATCGGGAGTCGGAGTTTCGGGAATATCCTCGGGCGGCTCGACAGTATAAGGGATATCCGTCTGCGAGCTGTCATTTTTATAGTCGTTATATTCGACCTGAACCGAAATATTTTTCTGTGGTATCGGCTCGGAAACAGCAGGCTTTGGCTTTGCCCAAGGCAGATCGGCATAGCTGCCCGTCGGCTTTGAAGTGTTTACCGAAGCGATCCCCATAACGGGAACATTCTCTCTCCTGCCGACAAGATCGCTTACCTCGTTTACACGAAGCGGCTGTTCAAAGCGTTCAGGCCGCGAAAAATGCTGAACGGGTGCAGCAGGTTCAGCTTGCTTTCGCTGTTCTGTATTGAACATAAGCTGTGTACCGATATTATAGCTTTCGGGAAGCGGTTTTGTATAGTCGGGTATCGGCTGCTTTATTTCAATGTTCATCGGCTCGGAATTATTGTGTATAGCCGTTTTTACCGAGAAATAAATGCTGTCATGGATAAGTCTGTCATCATTGAAGCGAACCTCGATTTTTGCAGGGTGAACATTGACATCGAGCATCACTGGCGAAACTTCCATAAGCAGAACGCAGGCAGGAAATTTTCCCTCCATTATGCAGTTCTGATAAGCTTCTTCAAGCGCATAAGAGCAAGTATAGGATTTGACATATCTGCCGTTCACGAAGAAATACTGAAAGTTGCGCTTAGGTCTGCCTTTGAGCGGTTTTACTGTGAAGCCTTTTATCTTCACGCCATTGAGCTTGTATTTTACGGGAATGAGTGATTCTGCGAAGTCTTTTCCCATAACGGAGTATATCGAAGAATAAAGGTCGCCGTCACCCGGAGTAATGAAATCCTGATTGTTGTTTCGTATGAATTTGAATGCGATCTCGGGGTGGGAAACGGCAATTTTACTCGTTATATCCGATATTGCATTTCCCTCGGCAACGTCTTTTTTCAGAAATTTAAGTCGCGCGGGAACGTTGAAGAAAATATCACGGATAATGATTGTTGTACCGTCGGGGCAGCCTGTCTGTTCGTTCAGTTTTTCTTCCGAGCCCTCAATGATATAGTGCGTCCCGTACATACTTCCTGCAACTTTTGTCAGAACCTCGACTCTTGCAACAGCACATATCGAAGCAAGCGCTTCACCGCGGAATCCGAGCGTATTTATGCTGTTAAGGTCTTCCTTAGAGCTGATCTTGCTTGTCGCATGACGAAGAAAAGCCATCGGAACATCTTCCTGCTCCATTCCGCAGCCGTTATCGGTGATACGGATATATGAAATACCGCCGTTTTTTATCTCAACGGTAATATTATCAGCACCGCTGTCTATCGAATTTTCAATAAGCTCTTTTATAACGGAGCTTGGACGCTCGATAACTTCACCTGCGGCAATAAGCTCCGAGGTTTCTTTCTGAAGTAGATTTATTCTTCCCATTTTATCTCCATTTTAAAGCGTTTGAAATTCTTAAAGCGAACTGCAAAGCTCTTTAAGGAACTGCTTTGCTTCTTCCCCGCTGAATTCATCTGCATTTGTCTTTCTAAGTCTGTCAAGGATGATTTCATCATTCATTGCTCCGAATGAAATTTGCAGGTCGTTATCATCGGCTTTGCGCTGCCTCTCGGCAGCTTTTTCTTTCTCCATTTCGGCGAGTATCTCTTTTGCACGGGTCAGGACTTTGTTAGGAAGTCCTGCAAGCTTTGCAACTTCTATGCCATAGCTGTCATCAACTCCGCCGGGTACTATCTTTCGCAGAAATCGTATATCCTCGCCTATTTTCTTGACAGCGACGCTGTAATTTTTAACGCCGTCAAGCTGATCTTCAAGCTTTATAAGTTCGTGATAATGCGTTGCAAAAAGCGTTTTGCAGCCGAGCACACGCTGATTTGCAATATACTCTGCGACCGCAGTTGCAATGCTTATTCCGTCAAAGGTCGAAGTTCCTCTTCCGACTTCATCGAGAATAACAAGGCTCTGCTTGGTTGCATTTTTGAGAATATCAGCGACTTCACTCATTTCGACCATAAAGGTTGACTGACCTGCGGTAAGGTCGTCCGATGCGCCTACTCTGGTGAAAATTTTATCAACAATAGTTATCTTTGCTCTCTTTGCAGGGACAAAGCAGCCTATCTGCGCCATAAGTGTTATGAGTGCTACCTGACGCATATATGTCGATTTACCCGACATATTTGGACCTGTGATTATCTGCATACGGTTGCTGTTCATATCGAGGTATGTGTCGTTCGGAACGTAGATCTCATCTTTGAGCATAAGCTCAACAACGGGGTGGCGACCGTCCGCAATATCGATAACGCCATCGATAGCAATATCTGGTTTTGTATATTCATTTTTCAGCGAAACATAAGCGAACGAGCAAAGAACGTCAAGCTGTGCGACAGCCGAAGCTGTTTCCTGAACACGGGTTATCTTTTCGACGATAAAATCACGGACTTCCGCAAAAATGTTTGCTTCAAGCGAAAGAACTTTTTCGTTTGCACCAAGAATTTCGTTTTCATATTTTTTGAGTTCTTCCGTGATAAATCTTTCGCAGTTTGCGAGCGTCTGTTTTCTGATATAAGTATCGGGAACAAGGTCATAATAGGACTTCGTTACTTCGATATAGTAGCCGAAAACTCTGTTATATCCGATCTTCAGATTCTTGATGCCCGTTTTATCTCGTTCACGCTGTTCGATTCCATCAATGATGTCTTTTCCTCCGCTTATAATGTGACGAAGATTATCAAGTTCCGCATTAAAGCCATCCTTGATAACACCGCCCTCTTTTGCGGTTATCGGAGGTTCATCAACTATCGCTCTTTCGACAAGACCCGAAATATCTTCAAGGGTATCTATCTTGCTGTTAAGTTCGGTAAGAAGCTTTGATGAAAATTCACCGAGTATCTTTTTTATCTCGGGGAGCTGCAAAGCTGTCAGCGAAAGTGATTTTACATCTCTCGGAGTTGCTGTCTTATACATTATTCTTGTCATAAGACGCTCAATATCATAGACTTTGGAAAGCGCATCGGAAAGCTGCTGGCGAAGCACGGATTTTCTGCAAAGCTGTTCGACCGCGTCAAGTCGGTTCGTGATTATCGCAAGCTTTACAAGCGGCTGTTCGATATAGGATTTGAGAAGACGTTTTCCCATTGAAGTATTGGTATGATCAAGCACCCATAAAAGGCTGCCTTTCTTTTCCTTGCTCCGCATTGTTTCAGTAAGCTCGAGGTTTCTTCTCGCTGTATAATCAAGCTCCATAAAGAAGTTATCATTATAGCGTTTGATCTCGGTGAAACGTCCGACAAGCGTTTTCTGTGTATTGTAGATATAGCCGAAAAGTCCGCATACACAGTCTGCTTCGGGCGTACCCTCGTGAAGTGATATCTCGTCAAGATCATCAACGTTGAACTGCTTTAAAACGATATCTTTTTTGCTTGAAATATCGAATTCTTCATCATCAAGAAGCTGAACGGAAACGTTCATTTTTGTACGGATAAATTCCTGAACATTTTTGTAATCAAGAAATTTTTCATTGAAAAGAATTTCAACGGGTTCAAAGCGAACAAGTTCGTTGACAACCTCCGCTTCAAGATTTTTTGAAGTCTTGTCAAAAAGATGAACTTCACCCGTAGATATATCAGCAAAGCAGAGCGCACAACGTTTGTCCAAAGCATATATTGCTGCGATATAGTTGTTTTTCGACTCGTCAAGCATATTGCTTTCGGTGACAGTACCGGGAGTTACTATCCTGACGATATCACGCTCAACAATGCCGCCCTTTGCGTCCTTCGGGTCGGTGAGCTGTTCGCATATAGCGACTTTATAACCCGCATCGATAAGTTTTTTTATGTAAATTTCGCAGGCGTGATAAGGGATACCGCACATTGGCGCACGTTCTTCAAGACCGCAGTCACGTCCTGTAAGTGTGAGTTCAAGAACTCTTGAAGCTAAAAGCGCATCGTCAAAGAACATTTCGTAAAAGTCGCCAAGTCTGAAAAAAAGCAGGAAGCCCTTGCATTTTTCTTTTACGGCGAAATACTGCTTCATCATAGGCGAAAGCTTTTGCATATCAATTTCCACAGAATAATCCTCCATTATTTTCCGATGACAACTTTGATGTGATTGACCTGCCGTTAAAGCAGGTCAATCAGAATTTGATCAATGGCAGCCGCCGCACGCAGAACAGTTTCCTCCGCAGCTGATGTTTACTTCTTCGCAGGAACAGGTAAGTGGGTCTTCGCCGTTTGCGGAATAGGTAATTATCATATTGATCTGGTTGAGAAGGCTGTCCATAGCATTTTTAGCCTTGTTATAGTTTATCATATTTTCGTTCGCCATAATTGTGCCGTAAAGCGACTTTATTCCGTCATCGAGTTCGGCAAGGCGCTCTTCATCCTTGTTTTCCTTTGAAACCTCTGCATTGAGCTGCATACGCTTCATATTGAACTCATTTATCATATTCTGAAGCTCTTCGTCCTTGTCGTTTGCTTCCTTCGCAATATAGTAAGCGGCATAGCGCTCGTCTTTCTGAATGAGAACACCAAGTTCTCTTGCTTTTTCTATTACATCATTCATTTTTTAGACCTCCTGAAATGGTATTTGCTTATATTATCTCACCGCTGACTGCCCAGTTATACGTCTTGGTGATTTTTACTTTTCTGCGCTGACCGATGAGTGAAGCATCGCCCTTGGCCTCTACGATGATGAATTCATCGCTCTTGCCGGTGATAAAACCCTCGTGCCTGCTTTCCGCATCAAAAAGGACTTCCAGTTCACGTCCCATAAAGCGCTTGTAATTTTCGGACGAAACCTCACGCTGCGCTGCAAGAAGCTCTGTCATCCACTTGCTTTTGTCCTCATCGCTCGTATTGTCTATCATCTCGGCGGCTTTTGTACCGCTGCGCTTTGAATAGATGAAAGAATAGATGTTGTCAAACCTGACCTTTTCGACGACCTCCTTTGTTTTAAGAAAATCCTCGTAGGTTTCGTTCGGAAATCCGACGATTATATCCGTTGTGAGCGAAAAATCAGGAACTTTGCTGCGAACATAATCGACCGTTTCCATGTACTTTTCTGCGGTATATCTGCGGTTCATTTTTTTTAGTATCCCGTCACTCCCGGACTGGAGCGGAAGATGCAGATGCTTGCATACCTTGTCACATTCAAGGATAGTATCGATAAGTTCGTGTGTGCAATCCTTGGGATGCGGTGACATAAACCTTATCTTGAAATCACCGTCTATCCTGTTTATCCTGCGGAGGAGTTCCGAAAAGCTTATAGGCTCATCAAGTCCTTTTCCATAAGAATTTACATTCTGACCGAGTAGCATAATCTCCTTGTAGCCTTTATCGGCAAGCTCGCGGATCTCTTTAAGGATCAACTCAGGGTCACGGCTTTTTTCTCTGCCCCGTACATACGGCACGATGCAGTATGAGCAGAAATTATCGCAGCCGTACATTATCGGAACACCTGTTTTAAAGCTGTTCCGGTGAACCGCCGAAACATTGAGCGGAACTTCCGAATGCTCGTCCGTATCAAATACGAATTTTCGCTTTGTCAGAACGTCATACAGCAGATGCGGCAGTTCGGATAAAGCGTGTGTACCGAATATAAGATCGACCTGTTTGTAGGTACTGCGTATTTTGTCAACAGTTTTTGATTCCTGCGCCATACAGCCGCAAAGACCTATTATCAAGTCGGGATTCTTTTCTTTGAGATGTTTGAGTTCGCCTATCATACCATATACTTTGTTTTCGGCGTTCTCACGAACAGCGCAGGTATTGTACAGTATAAGCTGTGCCGAGTCGGGCTCGGAAGTTATTCCGTAGCCGCAGCTTGAAAGCAAGCCTAAGATACGTTCCCCATCGCTGACATTCTGCTGACAGCCGAAGCTATGTACATAGCAAAGCGGTATTTCGCTGCTTTTACTGATAAGCTCTTTTACTTTTTCTATATATTCGGTCAAAACAAATTCGCTCCTTAAATCTATCTATGGACAAATTTTATTATATCACTTTTTTGCTTCGATTGCAACTAAAATCGTATATTTTTCACACAGAAAACAAAAATGCAGACAAAATGCGCAAACTGAGGTTCGGCAGATCGTCTGCATTGAGTTTAATGTTCAGGGCAATTATTGTCAGAGAGCATTTTTAATTGCAGTCACAGTCACATTTTTTCTTTTCGTTTTTATCGCAGCAGCCGTATTTCGTAGCGTCTGATGAAGGCTGAGGGAAGAACTGCTCTGACGGAAATTCAAGCTTACCGAAAACATCACATGGTGATTCGCCCGTATCGGTCAGTGAACAATCCTTGCAGGGTATGCAGTAATCATAAGCAGGAACGATTATCGATACCGGACGTGAAAGCTGGATTATCGAGAAAAGTCCGAGCGAAACGGTAAGCACACGTTCGCACGGTTTGGGTTCTTCCTCACACGGCTTGCAGCAATGCGGCGGATATGGCTTCTTGCAAGCCAATTTTGTATCAAGTGCGATCGGGTCAAGTACACGGACCGTTGCTTTCGGCATACTTGCAGCATCATTGCAGCAGGCGCACTCATTACATTCAACGTCAGTCGGCAAAAGATCCTGATCGCTTGTAAAGACCTTGGACGTGCCCTCGCTGCCGTAGAGAATTACCCTCTTGTTCCATAAGGCTGTTCCGCAAAGTATAGTTCCTGCCTGATTTTTGCAGAAACCCTGTGTGAAAGCTTCAGCTGTGATCTTGAAACGATAAGTAATATCAACTGCATAGAAACCGTTTTTGAACGGGACGGGATCAACTGAAATGCAGGTGACTTCGACTTCTGCGCAGCGTGTTCGCACGATGTCCATTTCATCTGTGATCGGCGCAGAATCCTGTGTGAGTGTTATCGGCAGATCATATATGCAGTCACGGTCGGAGCAGCTGTCGAAGATCCGCTGAACATCAACGCATACTGCTTCTTTAAAGCAGTCATTCAATTCGCTCATAAAAAACCTCCTGTAAATAATATTTAAGCAAATCAAATTGCTTCGGGGGTTCTCTAAAACCGATACACGCAGCCGCATATTTTGTGGCAGAGGGTTATAGAGTTTCCCTTCCATACATATTATTCACAGAAGGCTGAAAAGGTTACTTATCTTATAATTTTATGAGTTTTTATCGGTGGTATGGAATGTTTTAAGGTTGCCGATCTTTTCGTTGCGCTCGGAAAGAACTTTTTCAACATCGCTCCATTCAAGTCCCTGATTTACGCAGAGAACCATAACATGATAAATAAGGTCATTTATTTCGTTCATAAGCTCATCGTTGTCGCCGTTCTTTGCGGCAATAACAGTTTCTGTAGCTTCTTCACCGACCTTTTTGCAGATCTTGTCAACGCCCTTTTCGTAAAGGTAGCAGGTGTAAGATTTTTCGGGAGCATTTCCCGCGTCAAAAGCCTTTTTGCGAAGCTTTAAAACTTCAAATATTTCTTCATAAACTGTCATAGTCAGTTTCCTTTCTTTTCGTTTAAATTTATGAGCTTCATCGTGTCCATGTCAAGCTCACGGTAGTAGCAGTTGTTCGCAACTCCGTTGTAACTTGTGTGGCAGATATTTCCCTTGTCGGGTGTTACCTGAAAGACGAGTGAATTCTGCTCGCAGTTGACAAAAATATGGTTAAGTGTGAATGTATTTCCCGATTCTGCGCCCTTGAACCAAAGCCGGTTGCGCGAAGTACTCCAGAAAACGGCTTTTTTAAGACGGATAGATTCCTTTAACGCCGCTTCATTTATGTAAGCAACGAGAATAACTTCTTTTGTCAGTATATTCTGAACCGCAACGGGAATTACATGGTTTTCCGATGAAATATTGTTTATCTTTTCCCAGTCGAGCATAAGCTCGTTAGTTTCTTCGATAAGTCCCATTTTCTACTCCAAATCTGATTTTTTATGTTGCTCTTACAGGTATATCATGACGAGCAAGTTCTCGTTTGACCTGACCGACTGTAAGCTCTTTATAGTGGAAAAGTGAAGCCGCAAGAGCCGCCGATGCGTTTGTCTTTTCAAATACTTCCGTGAAATGTTCAAGCTTTCCGCAGCCGCCGCTTGCGATAACCGGTATCTTTACAACACTGCATACAGCATTGAGCATATCAAGGTCAAAGCCGCCCTTTACGCCATCCGTGTCCATCGAGGTGAGAAGTATCTCCCCTGCTCCAAGTTCTTCGGCTTTCTTCGCCCATTCAACAGCATCAATGCCCATATCGATACGTCCGCCGTTTATAACAACTGTGTAGTGACCGTCCTCACATTTCTTTGCATCGATGGCTACAACAACACACTGACAGCCGAAAATATCAGCAGCTTCTTTTATAAGCTGAGGATTTTTTACAGCCGCAGAGTTTACCGAAACCTTATCTGCACCTGCACGGAGAGTATCACGAAAATCCTCTATCGTTCTGATACCGCCGCCGACTGTGAGCGGAACGAAAACTTTCTGTGCTGTTCTGCGTACAACATCGAGCATAGTTCCCCTGCCCTCGTTTGATGCCGTTATATCAAGGAAAACTATTTCGTCTGCGCCTTGTCTGTCATATTCGGCGGCACATTCAACGGGGTCGCCGACTTCTTTTATTCCGACAAAATTTATGCCCTTTACTACCTTTCCGTCACGAACATCAAGGCAAGGGATTATTCTTTTTGCAAGCATGTTTATATCCTCCCGTCAGACAAGTTCCGAAAAGTTTTTGAGCATTTTAAGACCTGCTTTGCCGCTCTTTTCGGGGTGGAACTGCGTTCCGATAACATATTTTCCGTCATAAACGAGAGCTGTTACCTTTCCGCCGTAATCGCAGTAAGCTGCAATGCTGTCATCATCGCATTTTGCAGCATAAGAATGAACGAAATAAACATACTCGCCCTCGGGAATACCCTTTAGAATGGGACATTCCTTGTTATATACAAGGCTGTTCCAGCCCATGTGCGGAACGGAAAGTTCTTCTCGTTCGATCTTTTCAACGCTGCCCTTTATAAGTCCAAGTCCGTCCGTTTCCTCAAACTCATATCCCTTGTCGAAGATAAGCTGCATTCCAAGGCAGATACCGAGAAAAGGCTTGATCTTTGCCTGCTCCTTTATCGTTGGAACAAGACCGCTTTCGTTGAGCTTTTTCATTGCCCAAGGAAAAGCGCCTACACCGGGAAGAATTATTCGGTCGGCGTTTTCAAGGTCTTTTGCGTCTGCCGTGAGTTTGTTTTCAATGTCAAGAAAATCAAGTGCATTTTTTACGCTGAAAATGTTTCCTGCGCCGTAGTCAACAATTGCGATCATTTACAAAACTCCCTTTGTGGAAAGTACAGCGCCGCCGTTCTGCTTTGCTGCGATTTTTAAAGCGTGTGCGCAGGCTTTGAACAAAGCCTCGATTATGTGGTGATCGTTCCTGCCGTATTTTTCAAGAACGTGAAGTGTAAGACCGGCATTGAAAGCGAATGCACGGAAAAATTCTTCGGTAAGGCAGTTGTCGAACTGTCCCGTTCTGTCATCGCTGAAATTCGCATCAAAAACAAGGAACGGGCGATTGCTGATATCAACGCAAGCAAAGCCGAGAGCTTCGTCCATAGGGATATATGCGCTGCCATAGCGCTCAATGCCGCTCATGTCACCGATAGCAAGCTTGAAAGCCTGACCGAGCACGATCCCCGTGTCTTCAACGGTGTGGTGAGCATCAACGTAGAGGTCGCCCTCCGCTTTTACGGTAAGGTCAAAGCTGCTGTGAACGCCGAGTGCTGTGAGCATGTGGTCGAAGAATCCGATGCCCGTTGATATATCGGTCTTTCCGTTTCCGTCGAGGTCTATTTTTACATAAATATCGGTTTCACGGGTCTTTCTTGTGAGTTCTGCTGTTCGCATCTTTGCCCCTCCTTACATTGCGGAAAGAATTTCGTCAAGAGCAGTTATTACCGCCTTGTTTTCTTCCTTTGTTCCTGCGGAAATTCTTAAATAGCCGCCCATAAAGCGAACTGCAATAGAGCGTTCAAGCAGCTTTGCGTGTATCTCCTTGGCGGAAGCTGTTTTTATGAAGATAAAATTCGTAACGGAATCGAATACCTTTTCAAGCTTTGTATATTTTACTGCAAGTTCATCGAGCGCAGCCTGAAGTTCATCTCTGCTGCTGATTATCTCACTGCAAAGCTCATTTAAGATATCCTTTTCGTTCAGAATAAGTGTGCCGACAGCCTGCTCGATAGAGTCGGTATTGTATGGCGACTTAACAGCACGAAGCGCATTTGTTATCATCGGACAAGCGACAGCAAAGCCAAGTCTTATAGCTGCAAGACCGATAGATTTCGAGCAAGTTTTGAGAATGATAAGGTTGTCAAGCTCGGGAACTTTGTCGAGGATACTCTGATCCCAGAAGTCCATATACGCTTCGTCAACAACTACAAGACAGCTTACACCCTTAACAAGACGGATAACGTCCTCACGCTTTAAGCCGAGCGAAGTCGGGTTGCATGGATTTGAGAAAATAAGAGCCTTTACATCGTTGTTATTGCAGTATTCAATAACTTTGTCAACGTCTATTTTCAAGGTCACACTGTCTTTGGGGAGATTTGTGACTTTAAGCTCGTACAGCTCGCTGTAGAAAGCATACATTGAAAAATCCGGCGAAAGTGTAAGCACCTTGTCCCCTTTTTCAAGAAAACAGCCGCAGATAATGCTGATAAGCTCGTCCGAGCCGTTGCCTGCCGTTACATACTGCGGATCAAGACCATAAAGGTCGGAAAATGCTTTTATAACCTTTGATGCGGTCGGATCCGGGTAACGGTTGAGCGCAACATTCTTTACGACTTCGGCAATTTTCTCGCCGAGCATTTCATTTATATTGAAACAGGATTCGTTTGCGTCAAGTCTGATTTTATAATTGCCCTCAATGGGGTCATAGGCCTCAACTCTTTTGAGCTTGCTGTTAAGTTCGTACATTCTTGTTCCTCCTGCGGAATTATTCAAATCTTACCTTGATAGCATTAGCGTGAGCAGTAAGTCCCTCACGTTCCGCAACGCATACGATATCGTCCTTTGCATCCATAAGAGCCTGCTCTGTGTAGTATATAAAGCTTGAACGTTTTGTGAAGCTGTTTACGGAGAGCGGAGAGAAAAATCTTGCCGTGC
>UQQA01000004.1 GCA_900543105.1 uncultured Ruminococcus sp. | reverse complement strand
AATTGGATTATTATATCCGAGTATTTGTCTATAGGTTGGTCTGGAATTAGTATTATATTCGGTGATAAAGGTCGCATCGCACAGGGAGGACGGCGGTTATCGTTTTGACCCTGCGACGACGATAGGAATTATTTTCGGCGAGCTTTATGCGCCCTTTGAAAGCGAACGTGTAAAAGCTGTTGAAAGGCTTTTTGAGGGCACGGGAATACACTATCGTCACACCGATTTTATCCGTGAGGAAATGTGGAGCAAGTTCCGGCTCAACGTCTGCAACAATCTTCCGCAGGCTGTTCTCGGCGCAGGCGTAGGCTGTTACCGTGACAGCGAACATATTAAGGCGATAAGTGATGGACTTCGCCGAGAGCTTGAAGCCATAGCCGCCGCCAAGGGCATAGACATAAGCAAGGCTGACGCTTCATCGAGCAAAGGAAGTCTTGTTCCGCCGACTGCACGATACTCGACTTTACAAGACCTTGATGCAGGCAGACACACCGAGATAGATATGTTCTCGGGCGCGCTTATCCGAATGGGAAAAGAGCTTGGTATCCCCACGCCCTACAACGAATACACCTATCATATAATAAAAGCTTTGGAAGAAAAAAATGACGGGCTTTTCGACTATGCGGAAAGCGATGAAAAGCTTACACGATCACTGTAAAAGCGAAAGGAGAACTGCCATGAACAGTTTCAGATGCGAGCTTATCCGACTTGCCAACGGACATTTATCCTGCGAACTTCCGGGAGCAGAGCCATCGGATATTGGTGAAGTGAAAGGTATCTTAGAGGAAAAATTCGGAAAAGAAATGCAGAGGGAAAGTGTCTGCGTAATGTGCGATGAATGGAGCGACGTTTTTATAATGCAGTTCTTAAAAAGCTCACATTCAGCCGATAGGCTTATTAAAAGGATATATGAATATTTGTGCGAAATATCAAAAGCGTGAGCCGAAACTCACGCTTTTTCTTTATCGAAATTCATGCCCAAATGTTTGACAAATGTCAAAATTTTTGATATAATTACTATGTTTAATGATTTAAAGCTGTATGGGAGGAAAATACGACCAATGGACAAACTAAACACCGCAGAACTTCTTGCTCCGCTTTTTGACAAGGATCGTGAAAGCAAGATAAAAGCACTATTCATCAACCTTTTTATTCAGCAAAACCGTATCCAGACCGCTTATGATAAAGTTTCAGCCGAGATATCAACAAAGCAATGGCTTCTGCTCGGGATAACCGCCAACTGCCCCGAGCCGAAAACTCTGACACGCATAGGTCAGCTTATGGGCTGTTCCCGTCAGAATGTGAAGCAGCTTGCCGATTCTCTTGAAAAAAGAGGATATATCGAAATAAAAAAGGGTACCAAACGCTGCGTCTGCCTTGAACTGACCGATAAGGCAAGACAGTATCACGAGGAGATATACAACACCCGTTCCGATTTTCTGAACAGGCTTTACAGCGTTTTCAGTGATGAGGAGATAACACAATTATACAAGCTTCAGACAAGGCTGTTTGACGGCATTGAAGCTGTGGAGGAATATACTTCGGATAAGCAAAGCGAGAACAGGACATAACAAAAGCTGCACAGGGCATTAACGCTCTATGCAGCTTTTTTCATACTTATTAACTTAGTCCATTGCCTTTTTGATAGCAGCCATAAGCTCATCATAGGTTTCGTAAGCAGGAAGATCGGGGTTGTCGTTCTTGATCTTGTCTGTGCTCTTGAAGAGGAAGCCTGCCTTGCTTGCCTTTATCATTCCGAGGTCGTTGTAGCTGTCGCCGCTTGCTATAGTCCGGAAGCCAATAGACTGGAGAGCCTTAACGGTCGTGAGCTTGGACTGCTCGCAGCGCATCTTGAAGCCTGTAACTTCGCCGTTCGGAGCAACTTCAAGGCTGTTGCAGAAAATTGTAGGCCAGCCGAGCTTCTTCATAAGAGGAGCTGCAAACTGTGTGAATGTATCGCTGATGATGATTACCTGTGTAAAAGAGCGAAGCTCATCGAGGAACTCCTTTGCGCCGGGCATCGGGTCGATCTTTGCGATAACGTCCTGAATCTCTTTAAGTCCGAGACCGTGCTCTTTGAGGATACCGATACGGTACTTCATAAGCTTGTCATAGTCGGGTTCGTCACGGGTGGTCTTTTCAAGCTCGGGGATACCCGTTTCCTTTGCGAATGCGATCCAGATCTCGGGAACGAGAACTCCTTCAAGGTCCAAACAAGTGATATACATATTAAAACTTCCTTTCAGAATCAACTTTGCCGTTATACTCGGCATTTTCTAAATATATTTTACTACATTAAACACAAAATGTCAAGAAATCGGGGAAATTTCAAAAAAGTTCGGGTATAATACAATAAAAAGTCCGTGTAGATCGGAAAAAACTACACTTCTCCCCCAATCAAATACTAAACACCAATAAAATACAGGAAAAAATCTGCGCCGAAATCCTATATATTCGAGATTGTCGGCTTGATTTTTTCCAAATTTTAAATGGTGTTTAGTATAATTCCGACATATTTTAATTATCGTATTATTCACTTGACATAATAGGCAAAAAATGATACAATTATTGTATATTATCACATAAATTATCTATCAAAAATTGAAATGAGGTCATTCTGTAAATGCTTGAACTAAAGAACATTTCCTATTCCGCCGAATCGGAAAAAGGCGGCGAAAAGGAGATCATAAAAGAACTCAGTCTGCGTGTTGATGACGGAAAATTTCTCGCGATAACAGGTCCGAACGGCGGTGGAAAATCCACCACCGCAAAGCTCATAATGGGCATTGAAAAGCCGAACTCGGGCAGCATTATTTTTGACGGCAAGGACATCACCGATATGTCGATAACCGACCGTGCGAACCTTGGCATCGGCTTTGCTTTCCAACAGCCCGTCCGCTTCAAGGGAATACGCATTATTGACCTGCTGCGAATCGCCGCAAAGCGAAACCTCACCGTTGCCGAAGCCTGCACCTATCTTTCCGAGGTAGGACTTTGCGCCAAGGATTATATCGACCGTGAAGTCAATGCGAGCCTCTCGGGCGGCGAAATGAAGCGTATCGAAATTGCAGGCATTGCTGCGAAAAACTCGAAGCTCTCCGTTTTTGACGAACCCGAGGCAGGTATCGACCTCTGGAGCTTCTCCAACCTTATAAAAGTATTCGAGAAAATGCACGGGGACAAGTCCAAAACTATCATCGTTATCTCGCATCAGGAGCGAATCCTAAGCATCGCCGACGAGATCGCCGTTCTCTCGGACGGAAAAATTCTTCACTACGGCAAGCGCGAGGACATTCTCCCGAAAATTCAGGGAACTTCCTCTGCGATCAATCCCTGCCGTGCTATTATTGGCTGATATTGAAAGGAGCTGCTGTTTAAAATGTTAGATGAGATACAGAAAAGGCTTCTTGAAGAAGTCGCAGACCTGCACGGCGTTCCCGAGGGCGCATACAATATCCGTGCAAACGGTGAAAAAGCTGCACGAAACACCACTGCCGACATTGACATCACCACAAAGACGGACAAGTCGGGCATCGATATAAAAATAAAGCCGAACACAAAAAATCAGAGCGTTCATATCCCCGTTGTCATCAGCGAAAGCGGATTAAAGGAAGTTGTCTACAACGATTTCTTTGTCGGCGAGGATTCGGACGTTGTTATCGTTGCAGGCTGCGGTATACACAACTGCGGTACGCAGGCTTCGCAGCACGACGGCGTTCACCGCTTCTTTGTCGGCAAAAATTCAAAGGTAAAATACGTTGAAAAGCACTACGGCGAGGGCGACGGCACGGGCGAGCGCATACTCAACCCTACGACCGAAGTTTATCTCGAAGAAAACAGCTATATGGAAATGGAAATGGTGCAGATCAAGGGCGTTGACTCGACCAAGCGTCTGACGACCGCAAAGCTTGACAAGGGTGCAAAGCTCATCGTCCGCGAGCGCCTTATGACACACGGCAACCAGTTTGCCGAAAGCACCTACAACACCGAACTCAACGGCGAAAATTCGGGTGCTGACATCGTTTCACGCTCGGTCGCAAAGGATAATTCACGCCAGATCTTCTACTCAAAGCTGGAGGGCAACGCTGCCTGCACGGGTCATACCGAGTGCGACGGCATCATTATGGACAATGCCAAGATAAGCGCCGTTCCTGCGCTTGATGCAAACAACATCGATGCTTCGCTCATTCACGAAGCCGCTATCGGCAAGATCGCAGGCGAACAGCTCATCAAGCTTATGACCCTCGGACTTACCGAAGCTGAAGCCGAGGCTCAGATCGTAAACGGATTCTTGAAATAATGGAGGAAAAAATGAAACTGAATGCATCAAAAATAGCTGCGGCTGCAATTGCCGCACTCCTCTGCACAGCCGTTTTCACAGGCTGTAAGAAAACAGACGACAGCAGTATTTCCGCAGAAAGCGAAGCACCGACAGCTTCACCCGAAAACAGCGAAAGCACAACAGATACGACCGAAGAAAGCTCCGAGCCTGCAATTGTCGGAATTTTCGGCGAAATTCGCACGGAATTCAACGACAGCCTTGACCTTACGAAATATCCGCTCACGCAGAACGATGTTCCGTCCGATTTTGAGCTTGTCCTCGAAGCCGAGAATGCAGAGCTTTCGGGCGGCTGCAACGCAGTAGAAGCTGACGGCTTTTCGGGAAGCGGATATGTAACGGGACTTAACCGTGATACGGACAGCATAGCTTTTAAGGTAACACTTGAAAATTCGGGTATGTACGACCTTGACTTCCGATGCAAAACTCCCGACACGGGCAGAGTAAACTACGTTTTCATCGACGGAAAGCACTCGGGAGATGTTAAGACCAACGGCTCGGAAGCGGTCAGCGATTCTTATATGAAGGGCATCTTCCTTGAAGCAGGCGAACACACTGTCACGCTCTCGCCGCAGTGGGGCTATGTCGATTACGACAGTCTTGTCATCACTGCGAATACGTCTATCAATGACGATACTTACAATATCACCGAACCGCTCTCCAACCCGAACGCCGATGACCACACGCAGCGCCTTTACAAATTTCTCTGCGATGTTTACGGGAATTATTCGCTGACTGGTCAGTTTGCCGACAAGGGCAGACAGTCCTCCGAGCTTTCAAGAATAAAGCAGGCAACGGGAAAAGAGTTTGCCGTCCTCGGTATGGATATGATGGACTACGCAAGTCAGAACGTCAAGAACGGCGCAAACAGCAGAACGGTCGAATTCGCTTACGACTGGTACGAAAATGCAGGCGGCATCGTTCAGCTCTGCTGGCACTGGAGCTCGCCCGAGCAATATGCGAAGAATGACGAAAACAACCCTTGGTACAAATCCTTCTATAAGGAAGCGTCAAATATCGACCTCGATAAAATCATGAACGGCGAGGACAACGAGGGCTACGAACTGCTGATGAACGACATCGATCTCATCGCAGATCAGCTCGAAAGACTTCGCGATATGGGTGTTCCCGTGATCTGGCGACCTCTCCACGAAGCGGCAGGCGGCTGGTTCTGGTGGGGCAACTGCGAACCGGAAAGCTACAAAAAGCTCTGGAACACAATGTACGACAAAATGACGAACGAGCATAACCTCACGAACCTTATATGGATGTGGAACGGACAAGACCCCGAGTGGTATCCCGGTGATGAAACGGTCGATATCATCTCCTACGATATCTACGCAGGAAATCACGTTTATGAAAGCTTTGGCGGAACATTCACCGAGTGCGTTGAGACCTCACCAAAGGGCAAGCTTGTTGCACTTTCGGAAAACGGCTGTGTAATGGATCCCGAGCTTACAATGAAAAACAACGCAAGATGGCTTTTCTGGGGAACATGGGCAGACCCGTTCACGCTCAAAAACTATATGCTCAATGAAGAATACACCGAAAAGGATATGCTTATCAAAGCATACAACAGCGACAGAACTCTCACACTTGACGAACTGCCGAATTTGAAAACTTATCCGCTTGATTAACGAAAATGAAAACAAACTAAAGTTTAGATCAAGCCTTTTCAAAGGCTTGCAGGGGTCAAGGGGTGTTGAAGTCACTCTACGAAGCCACTGTTTATGAATTGCAGCTATCGTAGTCGAATGCACCTATTCCATTGAAATAAATTTCAATGGTCTGATGTCTTTTGTTATTCCCATCGTATATTGGTTTATGCACCAACACTTTGTCGATGAACTCCGACATGATCTCAGGAGTAAGGGAATCAATGTTTGTGTATTTATCTACAATAGCAATGAATCTGTCAGCATTAAGCTGTTTGCTGTCTGTGATTTCGATTTCTTTCGATATTGCAGACAGCTTATTTTTTATTTCTGCTTGCTCGCTTTCATATCCGGCGGCTAAAGTTGCTAAACGTTCCTTGCTCAGAGTTCCAAGAACAGACTGCTCAAAAATTTTCTTGATAAGAACATCAAGTTCCTGTATTCTTTGCTCACAGAGTTGCTTGTCTTTGCGAAGTCTTTTCACATCGTAAGACGTTCTGTTCGCATAGCTCTGAATGGCAACATTCAAGAATCTTTCTCTATCATTTTTGACGATAGAAAAAACTTTTTGAAGCTCATTCAGTATTAGCTGATTGATAACACATTCTCTTATGTAGTGTGATGAGCAAAGTTCCGATGAACGTTTATATCTGCCGCAATGATAGCAATTCTTTTTCGGAAAAACAGTGCTTCTTGTAATGTACATTCTGCTGCCGCAATCAGCACAAAAAATATAGCCGCCTAAAGGATCAGGCTCTCTGACTATCGGCACTTTTTTTCTGCTCTCCATTATTTTTTGAACACGTTCGTATGTGTCACGGTCAATAATCGGTTCTTGCGTATCAGGAAAAATAACATATTCACTTTTATCCAAATATATTTTTTTCTTGCTCTTATACGATACTTTTTTTGTTTTGAAATTGACCGTATCTCCTACATACTCTTGGCGTTTGAGCATTTCCCTAATGGTTTTGCTGTCCCAAAGGCAAGGATCGGCAGGAGTTGCCCTTGCAGAGATTTTTCCATGTTCCCTTGCGTAAACAGACGGAACAAGGATTTTCTCGGAATGAAGATACTTTGCTATCTGAGAAGTTCCCTTTCCGTTCAGAAACAGTTGGAAGATTGTCCTGACATTCTGAGCAGCTTCTTCATCAACGATCCATTCCTTTGGATTATCGGGATTATGTTTGTATCCATAAATAACATTGTTGCAAATTCTCTCTCCCGACATTCCTTTATTATGAATGACAGACTTTACTTTTTTGCTCGTGTCCTTGACGTACCATTCATTCATAATATTTCTGAATGGTGTGAATTCGTTGTCACCCTTTACCGAATCGACATCATCATTTATAGCAATGAAGTGAATGTTATTTTCAGGAAAATAAATTTCAGTATAATAACCGACCATAAGATAGTTACGACCTAAACGTGACATATCTTTAACGATTATTGTGCTGATTTTTTTTGATTCACATTCAGCGATCATTGCCTTAAAATCAGGTCTGTTAAAATTCGTTCCGGTGAAACCGTCATCAACAAAAAATTTTGTATTGACTATCCCTCTGCTGTGTGCATAGTTCAGCAACAATTTCTTTTGATTTGCAATGCTGTTGCTTTCACCATCGGGTTCATCACGAGAGAAGCGAGTGTACAGTGCTGCGTAAGTCGAATGGTTGTTTGACTGATACATGATAAAATTCCTCCTATGCAGTCAAACAAAAGAAAATTGTACAAACAAATTATAACATATACTTTCTTTTGTTGGCTGCGGACAAAAGTTAAATTTTTATTGCAATAGTATCAATTTCCGCTTTAATAAGCTTTTCTATCTTCTCTGCAACTTCTTTTGGTTTGTCGGAGGAAAAGATTGACTTAACATAAAATGTACTGTCATCAATCTCATACTTACTGCTGACACATTCATTGTTATTGTTTTCTTTCATAACCAAACTCCTAACGTAAGATTTGAACAATACAGAGAAACAGCTCGTCATGCTGCTATCATAAGTCAATGCAAATGCAATGCTTCTTCCCATGCTTGTGGGTGAGCCGCACAATGCGGTGAGGCGTTCAATGCGGAAGTATCATTATACAAATCTTTCGGCTGCCGTTCCGATTCATTGACGTGAATCGTAAGCAAAGCGTGGCTGTCGCTCATTCCTTAATTTCACCGTAATGGTTCATCATGGTTTGTTGCGTTTCCCAACGGAACAGGAGATCTTGGCGGACACCGAAATGATTTTATGTACTCTGTAAATGTTCGATATTAAATTTTCAAGATACTGTATGTATTAAAGAGGATAAATTTTCTCTCCTCTATAATAAATAGTGAAATTTTCAAGCGACTGTAATTGAAATTATGCCTATTTAACAGAAAGTTAATAAAGATTTGGTATAGTGCATAATTTTACGCTTTATCCATTGTTGACTATGTAGTCCTTTAATTTGGATAAAGCGAAATCAATTTCAGAATGGATTTTAGTGTGGCTTACTCCGTATTTGATTGCCAAGGTTCTCAGGGAGTAATCATTGAAAAAGTAATCCATTATCAAACCCTGTTCCCTTACGGTCAGAGTTTTGATAGCATGACGGAGCATTGCAATTTCATGTTCTTTCTCGACCGTCTCCTCTGTGTTATCCTCAGCAGCTATATCATATGCACTGTTATCGTCAAGCGATATTTTTTCATATTCAGCCTGCCTGCGTTTGAGATAACGTTCCTTATTTCGTTTACTCGCATACGCTTTGTAAACTGTTTCGGTACTCGTTACGGGAGTACCATCTTCAAGACGGAATTCTTTTTTGCTTTTGCTCATAGCGAAAGACCTCCAAAAATAAATTTACGGTTCAAACCGCAAAAAGTATGGAAGATCTTTCTATATTCATTATACCTTAAAGCAAATGTTATGTAAATACTTCAAAATATATTTTTTTGTTTTAACAAAATGTTTCCTATTTACAAACACCATCATTTTTCACTATAATATATATAGGGATTCGTCCCCTGCCTATATTGGGCGTGTGGGGGTAAAAGTATGGGGGTGCATACAGTGGGGTAAAGCTATAGCATTGCAAGAGGGGGACGAAGTTGGTTTCTAAAATAGCAAGCAACGCAAGTGGGTGTCCACTCGCCGATTTTCGATAAAATCGAAAATATTTTTGGGAGGTTTCCCAAGCCCTCTGAGATGACAGGAAAGGAAAAAATAATGAGCGAAAAAAATGATAAAAAGGAAAGTCAGAGAACCCGAAAGAAAAGAATATTTTTCAGAGTAGATGATGAAGAACTGAAATTTATTCAGGCACGAATGAACTTGCTCCATATTAAAAACCGTGAAGCGTATTTGCGGAAAATGGCGATTGACGGACAGTGTATAAGGTATGATTATTCGGATTTGGAAAACGAGATCCGAAAGAACAATTACCTTATGAGTAATGCTGCCAAGAACATAAATCAGATTGCCAAGCGTATCAATTCAACAAGCGATTTTTACGAAGCAGACCTGCTTGATCTACAGGAAAAAGTTGAAGCTATGATGAAACAGCAAGTTGAAATCATGAAGCTTTTCATGAACGTGACGGAGGAGTAAACGCATGGCGTACACGAAAATTCACCCGATAAAAAGCACGGTTGAAAAAGCAATTGCTTATATTACAAATCCCGAAAAGACAGATGAAAAAATTCTTGTTTCATCTTTTGCTTGCTCTGAGCAGACTGCTTTTTTAGAGTTTGAAAAGACAAGAAACAAACATCATTATTCCGGAAAGAATCTTGCTTATCACTGCATACAATCATTTAAGCCTGACGAGGTTACACCCGAACAGGCGCATAGAATCGGAATACAAACTGCGGACGAATTATTGAAAGGAAAGTATGAATATGTTATCTCTACTCATGTAGATCGTGGGCATATCCATAACCATTTG
This sequence comes from uncultured Ruminococcus sp., assembly GCA_900543105.1. Lineage (GTDB taxonomy): Bacteria > Bacillota > Clostridia > Oscillospirales > Ruminococcaceae > UMGS363. The sequence continues at coordinate 45,248 of UQQA01000004.1, read as the reverse complement.
ATAATATGCGGAGTGAATTTCGAGAACGGCTTATCTTTTGGAACGGAGCATGACAGAAAGAATAATCCGGCATGGAAACAGTTAAGAAAAATAAGTGACGATATTTGCATAGAGAATAAATTATCCGTCATTGAAATGCCTGAAAAGGGTTATGGAAAATGCTACTATGAATGGCTTCAGGATATGAAGAAAAATTCATATAAGAGCAAGCTGAAAAATGCTATTGACAGTTGCGTTATGACTTCCGACAGCTTTGATGATTTTCTGAACAGAATGCAGAACGAAATGAATTATGAATACAAAATCAGAGGACATTCATTGTCATTCAGAGCTGAGGAACAGGAACGCTTTACAAGGTGCAGCCGTAAAAGTTTAGGTTGGTATTACGACCCTGAACAGATAAAAAAACGTATTGACCGACAGGTAAAAAAACGTACTGCAAGCATCTCAAAAGATACCGGATTTTATCAGATAAATGACGATAAAGCTGTAGGTCTGAACAGGTGGGCAGCTTTAAAAAATATGCAGGAAGCTTCACGGTTACTGAATTTTCTGTCCGATTACGGAGTTGGTTCTGTCGAGCAGCTTGATGAAAAAATATCGGATATGTATGACCAAAGATTTGATGTTGTTCAAAAACTGAATGATTATGAATCATCAATCATTGAACAAAGAGAACTTCTGAAAATGCTAAATACCTATTGGGAAATGAAAGCGGTTCACGATGAATTTCTGAAATCATCTTCAAAAGAAAAATTCATGCGTGAACACAGTAAAGATCTTTCAATCTTTAATTCCTCCAAGGAATGGCTGAGGGAAAAATATACAGGTACTACCCTCCCCAACAGAGCTGTTCTCGAAATGAAAATTACGGAAGAAGAAACTCAGAGAGAAGCATTGCTTGAGAACTATCATGACATAAAAAAATCACTTAACTCATTGGAAACTGCCAAGGAAAAAATTGAAAGATATTTTGAACTTGAACGAGATGAACGCAAAAAATCCAAGGGCGAACTTGAATAAGTGTATTTAGTTAAATATTAAAAATATATGTACATACTATTGCTATTTTATTAGGCTTATGCTATAATATGTACATAGGGAGAGGGGGTATAATTAAATCCGAGAGGAGCGGTAAATTTCAGCTACAACTTTTAAAGACAGAACGTAAAAGGGGCAGTACTTGATATTAAAAAAGTCAAGCAATTTAAGAAGTATTCGCTTTATACTTCCCCGTCCTCAAAAGCAGAAAGGTGAATATCTTGAATACTAAAATAGGAATAAAAGAACAGGTTCTGAATGAAATTATTTTTTCTATCACGTCAGGAGAAAAGAAAGCCGGTGACTGTCTCAGGTCAAAAGATTATAATGCAGGACGGCAGATGAGTGCGATTTACAAATGTCTGATTGATGCAGACATTGTAAAAATCAATTCTGCTAATTTTTATGTGCTTACCGATAACTGTTCTGAAAAGGCTCAGGCACTATACTTTGATAAGATACTTGACTTGATTTCTCTAATCAGAACACTTGCCGAAGCCGCAAATTTATCGCCGGAGTGTTTGGCAGACTTATTCAAAAGTGAGGTGAATAAGCAGAAATAAAAAAATTTTAATCATATATAGGGAGGATTTAAAATGGGGCATAAAAACACAGACATTTTAAAAAAATTACAGCAGATTTTGTGTGACTATCAAGAGGACTATGAGAGTAACAACGACAATATGTGGAAGAAAGAATTTTTCAGAAACGGTAAGTGTATTGATGAAACCGCAAATGAATTAACAGTTCAGATAAATGAATATGCTTACTCTGCTCAGAATCTTGGATTTGTTCAGGGAATGAACTTTGCACTTGATATTATGAGAATTTCGGGCAAAGATGAAAATCGAGAAGTTCTTGAAAAAATCATTGAGAGCATTGAAAAAATAGGTTCAAAAGAACGGGGGGAATAATGATGTCAAAGATAATTTCAGTATGTTCAGAAAAAGGCGGAGTTGGAAAAACCACTACCACGGTAAACGTTGCAGGAGGTCTTGTGCAGCTCGGCAAAAAGGTTCTTGTCATTGACCTTGACCAGCAGCAGAACGCAAGCCGGACCCTCGGCTACATTAAGGACGGTAAGCTTACAGTTGCCGAACTGATTTACAATGCTGTTGCTGATATTGATACAAATCTTTCGGACGTAATTCGTCATAATGGAAGCGGTATCGACTACATACCGTCCTCGCCTATGCTCACCAACATCACAAGCACTATGGCAAATGATGAGGACAGCAATTACATTCTCAGGCGGATTCTGAGCAATGACGTATTCGCAGAATATGATTACATACTGCTTGATTGCAGAACGCTTCTCGACTTGCTTGCAAGCAATGCAATGAACGCAAGCAATTATGTAATTATCCCTGTTGAAAGCGGAATTTATGCTTATGAGGGTCTTGACAAAATGCTGAACAAGGTTGCTTCCATCAATAACAGTACGAACCGAAATCTGCGTGTTCTCGGAATACTTTTAAATAAAATGCAGCGCACAAATGTAAGTGTTTCACTTGCCGATTCAATTCGTGATGAGTATGACCGTATCACATTCAGAACTGCAATTCCATATTGTCCGGCACAGACAGAAAAGGCGATCATGAATCAGAAAAGCAGTGTATTTGATAAGAGCAGCTCCCTCGGACAGGCATTCAGACAGCTTGCGGAAGAAATTATAAAAGATAATGTATGAATGCGAAGTGTGTCACCGTGACACGGAAAGGAAAGTTTGAGGTGATTATTATGATTAAGTCCTTAGTTGTATTGCTTTTATTTGCGTTAGTTATATACGCCTTTCTTACATTTATTTACTTTGTCTTTGATGTTCTCAAATGGCATGATAATGAGAAAAAAGAAGATGAGAAAAAAGAAGAAATCATTCCTTCGGCTGCCAATCAGACCGACGAACATGATGAGGTTTAATGTATGATTAAGTCATTAGTTGTATTGCTTTAAAAAAACAGAGCAGACCGCCAAGCTCCTACACTCACGGTTCTGCTCTGTAACACGAACGAAAAGTCCGATACGACTATTATATCGTATCGTTCACCTTTCGTCAAGAGGAAAGATGAATTATGGATATAATTATATGTTTTTTATATTGTACCGCAATTATTTACGGATTGTATAGAATTCACAATCATAATAAAAGGTCTGAAGAAAACGGTGATATAGATTTTCAGCACATTTCGGATCAAATTGAATATCTAAGTGAACTGCGTGAAAAGCTTTCCACTATTGAAGAAATGATAACAGATGTTTCGATCTGCTCCCCCGATGAGCATGAAAAGATAATATCGTGTGAGTGGATAAATGGTGTTGGTGACAAATTCAGATATGATTTATGGGTTGACGGAAACAACAGTACGTCCGAGGAATTACTCAAAATTGCATATTCCGAACGCTGCCGACTGAGGTCTGCCCTGAACTCAGAAATTCAAAAAATGTCCGAACGTTGTAACGAAAACTGTAACGAAAACTATCCGGTTCCGAGGAGAGGGGAGACCAATTATGAATGATGTAAAATATTGTGTTAGGTGCGGTGCAATGATTTCTAATGTAAATAATGCGGACTGGTACAGTCATATCAGTGTGAAATACTGCCCTGACTGCCGAAAGGAATCTGACCGTCAGAAAACAGCTCTTAGGGTTTATAATCTTCGGCAGCGGAAGAAGCAGAAAGATAAATTTCGTGATGAACAGCTTGAACTGCTCAAAGTTGAAAATGAACTTCTGCGAAAAAAGGTTCTTATGCTCCGTGAAGAAGCAGGACATATCCGATAACCATTTGTATATTTTTCATGTGTCACGGTGACACACTCAGGGAGGAAAGAAAAAATGGATCAACTCAAGGAAAAAGAAACATATTATGATGAATCAATAGAAATGCCGACTAAAGGCAAAAAAGTAAAAGACTTCTTTGGCTATGCGCTTTTTGCAGGGGTATTTGCAATTCTTCTTTTAACAATCTTTATGATATACTATAGCATTGTTGGAAATGCAGATAAAAATGTTTCTGATTGGAATAATATTTTGAATGATAGAGCGCTTACATCAGAAAAAATAACTGGAGTAGTTAAAGACAAAACTAAGCACGAAGGCGAAAACGATAAAAGTTATACACTTATAATAACTGATGATGAGTGTATGGTTGATGTTACAAAAGCAGAATATGAAAGTATTAGTGTAGGGGATACTGTGGACTACTATTTATGCACAGCTGATTATCCCAACATAGTCAGATCTTCTGAGGAAGCTGGCGGCAGGGTAGTGATCAGAGAAACAGTATCAGCAAGAGCCTTATCCCAAGAAAAAGCTTCAAAAGAGGCTTTAAGTCTCGCTGAGAGCGAATCAGGTGAGTGCCCAAGCGAATGGGTATTTTGTCATAAGCATAAGTTGATTATCTATTTAATAATTGCAGCGATAGCCGCTTTAATTGCTTGGGCTATATATGCTCTTGTTCCCTGATTCTAAAATAATCTATGCACAACAGGAGGAACACCTATGGATTACCGATACAAATTAGCCAACGAAGGACTTGTGAACAAGCTCAGAAAGTTCAAGGAGTATCTTCTTAACGATGATGTTCCAGAGTGGCAGCAGCTCATAGCAACTGCCGGATTTGTAATGGACGTTGTAAATGAGCTTAAATGGAAAGAACACGCTGAATATCACGGCACAAGCGAAAGATGTGTTATAGAGGCTGATGATGTTTTCGATGAGATAATGGCAGCGGTCAACTATGAGCTTGAAAAGCCATACTATAAAAAGCTCGATAGTATGTGGGATGATTGGAACAACAACAAAACAGGCAAATACGCAAAAATCAATACTATGCAGGAAATGCTTGATATTATCTGTGACTGCCTTGAAATCGAATATCCCGGTCTTATAGAACTTGAAAAGAAATATTTCGGACTTAGTCTGAAAAGCGATGAAAACGATGATGAATCACAATGATATTCAAAGACTTAAAAGGGAAAGGAAGAAGCAGAAAGATAAATTTCGTGATGAACAGCTTGAACTGCTCAAAGTTGAAAATGAACTTCTGCGAAAAAGAGTTATTATGCTCCGTGAAGAAGCTGAACATATTCGATAACTATTTGTAAATATGAGAGCTTTATCTGTAAAAATTTTATGATTGAGGTATAAAATGTTTAACGTTGATTCTATTTTAACCATATTGGGTGTTTTCTTTATTTCTTGGGCGTTTTTTCGTTATGAGGTTTCTTTTTTCTTTTCTATGATTAAATACCACTACCATACTTTTTTGTCTATAGCTTGTTTGTTCCTTTGTACCTTTATCTATTTATGTTCTCTTGGAATTATAATTTATGAGGTATAATTTATATTTGAATTTTTTCACAAAGTTACAAAAGTCATGCGGACGAAAATTATTTTGATTCTACTAAGCTTATGATAACAGGAGGTAAATGCAATGGGTAAGATAGACTTTACAGCTATGAAAAACAGCCGTAAGGCTATTGAAGATAAGGTTGAGGATAGTATCCCGACCGAACTGGAGGAAAGCTATTCTGATGTATGGGGCGGCAAAGAGAAAATCACGGTCATTGAACTTTCTCGCTTGAAGCCGTATATGGATAAGAACGGCGGTCAGCCGTACAAGATCAATCCCAAAAAGGTTGAACAGATAGCGGCAAGTGCAATGGATATCGGCATTATTACCCCTTTGCGTGTCAGACCAAAGGGCGATTTATACGAAGTGATTTGCGGTCATCATAGATATGAAGCGGCTAAATCTCTCAATCAGATCTCAGTGCCATGCATTGTTAAGGACTATTCGGACGATGAAGTTTTCAGGATTCTTACCGAAAGCAACATTCAGAGAGACAAAACGCTGCCAAGCGAATATGGCAAAATCTTTGCAAGATATATGCAGCTTAGAAACGATGATGAGACTACAGCAGGAGAAATAGCAGTCAAGTTTGATGTATCCCGAAAAACGATGTACCGCTATCTCGATGTGAACCGCCTTATTCCCGAATTGCAGGATATGACCGACACAGGTATTATCAATATCGGTGCGGTTGATTATATCGCAAAGCTTGATACGGACGTTCAGCTCGCTCTATATCAAGCTCTGAGCGAAGCAAAGGTAAGATTGTCTGTCGGTCTTGCAAAGCGTATCAGAAGCTTTACAGAGAGCAACAGCGGACTGGTAGAAGCAGAAGATATTCTTGCTGTTCTCACAGCTAAGGAAGATAAGAAGCCAACAGTTGATATGTACGCAAAGTTACGCAAAAAGTATAACATTTCTCTGTCCGACAGTGAACTTGATGAGCTGTCCTCACGTCTGTTAAATGAATATTTTGAGAGTGTGTCACGGTGACACACTCTGAAAGGAAAATGAAATGAGAAAAATTGATAATATGAACGACACTACTGATGTAAATGAAGAAAAAAGAGAATCACCTTTTTATTCTTTTTTCGACGCCGACCTTGTTTTCGACATAATTAAGATAGTAATACTTATTCTTGTGTTGGTTTCAAGTTTGTTTGGAATATCAAAATGTTTTAAACTCTTAGGTGAAAAAGTAAGCTACAACTCCAAAGCGAGCGTTTCAGCAGGAATTATTACGGATAAGGAAATAATTAACGGTCACACAAAAAGCGATGGAGGACTGGTTTATTATAACGGAAAATTCGGTTACGGCTTTAACAATAACCAAAGCTATGTTCCTACAGTTTACCGTATATATATCAGAGGAGAATTTGAATATGAGGGCAAAACACATCAAGGAAACAATTCTTTTGATGTAAGCGAAGATATTTATAATTCCTATAACATCGGTGATTACTTTGACAGCAAAGATTTGTTGAGAGATTCAGGTGAAAATCAAAAGTAAATTTAAATGTGTCACGGTGACACACTCTGAAAGGAAAATAGAATGAAAGAAAAAACTAAACCGAATTTAGTTAAATGCCCATATTGTGGCAGTACTCCTGTAATGGGAACACTTGTAACGACATATAGCTATGTATCCGAACATTGTTTGCGTGAAAATGGCATTGATATTGAAGATAAAAGCAATCGAATCGGGGCAATGTTAGGTGATATGAGCATTGAACCAACGATGAGGATCACAAAGTACAAATGCCTTTCCTGCCAAAAAGTGTGGGGAGGTTATAACAAAAAGGAATACATATTTGTCAGTGACGAAAATGGATTATGTTACTTTGAAAAGAGGGAGAAAAAATGACAATCATTAAAATAGTATCTTTTCCCTTTCGGCTTGTCTTATTTGTGATTATCGCACTGCTCACTTCTGTCATATGGGGATTTAATCATACAGTAGTAACCTTTTTTCAGGTCGGCAGTGCAATAGTATCAGCCATTGGAAAAGTATTTTCTGCAATGACGTTAGGCGGCGTTATTATCCAAGCAGTTTGGGAACTTATAGATAACGGAAAAATTGATTCATTAAAAAACACTATCATTTTACTGCTGCTTATAATAGGTTTGGAAGTCTTTTTTCAATTTCTTCCTGTTATTTTTCAGGCACTGTCTATTGCTTTTACTTTTGCGACCATGTGGCTGTGGGCATTTTCCAAAATGATCTTGTTCTGCAATGCAGATGAGCTGGATTATGTGTAAATACACGGACAGATAAATGCCACGTTTTCCCGTCATATTTTTTATATAAAAATGTATTGACAATATGACAACTATGCTATATAATAATATATTAAGAACTGATTGAGGGGGAACTTAATATGAGTATTAATGGCAAAATTAAAGAGTTCCGTGAAAACAGCGGATATACTCAGAAGAATATTGCAGACTTTTTAGGTGTTGATCAGAGTATGGTTTCAAAAATTGAAAAGGGTGAACGGTCATTGACATCGGATATGTTGGACAGTCTTTCCGCATTGTTTGGCGTCCCCGTATCATCTTTTTCAAACAATGCAGCCATTCCGTCAACCGCTCTTGCATTCCGAGCAAGCGACTTGACAGATGAAGATTTGCAAACAATAGCTTTCATAAACAAGATAGCTTTGAATGCAAATTTTATGACTGAAAAAACAGGTGAATGATATGATTGATAGATTGGAAATATTTCAGCAGGCTATTGCAGCGAGAAAAAAACTCGGTGAAAGTGATGTTTCTCCAATAGATGTTTTTGCTGTTGTTCAGAATATAGAACACCTTTCGCTTGTCCTTTATCCAATGGGCGATAATATCAGCGGTATGTGCGTAAAAATCGGTAAAGACACTATTATTGCTATAAATTCATCTATGTCAGTTGGCAGACAGAATTTTTCGATCGCTCATGAGCTGTATCATTACTACTATGATAACGATCAGAGCAGTATAATATGCAAAAAAGCCATTGGAATCGGCAATGAAACAGAGCAAAAAGCAGACTGGTTTGCTTCATTTTTTTTAATGCCGCTTGGAGAAGAAGTAATAAAAAAAGACGGCGAACCCGTACCCCTTGAAAAGGTCATTCAACTGGAGCAGTACTACAGAGTAAGTCATCAGGCAATGCTTTACAGATTATTAAATGAAAAGTATATAGATCAAAAACAGTTTGATGAATACCGCCGAAATGTTACCCGAACGGCTGCCATGCTCGGCTTTGACACATCACTGTATAAACCGTCACGTTCCGAAAAAGAGCGCAGGACATACGGCTATTATATCAAGCAGGCGCAGGAGCTGCTTGATAATGGCATTATCTCGGACGGAAAATATGATCAGCTTCTACTTGAAGCTTTCAGACCGGACCTTGTTTACGGTGATGAAGCGGAAGAGGAGGAGCTTAATGACTGATTCACTCTTTTTCGATAGTGACTGCATCTCTGCTTTTTTATGGGTCAACGGTCAGAATCTTCTCGTTCAGCTCTATTCCCGAAGAATCATTATTCCAAAGCAGACATACAAGGAGCTTTCAAATCCATGTGTTTCACATCTTAAACAACGTATAGACACATTGATAGAATCAGGAGATGCTGAGATATACGATATGGATATTTCTTCAAGTGAGTATCAGCTCTATGTTCAGATGACGACTGACCCCAAAAACGGCTATAAGATCATCGGTGACGGTGAAGCCGCTTCAATAGCCTTGGCAAAAGAAAAGGACGGCATTCTTGCAAGCAACAATTTAAGAGATATAAGCTTCTACATAGAAAAGTTCGGACTCAAACATATCACAACAGGAGATATTTTAGCCGAAGCTCTTGAAAAGGGATTGATAACCGAAGATGAGGGCAACGCTATATGGTCATCTATGATGAAGAAACGGAGGAAATTGGGTGCAGATTCATTTACCGAATTTCTATCAAAGAAATAATAGCTGCATACTAATGGCTTAGAGCAAAGAAAAAATTGAATACTTAAAACCTCTGATTATGCTGTAAATCAGGGGTTATTTTTTATATTTGGCTATTGACATTATTTTGAAAATATAAAGCTTATGTTGACAATATTTGTATATTCATACAAACTGTAAATAATTTTCAGAAAACCATTGACATACTGCTAACAGTATGCTATAATATAAGTACAGTAAAGAACAACACAAACACCGACAGGTAGAAAGACAAGAGGTAAAATTATGACAGTTATTAGCTCACAGAAATACTTAGATGATGAGATTATGGAAGAAAAGATTGCAGAATTTAAAGCAAACGGCACTACAGCTATTACAATTCCAGTAATCAGATCTTTTCTTCAAGATTCAGACGGAAACGAGTTATATATCATGATAGATATGCACCACCGTTTCGCAGCGGCAAAAGAACTTGGTATGCAAATTGATTTTGAACTCGTTGAAGATGAAATGAGCAGCTACAAAGATATTGAAGAAGAAAACGGCGAAGCAATCGCCAAGACATGGTATATGGATTCACCGTGGTATTATATCAACAATGATGTTGATGAAGATTTAAATGACGTTTATGTTTGGTAATATATCCAAAACACATAACCGAGCGGAGCGGTTAATCTCCGCAAAAATATATACGAAGCAATATTAAACGCCGACAGGCAGAAAGACAAGAGGTAATAATCATGAAAAAGTTTTACGTTGAAATGACAGAAGAAGAAAACGGATATTGCTACACAGGCGAATGGGCTTGCGCATTCCCACAGGGATACGTTGAAGCAAACAGTGAAGAAGAAGCTATCGAATTTGCTAAATCCTATGTATCCGAACACGGAGCTGACGAGAACGCTTATATCTACAGAGCAAAAAAGTATTGGAACTAATAAGCCAAGCGGAGCGTTTTCGCTCCGCTTAAATCTATTTATTTAAAACAGGAGGACTATTTTATGAGTAAACCAACTTCCGCAGTTAAAGACAGGTGGAACAAAGCAAATTACGATCAGCTTAATATCCGGCTTCCAAAAGGGAAAAAGGCAGAATTGCAAAAAGCTGCCGAAGCGGCAGGAATGTCGTTGAACCAATATTGCACAAGCAAATTATTGAAAGATATTATTTTATGCGATATTTCAAGTAAAAATAGTTAAATATTGTTTGAATTTAGAAGAACAAAACGGACAAGGTTGTTTCCTTGTCCGTTTTGTTAATCCCAATTTGTAAAAGAATCCACTCTCCAACCATTTTCGGTTAGAATAATATTATAATCATAAGCATATTCCCATTGAATGGATTTATCATTCGGGTCAGAATAATGTGCTGTGCCTACTATCGTTATTTTATCATCTGTTTGTTCAGAAACATTAAATTCAATCTTATCAAAACAGGTATTTCTCACATATCCAAAGCTTGTATAATAGCATAATTCGCCATTATAATTTTGATAAATACTTGTTATTCCATTAGTTGTTCCGTAAAGATACAAATAGTGAAGACTTTCTGTTTCATCTCCAAGTAATTCATTTTCTGTGAAATTCCCTGTAAAGATTTCAAGAATGTATTCTCTAAAGCTTTCATACGATATTCCTGTGAGGGCATATTCACTTTCGTACTCGAATTCAGCAGATTTATTCTCAAAGATAAAATTAACGTTTTTATCGTGTTGGAAAGTTTCTTCATTTACTTCAAGGAAATATTTATAGTAAACATTAGATGCTTTTTTTAAAAGCACACATATTTCATCATCAATATTGTTATATGATATATAGTTTTTTTCTGACATATCGTTATAACATTCAAACGGAATGATTTCATCACTATTCTCAACAATAGTAGTTTCTTTTAAAGTATCTTCAGTTTGTATTGCTGTAGTCATTGGTTTAGTAGATATGCTCGTTTCGATAGAATTTTGAACAGATGAAGAAATATCTCGCACATAATGTTCTTCTTCAATTGCGATAACATCTGATAAAACACTATCTGTCGTACGGTTTAATGAACAGGCAGTGAATGCCAGTGCGAAAAAAATTAAGGCGAAATATTTTTTCATATAAATTACTCCTAACTTATGGTTATAACCTGCTTTACTTGTGATTGCGTATAATTATTCTTGGTATAAGAATTTTCCCATGTTTTCCCGTTACCTGAAGCTCCGTTTGTACCGGGGTCATATATAACATATCCTGCTGAATTAGATGATTTTGTTAAAACAACATAATGTGGTACATCGTTACCTTTTGAATCCTTTTTTATAAATTTAACAATTACTCCGTTTGGATTCGATGAAACTAAATTAACAGCATTATCCCATGTGGCAGTATGAGAGTTGTTGACTGTTTTACCAAAAGCAGAGGCAATAGTACCCCAGTTATTTATATATGCAGCTAATGATGTACTGTTTGAACTTGTAACTGATGTTAAACCTGCATTAACCATTGCCACAGTAAACGGGTCTGCATAAGCTTTTCCATAATACCCAGTTCGATAGTCCGTTATATTGTATGTGGTTTTCGCTCCTTGGTTATTTAAAACCATTGCTATACAAGCAAGAGCGCACCCCTGATACATCAAATCGCCCTTTTCTCCGTTTATCATAAACTTTTTGCTGCCACTCGTTGTAAGAGTATCCAATTTATATGTGTTCCAACGTTCGTAACTTCCTGAAACAGCATCTATTTGTGGATACCAAGAATTTGCTGTTGTGTATGGATATGAAGCATAAAGCTTATATGATGAACTGTAAGTAGTAGACTGAGTAGATACCTTTATATAATAAAGAGTGTTGGCATTGACATAGTATCTGATACTCTCGCCCGCAGTAACACCGACATTACTTGATGTAGCTAATGTGTTGCCAGAATTGTTCAGCAATGTCAGCTTATAATCACTGCCTGAAAGTCCGAGCTGAATATTAACGTAACCTGTTGCAGGAGCAAAGTAACTAAAGTAATCAACGTCAGAACTTGACGAAAGTCTTCCTGAAACCACATTGTTACAAGTAATATTATCGGCAGTCTGAATTGTGTTATTGCTTTCCGTTTCATTTAACAAGGTAGTATTAGCTGCCGAAGCACCCATGCCCACCATAGAAGAAGCAGCCATTACAGCACAAGCTACCATAGTAGCAATTCTTTTTGTCATTTTCATAGTAATTTCCTCACTTTCTGATTGTGAGGAGAAAACCGTTCTGTCTATCCTGATGTATTTTTATAGTGCGTTTGAAGTCTGCGTTAAAAAATTTATCTCTTATTGTATTTGGATTTCTCCAAGATTTTTGTGTTTGTTTGAGATCCAAAAGCCTGAGCTAAGCCTATACAATCAATATAACCATCACCTTTCTGATACAATGTGTCACCGTGACACGCTTTAATCTACCCAAACGCTATTAGAGGTATTCGTTACACTTTGAGAAGAACCGAACAGACCGCTCTCTTTAGCGTAGTGAGTTAGGGAAACACGGTAATAGTAGCCGCCCTTTACCGACACGGAATAGTTATTAAGATAATAACTGCTGCCCGATTTCAGCAAATCATCAACAGATTTTTCCTTTTTCCAGTTGACCTTATCTGAGCTGTACTCTATAGAAATATCTTTGTAGCCGATTGATTTCATGCTTTCAATGGCTTTTATATCAGCCGCAATGTAAATCTGCTTTCTGCCTGATGAAATACTGAGGGAACAACTGCTTATCAATCCTGCTGTTCTGCTGTCCGATACGCTTGTAGGGGCATTAGAAGCCGCTTTAACAGGCATTGTGGGTACAGTGTAGGTCAGAACGCTTGCAACACTTAATGCTAATGCTTTTTTATTCACTTTTATTTTCCTCCTGCTGTCATTTTATTGAAGCTACCATTTTATCACACTCATCATATGGAACGTCAACAGCAAACATTACAAAGTTGGTTTTGCCCTTTTGATAAGTTATAGTGTATTGGTTATCTTCCTTTGAAATTATCGCTGTAGAGCCGTTTACTTCTGTTTCTGAGAGATTATACTCATCACTCGGAATAACTATATCGGGAACTGCTTTCAGATATTTATCATATGACAATATAAATTTCTGTTTGTCATTTTCATAATGGAATGATACTGAACTTGAGAAATTTTCATTAACATTGGTATCAACATCTGTAAGTACAAATCCCTCCGGAATATAGTGCGGAGTTTCAAATTCTATGTCATATTCCGCAAGCTTGGCAATAAGTCCATAGGGATCGTCCTCTGATGTAGGGAGAACGATTTTTTCAGGCTGATTGCCGAAGTCAACGGAAAATCCGCCCTGTGTGAACTTGATAACAGCCGATATAATATTCATATCGTATGCCAGTACAGTTATGCAGTTGGCTGCCAAAACAAGAACCATACAGCAAAGTACGGGAGCAAACCTTTTCATGACACTAAAAGGCTTTTTGGACGTTTTTTCGTAGTTTCTTATTCTCTTATACAGCTCACTTGTATCAGGCTGTTCCGAATCGCTGTTATCACCCGTCAGCTCATTCAGTTGAGCGGTGAGCTGCTCGATACGGTCAAAGTCACGCTTGCGAAGCGGCTTGGCTGTTTCCTTATCCAGTTCGCTTCTGATGTAGTTATACGCTTCCATTGTAAACTCCCTGTCGGCGTTTATTTTCTCTGCAAGGTCTTTCATTGGCTCTCTGCTCCTTTGCTTAATAAATGTTTGAAAAAGCCTTATTTCTTTCAAAGCAATTTAAGTTTGTTGTATTTTTACAATTTCACTTATTGATTTTGTTCATTCTAACGGCACTGTCCAAAAGCTTTTTCTTGATCCTGTGTATGCGGATATATAATCCGTTCATTGAAATATTGTTCTTTCTTGCGGCTGCTGCCTTGTCACCGTCATAGTATTCGGTGATAAGTGCGAGTTCTTCAGGTGTCAGGAAATCGAATGTGCTGTCTGTAATTTCGGAAATTTCAGACACGGCAGCAAGTTCCGACAGCTCATCAATCGGCTGAAAAGACGGATTCTTTCTTATGTATGCCTTTATCTGATTATCTGCGGCTCGATAAAGCCACAGCTTTATGTTGTCTCCCATTTTCAGGTGATTCCGTTTTTTGTACAGAACAAAAAACACTTCCTGCGTTATATCCTCAGCAGCCGTTTTGTTCCCATTCAGTTTATATTTGCAATAATTCAGAATTACATTGTAATATCTGCTTACAATTTCATCGTACATAAAATTGCTCCTTTGTTCAAGAGATATAAATATACACCATTTAATATAAATGTTTTAAAAACGGCATTTTCTTTCATTATACACTATTTTTTCTGATTTTTGTAGATATGCACAAAAAATGTTATATATAAACAGAAAAATCCCGAACAAGCTGACTTGCTTGTTCGGGATAAAATCAATGCTCCGGCAGAGAAAGGCTGTCGGAATTTTTGCCTGATGTTGGCTTGAAATCATCACTCATGATTTTTTCACGGGAAAATAACGCTGTATTGCTCCGGTCCGTATCTTTCTCAGCAGTCTTTACCTTTTCGGCAAAGGTTCTGATGTGCATAGCCATTTTACTGCTGAATGCAAGATTTAAAGGCTTGACACATTTATTTATGTCAGCAGGATAATTCTTCTGCTCGTTTTCGCTGATTCTTGAAACTGTCAGCTCATCAACGGAGCAATGACCTACTTCCTTTCCGTCAGAAAATGACGTGATCTTGTTTTCGGCAGAGCTGTCATAGGATATTCGCAGCTCTTTGTCATTCTGTCTCCATTTGATGTTCAGCGTTTTCGGCTTTTCGGACTGCTCAGGCTGTTCCTCAGAAGCCGCAGCCTGAATGCTGTGAGATGTGCTTTCAGGCTGTTCAGGTAGGATTTCTCCATTTACCTTATCCGCATTTATCTCATCGGTAAGCCGTTCAAGCTCCTGCTTTTTTTCCTCAAGCTCTGATTCATACTCAAACGGCTGATTTATCTCTTTTTTGCTGTCGGCAAGCTCGACCTTGAGCCGTTCCAGTTCATTGCAAACCTTGTCTATACGCTTGGGAACAGAAGCAATGGTGTTGTCAATTCTTGTGATATTACCGCTTTCACTGCTGCCGAATTCAATAGGATAGCTGTTTGCACCGTTCAGATTGCCATAATATCTCTTACAGAATCCATCATACGATACATCAATCTTAAATCCTTTGTACTCGGCGATTTCTGTCATTCCTTTAGGATTACCCATTACTGCTATTTTCATAGTCTTGTCAAAGGCTTCCGCAGCTTCTTTTTTGTCGGTATAAACCGTATCACCAATTTTCATTTCAAAAACTTCCTTACCGTCAATATCCTTTTTCGGTTGGAAGTTGTTTATTGTTTTCGTATCGTCAGAAATGTTTTTGATGATTTTTTCTATGTTGGCGATTTTATCGGGCAGTTTGTTTATATTGTCCTCAATTTCGTATTTGTTCTCCAAATATGTATTTTTGAGCATATTCAGACTGCGGATATCCTCACGAAGCTCCATTTGCCGCCTGATACGCTCATCACCGATAGCTGCCATTTTGACCTGCATGAAATCCACAGCCATATCGTCAATATCATCACAGGTTCGGGCAATAGCCTTTGAAGTGAAGATCTGTGCGATACTTTCCTGCTTCTTCTCGACCATTTGATAAAGATAAGCGTCAAATGTGCCTTTGGTAACATATCTGAAATTATCAACCTTTTTATTTTCATTGCCCTGCCGGACCATACGTCCCAAACGCTGTGTAAGGTCAGCCGGTCTCCACGGACAATCAAGGTCATGAAGTGCAATAAGCTTGTCCTGCACGTTAGTTCCTGCGCCCATTTTCTGAGTTGAACCGATAAGTACACGGACATCTCCGTTACGAACTTTTGAAAACAGCTTTGCCTTTTCCACCTCACTTGCAGCGTCATGAATGAATGCAATTTCCTTTTCGGGAATACCTTTTTCGATCAGCTTTGAACGTATATCGTTGTAAACGTCAAAACGTTCTCCGTTTTTCTTTAAATCTTCCTTTGACTGAGGAACACCAAGATCGCAGAAAACGAGCTGAGTTGATTTCTTTTCGGCAGTTTTCTCCCATATATCGAAAACGTTCTGAACGCAGGAATTGAGCTTTGTCTGAGGTTCGTCCGCAAAGTTGATATCAAAGAGACGTTGGTCAAGACCGAGTTTTCTTCCGTCTCCTGTTACCACAAGCATATTATCTTCACTTCGGGAGACAGCACCTTGATTTATTCTTTCGGCACGTTTCGCAAGATCTTCAACGACTGCTTTCTGTACTTTTGTTGGTTCGACTGAAACGATATGCTTCTCACAGTCGGGAACATCAAGATTGAGCTGATCTGCCATCTTTATATCCGCACATTCCTTGAACATAGTTACAAGTTCAGGAACGTTCGTGAATTTCAATCGGGTTTTCATTCTCCAGTCGCTTCCGCTTGGTGATATTTCAGCTTCTGTAGATTTTCTTGTGAAATTTCCTGCCCATGCGTCAAAGCTGTTCAGTCCTGTTTCTTTCAGCAAATCGGACTGCAAATACTTCATAGTGGTGTACATTTCGGAAAGGGCATTCGTCACGGGCGTTCCTGTACTGAAAACCACTCCCTTGCTGTTCGTTTTTTCATCAAGGTACTGACATTTCATGTACAGATCCTGAGTTTTCTGAACATCGGCATTGGTTGAAAGACCTGATACATTCTCCATTTTTGTGGAAACATAAAGATTTTTAAACTCATGAGCTTCATCAACAAAAAGCTTATCTACTCCAAGTTCCTCAAAGGTTACTGCATTATCCTTAACTGTACCGTTAGTGAGTTTTTCAAGTCGGTCTCGGAGTTTGGCTTTTATCGCTTCAAGCTGTTTTACGGTATAACTTTTGCTGTCTGTCTCATTGGCTGCGTCAAGAGCTGCCATTACTTCATTTATCTGATTACGGATAAATTCTTCTTCACGTTTCGATGAAAGCGGTATTTTTATAAGCTGAGAATGACCGATAATTACAGCATCGAAATTGCCAGTAGCTATTCTTGCGCACATTTGTCTGCGCTTCTGTGGCGAAAAATCGTCTGCCTTTGCCACAAGAATATTTGCATTGGGGTAAAGCTTCATGAAGTCAGAACCTATCTGTTCCGTCAGATGATTTGGTACGACAAACATAGACTTATTGTGCAGTCCGAGACGTTTTCCCTCCATTGCCGTAGCGATCATTTCAAATGTTTTTCCGGCACCAACCTGATGTGCAAACAGTGTATTTCCTCCGAAAAGTGCGTGTGCTACGGCATTTTTCTGATGTGGTTTTAAGGTGATTTCGGGATTTGACCCAAAGAAATTGAGGTAACTTCCGTCATATTCACGGGGACGAATGCCGTTGAACTTTTCATTATAAGTTTTTACAAGTTCATTACGTCTTTCGGGGTCTGCAAAAATCCACTTTTTGAAAGCCGCATTGATTTGCTTTACCTTATCTTCCGCAGCCTTTGTTTCCTTTTCAAGAATCATGGTCTTTTTGCTGCCTGTAACCGGATCGCTGACTGTTTCTGTAACGGCTACCGATTTAGCATTGAGGATTTTTTCAAGCAGCTCATATGCGTTATAATCCTTTGTGCCGAAATTCTTAGTCGATTTCAAGGAGTTGTCAAGACGGGCATTCTTTATTTTCCATGAGCCTTTTCCCGAACCCGAATAATTAACCGTGATTGCATTTGGATTTTCCTGTGCAACATTGCTGTCATATTCTTTAAAGCGAGTAGGTGTTTCAAAAAGCTCATACATGAATTGCTGAATGACTTTTGTATCAATCCATGTCATTCCAAGCTGCATATCTATTTCCGTTGCTTTCAGCGGTTTTGGTATAACTTCCGTAAGAGCCGCAATGTTATCCGCATATTCGGGATTTTCGGATATTTTAGCTTCTGCCTGAGCAATTTTCTTATAAATATTGCCTGACAGATATTCATCACTGGTCTGATAAACGGTATTGTTTTCCGTGGAAAGTTCGGGAACGGGGAAAATATCGCCGTGCAGATCATCAACTATCTTGTTTCGCTCAAAGCCTGTGAGCTGCTCCATATAGTCAAAATCAATCCTGCCCTTTTCGGACATGGATAATATCAATGCTTCATGGGACGTTTCAACGTGTTCCGCAACTTTGTGGGGACGAATGGTTCTTTCGGTGAATATTTCGGTTTTTCCTATAAATTGTCCGTCTTTCAATTTTTCGAGGGACTGTAAAAGAGGAAGTCTTACATCATTTTTGAAAGCATTGCTGTTCTGAGCTTTCCTTGAAATTCCGCTCGCATTTTTGGAATTGGGAGTTTCTATCGGATTTATTCGACCGAATTTCTTTACAAACTTATCATATTTCAATGTCAGCTCAGCTTGCAGAGATTTTATTTCACTGTCCGGTCTGTCCTCAACCTGTGCCTGTAGCAGCTCACGGACGGTTTTGCCCATACCGCACATAGCTTTGCGGCGTTCAGCAACTACTCCGTGCTGTTCACTCTCTTTCAGCGGTATCAGATTATCGTCCACACGGTAATACAGCTTATCATCAACTACTGTATAGGTCAGATTTTCAATGTCAGGAGTTGCGGTAAGATATAGATCCGTTTGCTTTTCATCAAGCTCCTGCTGAAATTCAAGGGGAACATATTCGCCCTTGATGTGCTTCATAGCATTGTGAAGCTGTTCTTTAAGGTCTGCACCCTGAATAGGAGTACATACAATGCTGCCGAATCTTCCATTGTCGGAGAGATTTCCCAAAACCATGTCAGGATTATCCGCAAAATAGCTATTGATTTTTAAACCGTCAGCATTTTCCTTTGTATGAACCCAATCGCAGGATTTGTCCATAGGCATATCGCTTATATTAAGCGGCTTTTCACGCTTTTTCAGGAAGATAATATCCGTTGATGTCTGAGTTCCTGCATTCTTCTGAAAAGCATTATTGGGCAAGCGTACTGCGCCCATAAGCTCGGCTTTCTGTGCAAGCATTTGACGGACTTTTATATCTTCCTTGTCGAGCGTTCCCGTTGACGTGATAAACGCAACCACACCGCCCGAACGAACGCTGTCAAGAGACTTTGCAAAAAAATAGTCATGTATCAGCATACCGCTGTAGGCTTTGGTCTTGTCATTTACACCGTGATTTCCAAACGGAACATTGCCGACAGCCAAGTCAAACGAGCCTTTGGCAAGTTTTATTTTCTCAAAGCCATTTATAGCAATGTCAGCTTCAGGATAAAGCTTTTGGGCAATACGTCCTGATATGCTGTCTATTTCAATTCCTGCGAGATTGCTGTTTTCACGCATTTTATCGGGCATAGTTCCGAAGAAATTACCAACACCCATTGACGGTTCAAGGATTTCTCCGCCTTTAAATCCTATATTTGAAAGTCCCTCATAAATTGCCTGTGTAATGATCGGCGAGGTATAAAAAGCATCGTTTACGGTTGAACGGGCAGCTTCATATTCTTCTTCCGTAAGGAGTGATTTAAGCTCATTGAACTCTTTTCTCCACGAAGCTTCACGTTCGTCAAAGGCTTCCTGCAAGCCGCCCCAACCAACGTATTTTGAAAGAATTTCCTGTTCCTCCGGAGTTGCACGTCTGTCCTCGCTTTCAATCTGCTTTAAGGTCTGAATTGCAAGCAAATTGTTTTTGAACTTGGTTTTTGCGCCGCCCTCGCCGAGATTATAGTCGGTTATGGTGAATTTCTGCGGCTTTTCAGGTGCTTTTATCTCAGATTCGGAGTGAAGCGGTTCATCAGACTTTGCCTGAATGACCGATAAAATCTCATCATCGGAAAGTGATACAAGGTCACTGAAATCAAGTACCGACAGAGCATTTTTGTTCATTTCTGCAAGGGAGTTATACTGCTCATTACGAACAACATTGCCGTCATACTCATAAATGAGCCTGAACTGTTCCAAATCCGCATAAACCTGTATCGGTAGATCATGCTCTTCATCAGTAGTATAAGCAAGAGAAATCTTTGAAATATCAGAAAAGTCAGACGGTTCATCAAATTCACTGTCAAGATAGTCCGTAATAAGCTGCTTGGCAACATCAAGGTCAGTATGCTTATTGTTCTGTGCTTTTTCTGTAAGATAGGCTTCCGCTGTTGGCAAATAAGTTTCAAGTGTGCCTGTTTCGTCAGCTTTGATCGGATTTATATCAATCGTGCAGCCTGAAAGTGTAAATTCTTCATCATGAATGATATTGAAAAGCACATCTTCTTTTAGGTCAGAGTCCACTTCAATAACCACATCAATGTCAGAATCCGCATTTTCAAGCCCACGGGAGCGTGAACCTGTAACGGCTGCACCGTGAATATCAGCATTTACTCCATTCTCCTCAAAGACTTTCTGTACAAAGTCTTTGACCATGTTTTCAATTTCAAGAGGTTTGAAGTTGTAGAACTTGAAATTTTCCTCAGTCTTTGCTCTGAAATCAGTAATTGCAGACGGTTCGGGAATGCTTGATACAATGCTTTCTTCCTCAATGAAATCGGGGAAATCCTCAATATCCGAAATATCATCGAATAAGGACATCTGACGTGACATATTTTTTTCTTCATCAACAATCTCTGTGCTGATAGTGGTCTTATTTTCATGCTCAAACGTCTTTTCGGGTTCATTCGTCTCAATTTCCGAGACATTGAACTTATCATTTTTAATGGAAAGATACATACTTTCAGGCGAGATCTCACCGTATGAAACAAGAATGCAATCTTTGATTTTTTCAGTATCACCTTTCAGTACAAATCCTTTATCATAATCGTTTTTTTCATCATCGAATTCATTGTACTCGATACGGAGGTCTCTGATTTTACTGTTCTGAACATTCTGAGCTATAAAAGTTTCTGCTGTTTCGTCCGCAATCGTGAGGTGAATTATATCATGATTCTCCAAAGCTTCATATATTGCTTTGTTTTGTTCATGGTCAGCATTGCGCAGTTCTTCAACGTTGCCTATATATTCAAAGTCATATTCCTTGGCGAATATATTCTTATCACAGCTGATTGCACCGTTTTTCATGCAAAAAGCAGTATCATTCAGGTCATATGTGCCAACTTCCAAACGATACTCTGAGCTTAATTCAACAACGCCGTATCTTTCTGAAAGTTCGGGATTTTCCCTGTCGGGAGCGATTTTTATAACATCTCCGACATTCAGCGTAATTTCGGGTTCAGCCTTTGAAATTATTTCAAAGCCTTTTTCATTCATTTCTTCCTGCCAACCGTCATACGCATATACATCACTTGTGCCGAGCAGAATTCCCCCGTAATCGGGAGCGTCCAAATCCTTTAAACTGATACGCTTTTCATCTATCTGCTCAACTTCTCTGCGTTTGCCGTCATAAAGAATAACATCTCCCACAGACAGATCATCAACAGTAGGTCTTGATTTATCAGCGTTTATCAGCTCGTGCATTTTTTCATAATCTTCGGGAGACATACTGCCGTCAGCGACATAAGGATTAAATTTCTCATCTGCGCCCTTGCTGTAGTTCTCCGAAAAGGGAAGTCCCTGTTCCTTGGCAAACTGACGTGTTTTTTCAATCTGCTGTTCTCTTTCTGTGAGAGTTATATCCACATTTTCGGCTACGACAGCCTGAATATGTTCTTTTATGCTGCTGTCATTCTGAAAGCTTTCCCAAAGCTGTGACATTTCAGAGACGGAATATCCAATGTCACGGCTATTTGAAATAGCCTCTGCCCAAATCCTGTCTATACCGCTGTTGACTTCAAGGCGGTAATTCTGTTCATCGGAGTTTCTGTGAGCATTGAAAATCTTATTATCTTCAGATAAAATATTTGAAGCGATTTCTATAAATTCGCTTTGAGAGAGTGTAACATCATTGTCGGGAGAGGAAACACTTGCAATAATACTGTCAAGAGCTTCTTTTTGCGGCTTGCTTACGGTAATTGTTGCCGTATCTCCCTTTATAACGCCCGAAAACTTCACACCTTGCTTTTCAAGCTGATCTGCGACTTCGGCAGCTATATCCTTGCTGATTTTGGTGTAGGTCTTTTCGGGAATATATCTGAATGTAGTATTGCCGAGAATGATATCTCCGTTTTTGGAGCGTTTGGAATTTTCAAAGCCGTCAGAATGTTCCTTTGGCTGCTCATCGGGAATATCAGCCGATAAATCAGAAACGGCAGAAACCTTTTCAGGCTCTGCCGCTTCATCTTTTATATTGCGTAAACTGTTACCGGAAGTATCTCTTCCTCCGCTTCTTTCCTGTATCTCTCCGACAACTGGAGTATCTGAAGATATTTGCCCGAGAGAAGTGCCGCCTTGTACTCGTCCGACTGTTTCTTCTTCTCTATGATATTCTCCATCAGCTCCAAGACTTTCTCGTTCATTTCCTCGCAGTGTTGCGTTATATCCCCGTTCAGCATTATCGCTTCTATCAGACACGGTGTCTGCCATATGAACTTCAATCTCAGAATGCCGTACTTGCCCATCTCGGCTGTCGGTCTCGGTTCGTGTATCTCTATCAGCGGTTCGTATGTCAGATTCTCCTCGTTGAGTTTGCTCCACTCGTTCAGTTCCTCGTCGTACTCGTACTTCATTGCGTGTTCCCGATAATCCGCTTCCCAGATCCACTCCACGCCGTTCTCGTCCGTAAAGTTCTGCCCGATCTTCTCTTGATTTACTGTTACCACTTTGTTCCTGTTCATTCAGATCATTCCTTTCAATTATAGCTGATAATTCCTGACCGCACCTGTTAAGCACGATTCCAATATTGGCGATTTCTCTTACAGAAAGGTTTTCTATGCCCGAAAATCTTTCTGTATTCTCGGAAATGTCAAGTTGATACTGTTTGCAAAATTTGTATTCGGCAGTCTCCCTGAAAAGTCTTTTCTGCTCATCGGAAAATGAAACGTTATCGGATAATCTGTCAATCACGGAGTTAAGTTCGGATTTAAAATTGTCCTTATGTGCGTCAGGTATTGCAACACGTTCAGGCTCTTTGGGGAAAGCAGTCTGACTTGTATCAAAGAGGTATGTTACAGATTGCTTTCCGCTTTTATCTCGTGAAAGCACAGGTATTCCTTTTTCATAGCGATTAACGTGATTTCCGTCATTTGTTTTCCACTCGCCGAATTGTCTGCAATCTGTAGCCTTTGAATTACGGGCGTGTATAATCAACTTTGACGAAAATTCAAATTCGCTTTGATTTTTATTAACCATTACTTTCGCCGAAAAGTCAAGAAAATCTCTCCATGTATCGGCTGATTCCTGCACTTTTCGTATTTCGGAAACATATATTGCCTGCGCTTCGCTAAGCTTATCATTTGGCATTTCTATTCCTCCATTCTATTGTAGCACATTAAAGTGATAAAGTCAAGGCTTTTTTGCCTTGACTTTATCTTTTGGCATTTTATACAAAGTATATTAAATGCTTAAATCATGCTTTTTGTTATTGCTCTTTTCAATATCCTCGTTCGATTTTTCGGATAAAGGCTTAAAATCATTGCTCATTATCCTGCTTCGTGATAAGAGAGGTTCATCGTGTGAATCCTCACGTTCCTGTTTGACAGGCTTTTCAGGAGGAAGATTGTTAAGCATACCGTCAAAGTAGTTATCGTTTTCTTCAAGCAAATCCTCCAGTTCACGCAAAGGGTTCTCTTTCTCCTTATTCTCCTGCGGCTTTATTTCAGGCTCGGCAAGCTTAATTATTTCGGGCGGCTCAATATCCGCAATTTCGCATATTCTTTCGGTGAGCTGTTCAGCGGCAATATTGCCGTTATTCTGTTGAAATTCAGAAATAATATCCGATTTTATATCCACGGGAAGTCTGTTAAGCTCAGACAAGGCAATGCCCGTAACGGCTGCCACTGCAGTAATTATTTTCTGCTCGGTATCTTCCGTCACATTCGGCTCTTGTTCTTCGGGTAAGCGTTCCCGTTCCATAACAGGATCTATCTTTTTCTCACGGTCAACAGTCTTTTCTTCCATTACTTCCGCTATGGCTTCATTTCCTGCTTCTACGGAAACAGCAACAAAGTTGTTGATTATGCCTTTTTCTTCCTGATTATTGGCATTTACAAGCTGTTCGTTTATTTTATCGGCAGTCTTGGCAACTGATGTTTCCACTTCCGATTCTGTAAATCTGCCGTTTTTCATATCGTCCAAACTGCCGTTAAGCTTGTTTAATCCCTCAATTTTGGAAGATAATATGTCAGCCTTTTTCCTGAGAGAATGTATTGTTTGTCTGATATTAAGCCTTTCGCTATGGGGAATTTCGGGAGAACTGTATTTAGCCGAGAGCATATCAATTCGGGTATTGGTCTTGTGCAGCTTATTTTCGAGACTTTCACGGCGGACAGCAGAAAGGTTTTCAAGTCCTGTTATAAAGCCGGTATGCCTTTCGACTTTATCCTTACTGCTTAGAGCCGAAAAAAAATCCTGCACCTTGTCAATCGTATCAATTTTTCTGTTGACCTTTCCGAGTTTTGAGGTGACTTTATCTTTTTTGGCGTTCTGAGCTTCTATTTTAGCTTCATGCTTTGGAATCTTTTCAGTTTGTATCTGCTCAATTTTAGCCTGCTGTTTGGAGATTCTTATATCAATAAGCTTGCCGATCGGTGTATTGCCAAAGGCAAGCTTGAAAGCAGCCGATGTTTTCAGAGACAGCTCAATATCCGATATTTTATCATTCAGCTTTTCAATGCGCTGCTGTCTGTCCGCAATTTTACTGTCAATGCGGTCAATCTTGTCAAGTAAATCGGCTCTCTTATGTTCCTGTCTGTTTTTTGCAGATGAAAGCAGAAAATTCACTTTCTGCTCTTGGCTCATTTCTGATAAAGCCTTGTCGCTAACAGCTTCCTGATTTTCTTTCCGAGACTCAGGATTTGAGACTGTCTGCTCAGACTTTACTTCTTTCGGGATATCGGGTACGGAAAGCTCCTGTTCTTCTCTCTTTCTGAGTAAGGCTGTTTCTTCACGGATCATTGCATTTACTTTATCGACATTATCCTTTGAAGCGGCTATGACCAAACCGTCTTTTGCAAATTTTCCCGAAAACTGAATGTTTTCATGCTGTAAGCGGTCAAAAAGATTTACGGCGATTGACGGTTCAATGTTGGTAATATGCTCCTTATCGGGGATTTTGCTGTATCCTGTATTTCCAAAAATAACAGATGATTGAATTTCTGACGATTCTTTTTTCTCTGATGGTGGAATTTCAGGCTTCACTGGATTGGCTATTTCAGACTTCACTGAGTTTGGAATCTCAGGTTTATCTGAGATTCCTATTTCGGGTTTCTCAGATTTTGGAGTTTCAAGCTTTTCTGAGTTCTCAATTTCGGGTTTCTCTGTACTTGTGATTTCCGGCATAATATCATTCCTTTTATTTTCAGTATCAGCTGTCTTGGTTTCAATATTCACATTATTTTGTTTCTGTACAACTGTTTCGGGCGGTCTGACCGTTATGGGCGGCTCTTTGTAAAATTTGGGATCGTTATTGAATTTTACAAGCTCATCATTATAGTCATGAGCAAGAGTAGCTCTCATATCATTTACCTCATAACCTTTTTCACGGAACTTTTTCATAATGTTCTCCATGCCGCTTTTTCCTGCATCATCATCATCAAAGCATATATTTATGGTTTTAACATCATGTGTTTTACAGAACTGTTCTAAGGCATTATCAATTCCTGCGCCGCCTGTTGATATGTAGGTCTTTTCCTTATATGCTCCGCTGCCGTTGAATTTATCCTCCAACGCAGCAAGGCTAAGTGCGTCTATGGCAGCTTCCGCAACATAAACGGTATCGGTACTTTTGCCCTCCAATTTAAAAGCAAACTTTTTATCGCTGCCCGAACAGTCTCGCTTGAACGGTTCTTTTCCGTCAGGAGTAAACGTTCCACGCCTTGCGGCATATTTGGCTTGCTTATTATCGTCATATCCGACAAATACAGCATTTTTTCTTTCGTCCTGATAAATCGTGCCATTTTTAAGACAGTCATTTACGATATTTGCAGGAATGCCCCTTGTTTTCGTAAGATAAGCATATACATTCTTTGAAGTATCGGATTTTTCGGGCAAATTAAGCTCTTTGGAAACATTGCTTATAGGTTCTGATATATGCTGATGAAATTTTGGCTTTTCGGCTCTTTCGCCATGCGGACTTTCACCAAGTATGAGCTGCATGGAGGATTGAAAATCAAGGTCTCTTATCTCTTTGCACCAGTCGAGAGCTGAAAGCGGCTTTTTACCAGTCTCAGAGTTATAGAAAATTCGGTTTAAATTTGTATCAACTGTAAGTGAGGACGGCTGTCCTGTTTGCTCTGGATTTTGGCACTTTAAATATCTTCCATGCTGCTGAAAAACGTATCCCTCAGTTTTTTCAAGAAACGTGCGGACATCAACATTTTTTGCACGTTCTACCTGTTCGTCAGTAAATTTTGGCATATTAACTCCTTTCGCTGTGTGTCATCATGACACACGAAATACATAAGCTGTCAGTTAAATGTATGGTCATTCAGACATTTCCACCGAAAACGTCTGTCGTTTGGAATGATTATATTCAAATCTTCAAGCTGAAAACGCTTGTCAAAGTCATGAACGGTATGATCGGGTTTAAAAGTAATTGGCGAGTCCTTATCCCATTGCATAAGAAGTTCCCAAAGGTCAGGATAGCTGTGTCTCAGCAGCCGAAGCTGTTCAACACTTTGGTTATGGCAAAACCAACACCCACCACGGGTTGATGATTCATATATCGGTGAAAGCAGATCATTCTTTTTACACCAGTCATAACACATTTTTTCCGTCCATTTTGCGGCAACAAGCGGAGATAATTTTTTCGCCGATAAAACTTTAAATCTTTTGGGTTCATCATAGGCTATTCCAATATAGGAAACAGCATTTTTATCAATTTTATTTAAAGCTGCAACTTTAAGCTTGCTGTTGCACCAAGCACCTTTTATCATTGGAAAGCCGTTTATATGCCCTGAATTTATGCTTTTTCCTTTGTTTTTTACATAATGATAAAAGATTTCCTCATATGTAATTCCTGCTGAAACGTGTTCAACGGTTATTCCGTATCGTTTTTTTATGATTTTATCGGCTTTATCCTTAAATTCCACCATTGGCGGCAAATCGGCAGGAATAGTTTCAGTTGCCCATATTTCAGCGTGAATTATACGGTCAAGCTGCCACCCCAATTCAGCAATAGCTCCCAAACAGGCAAGACTGTCCTTGCCATAGCTCAAAGAAAGAATATATTCCATTTTTTTCAGTCCTTTCATTTTATTTCGGAATAAAACCGAGAATATGCGCTATAACGTCCACAGTCCACCCGTTTCCGATACACTTGTATCTCTGAGTATTGGACACTCCCTCCGTGTAATTATCGGGGAGAGTTTGCAGACGTTCCGCTTCTATCGGGTAAAGCTTGCGTATGATATAATCGCCGTCAGGCAAGTCAATTTTGTATAATCCTGTTTTTGCTCCGCCGCCTCCGCCATTAGCTTTCATTGAAACAGATTTTCCATAAACAGAATAAATTCGTTCGCCCAAACCGCCTTTCCCAATATGTCCTATCCTTACAGGCACGGCAACCAAATTGTTATATACAAAACTGTCACTTGCAGTAAAAGTAGGGCATTTTCCCTGTTTTATACCACCTTTATTGTATCCGTGTCCCCTCTGTAATACGACTGGTTCGGCAATCATAGTATGCCTATGGCGTTTAAGTGTGTCCTTAAACGTTGTGCACTGACACCTTGTTGTATAAGCGTAGGACTTATCCTGCCACGGAATACCGCTTACCAAAATATCTTTTAGATAAATTTCCTTATCCTGCGGCTGTGTGATATTGGGAATGTTTGTCCAATAACATCTTTTTCGTTGCTGCGCAGATACCAAGGCAGAGTTTATCATTATCGGCTCAACTCCCAAGAATTTGGATATTTCATCTTTAATATTCTTGTGTATGCTGTTATTATTTTCATACAGAAAATACTTTGAATTACTTTCTTCCAATGCCCGAACATACTGCATGAACAATCTGAATCCCTCTCCGTCAGCAGTTGTTTCTCTTCCTTTTTTGGCTACGCTCCAGTATGTACACGGTGAACCGCCGATAAGCAGATCGCAGTTCTTGTATTTTCTGAAATTTCCGTAAAAAACATCACCGTGATAATCAATTTCGGGATAATTTCTTTTTGAAATTGCTGTGGCGTATTTGTCAATTTCATATGCGTGATACTTTTCGACAAGTATTCCCGAACGTTCAAGTGCGACCATTCCGCAGGAAATACCGTCGAATAAGCTTAAAACGTGCATAGGTCATCTCCTTTGTACAAACGAAAAGGGAGCATACATACGCATACTCCCTTAACGTCATTTTAAATTTTATTGCAGAGATCAGTAGTAGATCGGTGACTGTCTGAGTTCCTTGTCGGCAGTAAGAACCGTCACACCCTTTCCGAATGACTTTTCGGATATATCGGTGATATTCTCATTGATGATTACGGTATTTGCTCCGACAGTTTTGGCTATGTTATAGCCATTGATTGCAGTAACAGGCTTTCCGTTTATGTGTGACGGAAGTCTGAGCGTTCCGTTGAACACAAAGCTTCCGAGAACATTTGACGTAGGATAATCCTTTATCTTTTCTGAATGCATGGGGGAGCAGCCTGTTATCGTAAGTTCACCATTGTCATTTTCCGACCACATGATTACGACAAATTCAAGTGAGAAAGAATTCTCGTATGTAGCAGAATAATTTTCCCTCTCAAAAACTGTTCTTTCTGCTGCCGAGCAATTCATTGCAGGAATAGCGGATATTCCCATTGCTGCCGAAAGTGTGAATGCGAGTGCCTTTTTTGTGATTTTCATGATTTTTTCTCCTTTGTTTTTATATTCTATAACCCCTAAAGGGTCATATTCTGAAAAGAATGTGTGTCACGGTGACACAGGAGGTTATTTCTGCCCTATGATTTCCAAAGTGATTGAAAGGACAAGATAAGCGAATCCTCCGTATTTCAGAAATGCCGAGAAAAATTTTGAAATGCGTATTTTCTGCTCACATTTCATTTTCTCTGTTGGAGACATGGTTTTGCTGTTAGCTTCAATAGCTTTTATCTGAGAATTTTTCGTTTCATTAAGTATCATTGAAGAAATCTGACAGATCAGAAAAAGAATTACTGTGCTTGTCATAATTTTTTATAGCTCCTTTCTGTGTCACCGTGACACATTTTATGTTGCCGATTTGGTTTTCCATTGAAAATATATTTTCCCCTGATAGTTATTTTCAATGATTTCAGGTACAACAACAGTCTTTTTTCCGCCTGCGGTATAAGAAATCTCTTTTCCGCTAAGAAGATTTTTAAGTTGATTTTCTGTCAGCTCCTTGCCGTAAACCTTGCCAACATTCATTCCGCACTTGTTTTTGCAGTGGAAACCATATTGACCGCCGATAATATCTCCGCCGCATTTCGGACACTTGCCCAAAGCTGTGCTTTCACTTTGTGCAAAGACAAGATTGACGTATTTGCCCGTATCTTCAAGGCTGAAATCTGCTGTATATTCCTTACCGTTTTTGGAAACGGCTTTAAGTTTTGTTTTTCCGAGGGATAGAAGCTCCTCCATTTGCTTTGCCGAAACTGTAGTATTCGGATATTTCTGATTTTTCCATACAGAAAAACCGCAGCCGTCCTTACCGCTTTCGCAATAGTAGTTCAGCTTTCCCTCTATAATATTCTTTCCGCATCGGGGACACTTGCCCAAAGATGACTTGCCGAAATCCGTACCCTCCGCAAATTCGGAATAATTCCCCGTAAGTTTTCTGACGAAGCTCTCAATTTCATTCATAAAGCTGTCCGGAGAAGCCTGTCCTTTTTCCATATGTTGAAGCATTGTTTCCCAAACAGCAGTAAGTTTTGGTGACTTGACTTCATCGGGAACAACTTCAATGAGCTTAATTCCTTTTGCTGTCGCATTGATTTTCTTCCCGTCACGGACAATATATTCTCTTTTTTCGAGATTTTCGATTATATCCGCTCTTGTAGCCGGAGTTCCCAAGCCTTTTTTCTCTACATCGGAATTTTCATCATAGTCGGTATTTCCGGCTGTTTCCATTGCTTTGAGCAATGTATCTTCTGTGAAAGCTTTGGGCGGTGAGGTAAGGTGTTCCGCTGTTTTGGTGCTGACATTTTCAAAATACTGTCCCTCTGCTATTTCAGGAAGCATTACTTCTTTCTCCTCAACTTTTTTCTTGGTCAGGACTTCTTTCACATGGCTCTCGATCACCTTGAAATCATAGGCAGTGAGAATTTTCTTTCCTGTTGCGTAAAATTCTGAGCTTGCAGCACTTTCAGATGTTACCGAAACCTTTACCGATTCATACCTGTGCGGTTCTGATGTTGCGATAAGAAGCTTTGCGGAAATGAGCAAAAGAATATTTTTTTCACCTGTCGGAAGTGCGGCAAGGTCAGCTTTTTTTATTTCCGCTGTCGGAATTATAGCCGTGTGGTCGGATACCTTTGAATTGTTTAAACACCTTTTAACTCCTGAATGGTCAGTGTTTTCAAAGCTTATTCCACAAGATAACTGAGGAAATGTATTTCTGATACAATTAAGCATATCCAAAGCAGTCTGTTCCATATCCTCAGTCAGATATTGGCTGTCGGTTCGTGGGTATGTAGCCAATTTTGCATCATAAAGGGACTGCAAATAGTTTAAGGTCTGCTTTGCCGTATATCCGAAAAGTTTATTTGCTTCTCTTTGTAATGTGGTCAGGTCATAGAGCTTTGGCGGATTTACGGTCTTTGTTTCTTTGGTAACTGCTGTAACCACAGCACTTTTCCCATTACATATTTCCGCAAGATTTCTTGCGAAGCTTTCATCGTCAATTCTTGCTGTTGCAGCGATAAAATCTCCGCAGTCCATTTCGACCGTGTAATACTTCTGCTTTACAAAATGTGCTATATCATAATCACGCTGAACCACCATTGCAAGCACGGGTGTCTGAACACGTCCCACGTTCAGAAATGTTCTGTAACGGTTTGAAAACAGACGTGATCCGTTCATGCCTACAAGCCAGTCTGCCTTAGCTCTGCACAATCCTGCGGAAAAAAGATTATCAAATTTGCTGTACGGCTGTAAATTGTTCATTCCCTCACGGATAGCGGAATCTTCCATTGATGATATCCATAAACGCTGTACAGGTTTGCGGCAGCCGAAGAAATTGTACACATATCTGAAAATACATTCACCCTCACGTCCTGCGTCCGTTGCACAGATAATCTCATCGACAGAACTGTTAAAAATAAGTTCTTTCAGAATTTTAAGCTGTTTTATTTTGGCGGTGTCCGTTTCAAAAATCCATTTCTGCGGAATTATCGGAAGATTATCAAATGTCCAAAATTGTTTATACTGTTCACCGTAACTATCGGGAAGAGCAAGCCCTACAAGGTGTCCCTGACACCATGAGATCATGTAATCATCGCTCTCCAAATAGCCATTCCTTGTTGTTTTTACGCCAAGGACTTTAGCTATTGTCTCTCCGACACTCTTCTTTTCTGCGATTATGAGCTTCATTCGTTATCTACCTCCAAATTTTTTGATAAGAAAAGTCCGCCCCACAATAAAACAGGGCGGACTGATGTGTCACGGTGACACACTTTATATCCACAATTCACGATTGAGAGAAAAAGCAGTCTCCAAATTGTCCATATCATAGCTACAGCTTTTCTTGCTGTATGACTGTATTTCATCACTGGTTATTGATTTAATGCTGTCCGATGAATATTCGACCACATTGCCGTAAATGTTTTTCGCAGTGATTCCGTGGTATTCAGACAGATGTTCTGAGAAGCTTTTGAAGTCTGTAACTTCTTCATCTCCCAAGGTATCGGAAATTGCTTTGATAACGTCATTCACTTGGCGGTGCTTTCTGTAGTAACAGCATAAAACAGCTCCGGCAAATGCGCCCAAAGCGGTAATTATCTGCACTTTCAAGGAATTATTCTTCTTCATAGGATTCCTCCGTCTCATCATTTTCATAGATTTCGGGTTCTTCCTCTGTGTAATCATCGGAAGTGTTTTCCGAATCATCATCGTCAAACTTTTTCTTGCCGCCCGATACTTTCTTCTTTGCGATAAATATAAATACGATAACACCAACACCGCCGACTATGTAAAGAACCATATTGCTGTTTTTCTTTTTCGTATTTCCATCATTCGCTTTTTCGGTATCGTCTTTTTCGGATTTGGCTGCTTCCGTTTCGGTTGTTTTATTGTCCGATTCCAATTTCAGGGCGGTTGTTGTACTGCTTCCCTCAAGAAGATATTTCAGGTCTGCTGTATCAACGGTATTGAGGAAGTAAACATTCTGATTATCATTTTCATAGTCAATGACAATATAGAAAACGTGTCCGTCCCGTGTTGTGACTGTAATAAAATCACGTTCTTCGGGGGTCTTTTCAGCCTTTTCAACGAGATAACCGTTAGGTTCTGTATTTGGAGCAGCAGTGGTCACGGTTGTTGTAGTCGTTGTGGTCTGAGTGGGAGCTGTCGTTGCCTGCTGAGGAGTGATGCCCGAACTCGAAGATGATGAAGCATTGCTTGCTTTAGGCTGTGCCTGAAGCGTATTTATAAGGCTGTACAAATCGTTGAGAGACATCTGCAAACCGTCAATTTCTCCGTTCAGATTCTCAACATTGCCGTTCAAGCCGTCAATGTTGTAACCGTTGTCCTCAAAAAGCTGTCTGATCTCATCAATCTGAGCCTGCATATCCTCATTGTTTCTGAGAAACTCCTCCAGAGAGACAGTTGCGTCCTCAGAAGTATCTTCAATAACTTCCTCGGAAGTTATTTTCGCCTGCTGTTCTTCCTGCCCTGTTGCCCAAGCGGTTGTCGGCAGAACATTTACAAGGGACAGAGCTATGAAAAATGATAAGATTTTGGTTTTCATATTATTT
Source organism: uncultured Ruminococcus sp. (assembly GCA_900543105.1). Taxonomy (GTDB): domain Bacteria; phylum Bacillota; class Clostridia; order Oscillospirales; family Ruminococcaceae; genus UMGS363. Next base: position 11,950 of record UQQA01000004.1, on the reverse strand, counting down.
TTTCTTCTCCTTTCAGGTCACTCATTGGCTGTGACTTTGCCATATCTGACGGCGATTTCTTTACAGAAGTCAAGTCCGAGATCATTTCCTGAATATCTTCTACAGATAGATCAGCATTACGGATAATAGAAATTATCTCCGTGTTCTCGGCTTCAAGTTTGGCTTCTTTCAGAGAAGCCAACTTCTCTTTCTTTTCCGCAATCTGAGCTTCAAGCTGCTGTATTTCAGCAGAAAGCTTATCGACCTTTTTCCTTGTTGGTGAAGTGCTTTTCATATAAAATTTCCTTTCAAATCAATCTGAAAATATAAATATTGGGTTGATATAGTTTCCGTCTTTGTCAATAACGGTAATCTTTAGGGTATTGCCTGTTGCCGTGGAAATGGGTGTACCTTTTACTCCCGTTGATACATTCGGGACGGTTGCACCCTCATAGTACAGAGTTCCGTATTTTTTGTTATAAACCGAAAATCCGTTTTCGGTAGCGGTTATTTCTCCGTCCATGCCGCAAATAATTTGCTGCCCCGGCGAGGAGTAAAGAACTATGCCGTTTTCAAGTGACATATCGCCGTAAATATCATTGTTATACCCCGGATATCGTGCTATCTCTGCTTCTGCGTATGGTGTTTTAATCTCTTGGTGTCCCATGTTATACTCAAAATATCCGTCAAACAACTCCTGTTCATCTTCATTCATAGCCAATACACGGTTATAAATCAACTTGTCAAAATTATTGTCTAACCAACGCAGATCTGTATCCGTCCAATAACTGTCAGGCACGTCCATTGCATTTTCCTTTATGGCGTATTCAAGAATATAGTAGTCATATTCAAAATAATCCTGCTGCTGTTCGGTATATACCCAGTATTCCTGATATTCACCGTCAATGTAGTCGAATACAAGTGTTATCTGCCAAAAGTTTTGGAAAGTTATAGTCTGCATATCGTCATACTCTGTAGTTTGCCCATTCTCATCGGTATAAACGCCGACACAATCAAGTGTGTTTTCGATATATCCGTTAATTATAGGCAGTTCAATATGGGTGTATGTGTTTGCATAGTGCGTATATAATTCCGATTTCAGAGGGTTTGGAATATCTGCACCCTCCGGACGTTCCAAATTATATTCTGACGAGCCAAGAGCGGAATAATAAGTATTTTCATTTCTGTAAGTTACTGTTGTAACATTTTTCCGTATCTCATGTACTTCGTTTGTATAAAATTCATACTGTGAATTGAAAACGTCCTCAATATATGGTTTTGCCTGTTCAAAATTCCAATCGTCCCCACCATTGTCGCTTAGTGCTTTTACAGCAACATAGGGCACAAGCTTTTCGGGAGAATGAGAAATTTCGTTTATTTCCGTAAGGCAGACATACTTATTGTAATCGACATAATAGCTGTCGATATTTTGGTGCATATGTATCATATTCTTTGCAAGTTCCGTATAATAGAGGTCACATTGTCCAAGATCTACGGTACTGCAAGGACTGATAAGTATTTCTGCTGCCGTTCCCATTCCCGATTCTATCGGAGTTCCGCCGCTGCACATTGTAAGACTGAACACAGGATAAAGTATCATAAGTGCTATTATAGCGAGGATTACACCGACGCCTTTTGCCTTTCTTGCAGCAAATCTTTTTAAATCTTCCAAAACCTCAGAAACGGCGTTTTTCTTTTTCTTTTTATAGACTTTTTTCTGATGTTTCTTTTTTATTTGGTTCTTTTGCTGCTGTTTGCTGTCGGACTTGGAACTTTTCTTTTTATTTTCGGGTGGTTTACTGTCGGGGGATTTTTCATATGGCTTTACGCTTTCAACTGCATTTTCAATGCCCTTTATATTTTCAAGCTTATGAAGCTTTTTTTCATAATGCCGTTCTGTCAAATCCCTTTCCTTTTTGTCAATCGCTTTAATAAGTCGTGTTGCTGACTGTGAAGCCGTTATTGCAAAATTTGCAGCTTCAACACCTGAGTTATCTCCGCCGTCTCTCATTGCCTTACGGCGCATACTCATACCGACATCACGAACAGCCAGTCCCTCAAGACCTTTTCTTGTTTCCCATGCCGTCATAGGGGTAGGTTCAGTAACGTCCACCCTTGTAAGCATAACTTTGGAAACGACCTTGCCCTTTTGGGGAATGAACACCTTTTGCCGCTTGAAACGGTATTTGTGATTCTGAACGGATTTCAGCTTGCGTTTGGTTTTCTCGATATCCTTTTCGGTTTTGGTCAGCTTTGGCTTTTCATAAATGATTTCATCTGTCTGAACCTCCGAAACAGGTATTCCTTTGCTTCTTTTGTAACTTTCAAGCCGTGCTTTTGCCGCTTCATATTCTTTTCTTGCATTGTATGCAGAATAATCGGCAGCCTTTTTTTCTTCGTTAAGGCTGTCCTTTGTTCGCTGATATTTGCTTTCCTCTTTTCCTGCAAGATAACGTGAAACGTTCGTATCGGTAATATCATTTCCGGCTTTATCTCTCCTGACAGCCTTTTTATACTTTGTATGCTCATTGAGAACCTTGTAAACGTCTATGGCTCTGACACCAATAACGTAGGCTGCCTGAGTGCTCTCATTTTCGGAGATACCTTTGTGAATTTCCTCATACAGTTTTTCCTTGGCAATTTCAATAGTAAATTTATTTACGCTTTTTGCCGTATTGACAGCGAGAGTTTCCATTCCTTTTGCCACCGAAACAGTTCCCGAAGCAACTGTTTTCAAAGGTTTAGGAACATTAACTCCCTCAATTTTGATTTTATCGCCCAAATCGGAAATCGAATGGATAACGCCGCCCTTATCGGAAATATCCTTAACGATTTTTGCAGGAATCACTATCGGAGCGGATACAATTTTGGCTGCGTCCGCAATACCTCTGCCAACAGAGCTTTCGGAGACTTTTTTTGCAAATTCTTCTGTCTTGTCCACAAGCTTTGCGGCTGCCTGAATCGGAACGATTATTGGCTTTCCGACTGTATTAAGGAATGGATTGTTTACTTCCGTGCTGAGTTCAAGTTTCCGATAGCCGAACAGATTGAATGCAATGTATTTTTTTCTGCTGCTCGGCTTTTTTAAATCTTTTGCCGAATTTACCGAAACCGTCTGATTGCCGTTATCGGTAAATCCGACTTTATATCTGACTTTGCCCGTTTCGGAATCAAACTGTCGATTTACTGTCAGAATTCTGCGCTCTTTAGGCTTAGCTTCACGGCTGAAAGAGTATGAAACACGTCCGTTTACATCAACCTCACGACTGAAATCCGCACCTGTCTGTTCCTTATATCCTATCGCTTTTTCGGCAAGCTTCTGTTCAAAGGCTTCATCAACTGACTTGATTTTCCTGTCAATGTCATCTACAGACATTTTGGCAGTTTTAAGCTTACTTTCGGCACTTTTAACGGCAGCTTCCAGTGCTTCCAACTGTTCATCACGGCTGCTCAAATCACTCACCTCAAATCATACTTTCCTGCGGTTTGGTGGACATAAGTCTGTACAACTTTGTATCTGTCGGGAATTGGTTATTAAATGGCAGAATACTTCCGCCATAGTAGATCAGACCGCTGCCCCTCGGCACAGTGCTTTCTATGTACTTCTGCTGTGAGGGGGATATTTCCAACTTTTGAGCCAATACATCTATATCTCCGCTTGCCTGTTTAAGCATTATAACGAATGATGAATTGTCAAAGATTGATTCAACCTCTTTTGATGACAGAAAGTCATTAACGTTCTGCGTAAGTCCTGTAGGAATGCCGCCCCATTTTCTGAAACGTTTCCACATTTCTACCGAATACTTTGCTGTCTGTTCCTCTTTAAGCAGAAGATGAAACTCGTCCATATAGTACCAAGTGGATTTCTTTCCTCTGTTCATAGACACTCTGTTCCATACCTGATCCTGAACTATCAGCATACCGAGCTTTCTGAGCGTATTTTTCAGCTTTTTGATGTTGTAACAGATAATTCGGTTGTTCAAGTCAACATTTGTGCGGTGATTAAAAATATTGAGTGATCCGCTGACATATATTTCAAGGGAATTTGCCACACGTTTTGCGTATTCCTCACCCGTATCATAAAGTGCTTTCTGCAAATCACCCAAAATCGGCATATTTGCCTTGAACTCTTCCTCAGACGAGTTCTCTGTTTCGGAGAAAAAGTTAAGATACAGATTTCTTACGCAGCGGTCAATAATTGAAATTTCCTGTGGGTCAAGACCGTTTCTTCCTCCTGCAACAAGTTCGCAAAGAGAGATTATAAATTCCGATTTTACACCGATAATATCGTCCTCACCGCTGTTTCGGTCAATATCCATGGGATTAATGTAATCAGAACTGTCAGATGAGATCTCAATAACCTGTCCATGAAATTCCCTTACAAGAGGGTGATATTCATCTTCAGGGTCGCATATCATGATATCATCATTTGTAAACAGAAATACGGGTGTTATTTCGCATTTTACTTCAAACGACTTACCTCCGCCCGGAGTTCCCAAAACAATACCGTTTGGATTATCGAGTTGTCTTCTGTCTGCCATAATCATATTATTTGAAATCTGATTGATTCCATAGTACACGGATTCGCCGTCCATGAAAATCTCTTTTGTGGCAAACGGCAGGAAAATAGCCGCTGAACTTGTGGTCAGGCGGCGCTCTATTTCAATCCTATTTTCGGCGAGCGGAAGAATTGAAGCCAGTCCAAGATCCTGTCTGTAGTCAAGGGGAATGAGCTGTGAATTGGCTTGCAATACTATTCGGTTCAGTCTGTCATTGCAGACACCGAGCATTTTGCTGTTTTTGGCGAAATTGGTCACAAGAATAGTGACAATGAACATTCTCTCATTTTTATTTTCAAGATCATCAAGCATGATTTCAAGCTCTTTAATGTATGTTTTCATGTCGGGAGGAAGAATATCCATGTCATAGCCTTGCTGAGCTGCCTTTTTCTGCTCATCAACTTTCATCTTTTCAACGTTGGACAATTTCAATTTGACGAATTTCTTTGCTTCAAGATTATCTACAGCAGTAAAGTGCATATTGAATGCAATCGGATTTTCGGTGTCCATAAGGTCTGAAAGGAATCTGTCTGACATTTCCGAAGCAAGCAGATTGATTGAAAACGTAGAACCGCAGAACTTTCCGCACCTGAATTCATCTTTCTTTGAAAAGTTGAATGAGGACGGAGCAATATAATCTTTGGACATAAGTCCTGCTTCTGCCATAGTGTCAAAATTGCAAAGGAACGGTTCATTGGAATACTGATGAAGCATTTTGTACATTGCAAACAGTCTTTCTTCTCCGTTCAAAGGTACAGCCGCAACACCAAATGATTTAAATGTACGGATAACATCTCTTTCAATACCTGTAAGCTGCTGACGTGCTTTATTTATACTCTTTTCTCTTATGGAAAAAGTAATATAATTTACACGAATGAACCCGTTATTTCCTTTGGCAAGCTTATCACGGAGCATATCGCAGTATTCCTTGCGAATATCGTTGTACTCATCATTACGTTCCGGCAAGCTGATAACGTCCTCAAAATCATCATCATTGGTTACATTCACAACAGATATCTGAAATTTCACGTTACTGTCAAAGCAGTTCAGAAGATTGCAGTATTTGGCGAAAATGTTCTTCTGCTTTGAAATTTCCGCTATTTCATAATCTGCGTCATAAAACTGAACTGTTTTGCTGTAACGTGTTTCCGTTGGCTTCTTTTTGCCAAACAGATAATTTAAGAGCGAAAAACGTTCAGGTTCGCTTGCAATAGCAATACCGTCCTTGGTCATATAGTCAAACGGTATGGACTGCTGTGCTGTCTGTGGCAGCTTGACAGCCTGTTTCCTTTTGTTTTTTTCCGAAACCTGCCGTTTTACAGTTTCATATTCGGATTTTGAAAGGGGAACGGTATTTTTACTTTTTGCTTTTGACTTTTTTTCTGCCTGTTTCAAGCATTTCAACCTCCTCTATATATTCAATCTCTTCCGCAATACTACGATAAATATTCTCGGTTTTATACGTTCGTATCTGCGGACAAAGTTTATAACGAATAAAGTTCAATAGTATCTTCTCAAGCGTAAAGCCGTTTTTTTCATACATTCCCATAATGAAAAAAGGGCTGCCCAAGCAGAAAAGCAGCAGTGCCGAAGTGCTTGTCCCAAGCGTTTTATATGTCAGCCAAAATACAGTAAACCCTAATGCCAAGCCAATAGCATTGAATATGAGCTGACGTTTTGTCATTTTAAACATTACCGTGTCCTTTATGCCGTTCATATCCTTTGGGATTTTCATATATAAAGCCATTTTTCAACCTCCTTAATGTGTGCCGCAGATTGCCTTTGATATACTGCCCGATTTCAGAAGCATAAAACAGCAGACAACGCCATAGCATATCCACTTTATCAATGCTCCCGATAATGAACTCAGGTCTTGCAGTGCATTCACTACTTCTGTAGTGAACAGAATCACAAAAATTGCAAGAATAATTACTATGAAAAACGCTTGTAAAGCAAGTGCAAGCATGGTTTTCAAAAAAGAAAATCCGACATGACTCCATTCTTTGTTTGTCATTGTGGCAAACGGCAGCGGAGCAGCACAGAAATGTATCAGTATTTCTATCATTCTTCCTGCTGTTACTATCATTACTATAACGATTATTGCCAAAGAGACTGTATATACCAATAATGATAAAAACAATGAGCACATCAGATCTCCTATGCTGTAGTCATTATACCAATGGAATATATTTACTCCGTCACTGGGGTTAAATAACTGGGTCATCTGCTGCTGTAAGTTAAATGATTCGGTGTACAGTTGATCTATAGCTTTTTGTGCTATCTCTGCGCCAATCTTTATAATAGCGGTAAAAATCGTAAATACGTTGTTCATGAAATATATTGCTACCCACGCTTTTACGATAAACCGAAAGAAAATTGACGTGTCAAATTCTCTGAAACTGTTTTTATCCAAACAAGCTGTAATCAGTTCATAGCATAGAATAATTGACATTATACCTATTGCTATGGGCATGATAGCCGCATTGGAAATGTTTTGGAGAGCTGTGTATAATGAGCTGTTCCATGTATCGGGTGTCTGAGTAACATTATCCTCTACAATAGTTACAACTCCGTCAATATTTTCAGCAGCACTCATCAGACTTTTTTCTACTACCGTGCCGAGTATTTCCTGTAGAAAATCCTGAATCCAATCGCCGATCTTATCGGTTACACTTTCTCCTCCGAATAAGCCCAAAAAAACACCTCCTAAATATTATGCCGCCACGATAATTAAATCGTGACGGCTGAATTTAAAGTGTGTCACGGTGACACAGTTGATATTTTATCAGGACGTTGACATAAGGTCATTAAGCTTAGGAATAAGGATCTGAGCAAGAAGAATAATTCCGCCGCCGCCCATGAGCTGCTTCATACCCTGAGACTTTCCGCCTGCGTTATCTGAACCATATGCTTCAAGGAGATTTACAATTCCCCAACCGCCTAATCCGGCACCGATAAGTGTAAGTACAATTCTTAATACGTCAACTGCATCTGTAAAAAAACTCATTTTTTAAATTCCTCCATAAAATTGTCTTTGTGACGATTAGTAAACCATTCGGGATACGATCTCTATTTCGTCTGTTTTTTTGACTTTAAGCTTTGATTTGACATATCCCGTTATGTCAAATGTGTTTTTCGGATTAAAATCCGACAGTTCTTTGTAACGGTCGTGTTTGGTAATATCGTACTTATCAGACAAAAAGGCACGAGTACCTCTGATCTGCATGATACACTTACCGCCGTCCATTACTGCAAGTTCGTCCTGTGACATCAACTCCCTTCCTGTTCTGTTATAGTTAGTCCCCGATGACTGCGACTGTCCTCTTGTTTCCGAAGTGGTAAAAAGATCAATGGTCTGCTTTCCTAAAATCTCAGACAGCTCCTTAAGCGTTGACTTTTCCTTACCACCAAGGAAAATCTCGGTGTCACAGTTGCCGATAATTGTATCGGCATTATCTTTGTAAATCGCTTTTAACTGCGATTTGGACTGCAAAATTATACTTGCCGATATTTCACGGCTTCGTATGGTAGCAATAAGTTTATCAAATTTCGGTATCTGACCGATATTTGCAAACTCATCGAGAATGCAGCGGACGTGCGTAGGCAGTCTGCCGCCGTATTTATCGTCTGCAACGGTACAGAGCAGATTGAAAAGCTGAGTGTACATCATTGCAACAATGAAATTGAATGTATCATCTGTATCTGAAACTATTACAAAGAGAGCGGTTTTCTGATTTGCGTCTCCAAGCGTGTCAAGTTCCATTTCATCATAAGCCATCATTTTTCTGACTTTTTCTATATCAAACGGCGCAAGTCTTGCACCACATGAAATCAGTATTGATTTAGCGGTTTTTCCTGCCGCAAGCTTGTATTTTTTATATTGTCTCACAGCAAAATGATCTTCACCCTTTTGCTGCTCGACCCTTTCAAACGCAAGATCAACACGGTTTTTGAAAGTTTCATCGTCCTCTCGTGTTTCACACTGATTGATGAGCCAAAGGAGAGTTCCGAAATTCTTTTCTTCAGCAGGAAATTCGTAGTAAATGAGTGCGATCAGCGCACAATAGAGAAGTCGTTCTGATTTTACCCAAAAATCTTCTCCGCTTTTGCTGCCGTCACCCTGAGTATTGCTGATGATCGTGTTCGCAAGATTCAGAATATCTTCCTCACTGTGAATGTATGCGAACGGATTATAGTGCATGGATTTGTCCATGTTTATTGTATTGATGATTTTTATGCGGTATCCTGCCTTTTGAAGCATTTTTCCGCATTCAAGAACTAACGTACCTTTAGGGTCTGTCACAACATAGCTGCTGTGCATTTGCATAATGTTAGGTTTTACGAAAAATCTTGTTTTACCGCTTCCCGAACCACCTACTACAAGGATATTTTTGTTTCGTGCAAATTTAACATTAGGCACTCTGCTGTTCATAGTCAGGCTTTCGGTTTTTGTCAGGATAATATTATTTTTCGGATTTTCAGAATCCACATATGGCTCTATATCCTTTTCAGTTCCCCACCTTGCAGAGCCGTATTCTTCCTTATCCCTGAAATTTTTCCTGTTTTTCTTTTTGAAATACAGAAAAACTTTAAATGCCGCTGCCGTCACAAGACCTGCCAACAGGTCTGACTTGTTCAAGCTCGGCATTGGGTCTGAAAACATGGCATTTACGGCAGTTATCATTTCAGCGGTAAGTCCGTTTATTCTGTATGCACAGTAAATTTTGTTTCCTGCCCATGCAAAAATGAGCAGAGGTATAAGACCGAGCAGCGTTTTTTTGTCAAACTTGGCATTTCTTTTGATAAGATTTTTTAAGTCGGCAAGCATTTTGGCAGGAATACTGTCTTTAGGAAAAATGTTCATTTTGCTGTCCTCCCCATATAAATGCTCCTATCAGTCTTTTTTGCCGCACTCTGATTGGCAAGGGTTCTATACTCCATAGCCGTACAAAATGGATTGTGGTGCATTGTGAAGCATTTTGAATAGCTTTGAGCAAACAAGTAAAATTTTGCTAACAAAATATTCACCTCTCAAGCTGTTTTGAGGAACGTTGCTTTTGATGTTCTCTCTCTTTGGTTCTGCTGCGCTCATTCTCCATTTCATGGGACGGCATTTGAATTTCAGAAACCTTTTTCTTACTGAGCAATGTTTCCTTTTTGTGTGTCTGCTTGTACGAATATTCCTTAAAAGCCTTGTGCATAGTTTCCAAATCCTTGCTATGAAAGCAAACAAGGTACTGCTTTTTTCCGTTTTCCTCCTGAATACGTTTCAAGGCGTATGTAAGATTATATTTTTTGGCTATTTGTGCAAAACTGCCTATATTGCTGTCATTGACCTCAATATTGTCCACTTTGCCCGTTTGCATAAGCTTGTTAAGGCTTGTCTTTCCCTGCGGCGGTTTATTGAGGTCTTTAGTCATTTCCTCAATGGCTTTCACAAATATTTCAGGTGTAAGTTTTGCACATTCAACAATAACGCCGAAAATTTTTCGATTATCACTATCCGACATTTAAATTCCTCCATTTTTGAAGCTGTAATCGAGCTTTCTGATATCATTATCAGTTTCAAAATCGTAATCGGAAAGCCAGTTCCATATACAGCTTTTCAGATATGCTTTTTGGTGCTTAATGGTGTTTTCGGCAAGAATCGTTTTCCATTTATGCTCAAAGCTTATGAACCAGTCGAAAAGCGATTTCTCCGTATCTTCGATAACATCGTTAAGGCGGTCGATTATTTCATGATATTTTACCGTCTTTCCCTGAATTTTAAGCATATCCTGTGCTGTCATTTCGGCTAATGTGGATATGACCGTATCAAGAAGCCGCTTGCTTTCAGCCTGCATTGAGGGAACATAGTAGCTATAAGCAAAGAGAAATTTCAAAGCTTCTTTCATAGCCTTTTTATCTGTTTTCAGCGAATAAGGTATCTGACATATGTCCGTTCTGCGGTCTTTTTCGTCCATTTCACGAAAATCATTTTCACTTTTGGGGATAAAATCCACTATGCGTATGTCATAGCCGATTTCACCAATGACCTCGTAAAAGGTCATTGATTTTTTCTGTTCGTCATTCTGTCTGTCAATTACTGACGGATTTGAATTTGCTTTTTCAGATAGATTGACTGAATTATCAGATAGTATTTGATTTTTTAGTACTTGATTATTTAGTATTTTATTATCATGCCGCTTTTTCAGATTTGGAAGAACCACATCTGGATTTTCCAAATCTGGACTCTTGCTTGACTTTTCCTTTTCTGATGAAGTATCAATATCCCTAAAAATAGGTTCATCGCTGAACATATACTCCCACTCCACGACCATTCCACGTTTATCTGTAATGCGATTTCTTTTAAGATAACCTAAGTTCTCAAGAGAATGCAATGCTGTTGACACCTTTGTTTCACCGTCAGGAAGTATTGAAGCCAAACCTTTAACGCTGAATTTCCAACCGTCTTTCATAGACAGCATTGTCAGAAGCAGTCCTCTTGCATTTATCCCTAACTTTTCGTCACGGATAAACGCATTATGTACGATAGTGAAATCTTCATTTATCTTTTTTTGTAAAATGGGCATATTTTACCTCCCAATGCCAATAATCTGCATATCATGTATTTTGTTCTTGTTTACCGCAAAAATGTTTGTCGGCAGCTTGAACACATAGTTTTTTTCACAAAGTTCCGACAGAGCTTTTTCAACTGTACTGCGGTTATCACTTTGAAATGTGGTACACAAATGTTCAATCGACTGGTAATCAGAACATGGGTCGTTCAGCATAACGGCAAGCAATCCCCGTGCTTCAAGTGAAAGCGTATTGTTCACAGGTGCGATGATACCTGTTTCTCTTTTTGCCTTAGTCATTTCATTTTTTCCTCCGTTCAGTTTTATAATTTTCACAAAAAAAAGGACTTCCATTTCTGAAAGTCCTTTAAAAACAAAATAAACCAATCATTTCGACTGGTTTACTTGTTTATATTATACAATTTTCTTTTTGCTTGACTGGTATGTTTTTGTTAGTTTATATTCTTCACAGAGTGACCTCTATGGGGCAGCGCCACCTTGTCGCTTCCGCAGAAGCGAAACTCCCTAAACTATGGCTAAAGGCATTGCCGCAACAGAACAATATCTAACAGCTAAAAAGGCGCAATTCACACAAAAAAAGGTAAAACGAACTATGAGAAATCAAGTTTCGTAAAGCCAATAATGTGAATTGCGCCAATTTTTTTCAAACAAACTGTCCTCGGCGTGAAATGCGCAGAGCGAAAGTGATAAGCATTTCTTGCCGACAACATTTGAGCGGCGGTGGGATATGAGTGGGAAATCGGTTTTTGCGGTTTCACGTTCATATTGCGTAGCTGTTAATACTGCGTTTTACCATTCATACAGCGTTGAAGCTTCAAATCCACTCACTTCGTT
>UQQA01000003.1 GCA_900543105.1 uncultured Ruminococcus sp. | reverse complement strand
CGGGTGTAGAATTTTGTCCATGGGTGACGGAATTTTTTGTGCAAGCTGTTGTGCAAGGCTAATCAACGGCAGAAAAACACTCAAAAACAACGCATTTGCGCCATTTTTACTTCTTCGTGTTAATATACTCTCACAGTGAAAATTTATCACCCTGAAATGTCCCTCTGCGGGCAAATTCAAGGTCGATGCTGTTCATAACGCGCTTTTTGTCAAGCGTCCACCGCGGCGCAATGAGGTCGGACCTCGCACCGTCCCCCGTTATGCGCTCGATAATAGTTTCGGGCGGCATCATTTCTATTTGGTCGCATACGAGTGAGGCGTATTCTTCGGCGGAAAGCAGGGGAAAAGGCGAATTCTCATATTCTTTTGCAAGCTTTGTTCCTTTTATTATGTGGAGCATGTGAATTTTTAATGCGTGCGGACGAAGCGAAGCCGCAGCATTTGCAGTTTCGAGCATCATTTCACGGCTCTCATCGGGCAGACTGTCAATAATGTGAACGCAGACGTTTATCTCGCGCGAAGCAAGCATCTCATATCCTCGGAGAAAATCGGCATAGCTGTGACAGCGGTTCAGACGCTCGGCTGTTTTGTCATGGATAGTCTGCAAACCAAGTTCCACAACAAGGTATGTCCTTTTCGACAGTTCTTCGAGATAATCGGCAGCCTCATCGGAAATGCAGTCGGGACGGGTCGAAACGGCAAGACCGACAGCATTCGGCAGAGTCAGAGCCTTTTCAAATAAACAGCGAAGCTTCTCAATACTGCCGTAGGTGTTAGTGTTCGCCTGAAAATACGGAATATAAAGCGGTTCTCCCCATTTTTTGATAAGCTTCGAGCGAACCTCGTCAAACTGCACTTCAATGGGAACGCTCGGGTCGCCGCCGAAGTCACCGCTGCCCAAAGCCGAACAGAATGTACAGCCTCCGATGCCCTTTGAACCGTCACGGTTCGGGCAGGTGAAATTTCCGTTGAGCGAAACCTTGACGGTCTTTCTGCCGAAGCGTTTTTTCAGATAGCAGCTCTGCGTGTGGTAATGTTTGTTTGTATCGGAATAGATGAAATCTGACATTTTAAAATACCTTTATTTTCAGGATATCGCCAAAGCGAAGCTTTTATTTTATTATAGAATTTAATCTGCGGAAAGTCAATATTAATGGAGATTTATCTTGTGTCATGACGTTTTTTTATTTTATAAAAAACTTGACAAGGGAAAAAAGATATGTTATAATTTATCTTGAAATGAAGTAGTGAGTATGTATCCACGTTTTTCACACCAAAAAACCCCCACAGAATGCGACTCTGTGGGGGTTTTATTTTGGCTGTGCTGCCTTCTTTTACTTCTTTCGTCTGTTCAGCCATTTGCAGATAATGTCATAGATAAAACTTGCAACAATACCTGCCAAAACAGAAATAAGAAATGAAATAAGTACTGTATCCAACGCCATACACCTCCTTTCCGTTTACACGGATAGGATCGGCAGCATAAAATAATTATACTATATTTTTCGCTAATAATCAATTTATAATTATGTAATTTTTCATTACTCTACATAAGATATCTCCGTTTGTGGTTTTTCGCTTCAAGGACAGATTTTTGAGAAAAACAGAATGGCGCAATTCACATTTTTAGGTTTTACGAAACTATGTTTATCATAGTCCGTTTTACCTTTTTCTTGTGAATTGCGCATTTTTTAGCTGTTATACTAAACACCATTTAAAATTTGGAAAAAATCAAGCCGACAATCTCGAATATGTAGGATTTCGACGCAGATTTTTTCCTGTATTTTATTGGTGTTTAGTATTAGTGATTACGCTGTTACAACAGAGCTTTCTGCTAAAAGTCAAACTGACCTGTGACATTGGACACCCACCACCATTTGAACAAAGCGAAATTCTTGCAGAATTAACGTAAACTTATTTTTTTCAATGTGCTTTTTTCAACAAAAATATGCAGTCCATGAAAAACCTCATGAACTGCATTGTTCTGACATTATTGAAGTGCGAATTTATATAAATTTTATCGCTTTTCGCAGATAAGCTTTATAGCCGTGCGCTCTTCGCCCTCGATCTCAACGCTTGCAAAGGCAGGGATACAGATAAGGTCTATCCCTATCGGCGCAAGATATCCCCTTGCAACGGCAATGGACTTTATTGCCTGATTGGCTGCGCCTGCTCCGACTGCCTGAACTTCTACTTCTCCAACATCACGGATAACGCTTGCGATAGCACCTGCGACTGAATTCGGCGCTGATCTTGATGATACCTTTAATATTTCCATGGTCATGTCCCCCGGATATTTTATTGAGCCGTCTGAAAGATCCTCGGCTCTTGCAGGTTTTTTCGGTGTTTAGTATTAGTATTATACATCGCAGAAAACGAAGATGTTTTCATTGTCGGACACCTTTGGGAAAAATATGTTTTATCCGAACAGCTTTTCCCTTTAATACCATTATTATACAACATTTGTGCTGTACTTTCAATACCTAAAGAGTATATTTGGAGAATTATCTAATTATTAAACGTTTTATGCTGTGTGCTTTGCCGAATTTTTCGTCAAATGAAACAACAACACCATTGATAAATTGCTTCTCGTTTGATTCCTCGAACTTTACGGGCGCATGGAAACGCTGCTTTTTTATCGCAAGCTCACTCTTTACGCCGAGAACGGAAAGCTCCGCTCCGCACATTCCTGCGTCCGTGATGTATGCAGTGCCGTGCGGAAGTATCGTTTCATCAGCTGTCTGGACGTGAGTGTGAGTGCCGAAAACAGCCGTTACCCTGCCGTCAAGATACTGCCCGAGCGACTTTTTCTCCGCCGTGGCTTCTGCGTGAAAGTCGATGAAAATGTTCGGCGTTCCAATGTCCTTTAAAAGCTCGTCAACGACCGTGAACGGATTGTCGAGCGCTTCAAGATAAAGCGTTCCCATAAGGTTTATCACCGCAATTTCAGTCCTGCCGAGATCGAGGATACAAACACCCTTTCCGACATTTCCCTCGGGGAAGTTTGCAGGCCGCAAAAGGCAGTCCTTTTCATCATAAAGCGGCATAACTTCCTTGCGGCGGAAGCAGTGGTTTCCTGTCGTGATAACGTCCGCGCCGAGAGAGAAAAGCTGCTTTGCGGAGTAAGGCGTGATGCCGTTTCCCGTTGCGCTGTTTTCACCGTTTATAACAACAATGTCGATATTGTTTTCCTTTTTGATGCCGCTCATCCTGCTGCGGACGAACTCACAGCCGCCCTCGCCGACAACATCACCCAGAAATAGTAAATTAAGCATAAAATCCACCTTTGGTTTAATTCGGAATTCGGAATGCGGAATTCGGAATTATTTTGATTTGAAAATTTATTATTAAAACTAAAATATTGTAGGGGACGGGTCTCCCGTCCCGCAGAAAATGCGCTTTTAATGGTTTATTTTTGTATAATGGATTGGATATCTTTCGTAAAAAGTAATTAATTCCGAATTCCGAATTCATAATTCCGAATTAGTCAAAGTGCGCTCGCCGCTCCCGAGGAGAACATTTTGTCGATGTCCGATTTTAACTCGGGGAAAGCGCTCAGGTCTGCACTCTTTTCGAGAATATCCTTTGCCGCATTCTGCGCCGTGCTTATAAGCTGTCTGTCCATTGACGGGTCGGCAAGCCGCATTTCGGGCAGACCGTGCTGACGTTCGCCGAAGAAATCACCTGCACCCCGCATTTTAAGGTCATATTCCGATATCTTGAACCCGTCCGAGGTCTCCGTCATAATTTTCAGACGCTCTCTTGTTTCGGGCGAAACATTTCCTGCAATGAGAATACAGTAGCTTTGGTGCGAACCTCGTCCGACACGTCCCCTAAGCTGGTGAAGCTGCGAAAGTCCGAACCGCTCGGCGTTTTCTATCATTATAACAGTTGCATTCGGAACGTCAACGCCGACCTCGACTACCGTCGTCGCAACAAGAAGCTGGGTTTCGCCGCTTTTAAAGCGCCCCATAGCTTCATTCTTCTCCTGAGGGGACATTTTGCCGTGCAGAATACCTATAGTATAATCCTTGAATTCGTTTTTCGCCGCATTTTCGGCATAGCTTTTCGCCGAAGCAAGACCGTTTTCGTCCTCCTCTATCATCGGACAGACGATGTAAGCCTGCCTGCCATCGTCAAGCTGCTTTCGCACAAAGCCGCAGGCACGTTCGCGAAGCTTGTCGGTGACGGCAAAGGTCTCGATCTTCTGCCTGCCCTTTGGAAGCTCGTCAAGCACCGAAATATCAAGGTCGCCGTAAATTATCATCGCAAGCGTTCTCGGTATCGGCGTTGCGGACATTACGAGCCTGTGCGGATTCATACCCTTTTGCGCAAGCTTCG
Source organism: uncultured Ruminococcus sp. (assembly GCA_900543105.1). Lineage (GTDB taxonomy): Bacteria > Bacillota > Clostridia > Oscillospirales > Ruminococcaceae > UMGS363. The sequence continues at coordinate 57,064 of UQQA01000003.1, read as the reverse complement.
CACGCTGATTTACGCCGAAGCGATGCTGTTCGTCCATAATGACAAGCCCGAGCCGCTTAAACTCGGTCGTGTCGGAAATAAGGGCGTGAGTTCCCGTTACAACGTGGAATTCGCCGCTTTTTATCTTCTCATCAATTATAATGCGTTCTTTTTTCGGGATAGAACCTGTAAGGCAGCAAACCTTTACACCGAACGGTTCAAGAAGCTCCGAAAGCGTCCGAAAATGCTGCTGTGCAAGGATCTCCGTAGGTGCCATAAGCGCAGTCTGACAGCCGTTTTTGAAGCAGAACAGCGCCGCCGCAGCCGCAACAGCAGTTTTACCCGAGCCGACATCACCCTGAACAAGCCGGTTCATCGGGTATTCACGGCACATATCGTCCGTTATCTCGTTCACGGCACGAACCTGCGCTCCCGTAAGCTCGAAAGGCAAACGCTTGCGGAATTCACTGAGCGAATCGGCAAGCTTGTTCATCTGTATGCCTGCAAGCTCACGGCTTCGGTTCTTCATCATGCTCATTCCGAGCTGAAGCTTGAGCATTTCGTCAAAAGCAAGCCGCTTTTTCGACATTTCCGCAATATGCGGATCGGACGGAAAATGGATATTCCTCAGCGAATATTCGAGCGAAGCAAGATGATATTTCTGTCGGATAAAGTTCGGGATATGGTCAATGTAGCCTTCGTCACCGATGCTGTCAAGCGCCTGAGAAATGTTTGCACTGATAATGTTTGAGGTTATCCCCTCTGTGAGTCTGTAAACGGGTTTGAGGAGATTTTTCGTATCTGCACGGACGAAAAGCGGCGTGTTCATCTCACGGCGAACCATATTTCCGTTGACCTTGCCCGAGAAAAGATACTCCTCATCGGTTTCGAGCGCATCATAAGCAAAGCGGTTGTTGTAAAAGGTTATCGTGATGTTTGCGCTGTCGTCAGCGGCAATTATCTTGTAAAGCACAAGTCCGCTCCGTATCCTTGCCGCAGGCATTTTCTTTATTATGCGAGCCTTTATGACGTTATGCTCAAAAAGCACAGTTTCTGCGATTTCGGTCGGTGCGGAGTAGTCGATGTAGCTTCGGGGGTAATGGCAGATAATGTCGCCGACCGTGAATATGCCAAGCTTTGCATACAGCTCCGCGCGCTTTTTTCCAACGCCGTGAAGCTCCTCTATCGGTGAGTTTTTGTCCATTGCTTTTCCCCCTTTTTCTATTATATTATAAGCGTAAGCATCGCCGAATTTTGTCATTTCAAACTGTAAAAACAAACCGCACGTTAAAGTGCGGTTTGATAAATTTTGAGTTTAGTCTTTGTTTTCGTCCGAGCTGTCAGACTTTTCTTCGGTTGAAGCGTTTTCGTCAGCCTTTGCATCGGAAGTATCTTCTGCGGAAGCATCATCTTCGGAAGAAGCCTCTGCTGTTGCATCAGCATTTTCGGCAGAAGCATCGGACTTTTCTTCGGAAACCTCAGCCTTATCCTCGGGAGTGATAACGGACTTCATATATTCCTCGTAATCCTTCTCGATAGTTTCGGCTGTGATCTCGCCTTTCATAAGCTTTTCAAAGTCTGCGCCGTCGATCTTTTCGTGTGCGATAAGATACTTGGCAAGAAGATGAAGCTGGTCGATATGCTCTTTGAGCATTGCAACGCAGGCTTCATAGTTCTCGGTAACGATACGATGGATCTCATCATCGATCTCGCCCTGAACGCGCTCGGAGATGCCGTTTGAACGGCCGTATCCCATTCCGACGAAGGGTTCATCGTTCTGATCTGCATAAACAACAAGACCAAGCTTGGAAAGACCGTATTTTGTGACCATATCCTTTGCGATCTTTGTCGAACGCTGGAGGTCGCTCACTGCGCCTGCCGAACCCTTGCCGATGATAAGCTCTTCGGCAACACGTCCGCCCATGCAGACCTTGATCTCGTCCTCGATACGCTCTGCATTAACGTCAATGAGGGACGGTTCTTTTGACGGGAGGTGGATAGTCATACCGCCTGCGCCGCCGTGAGGAATGATAGTTACCTGATGAACGCTGTCCTGTGACGGGAGATAATATGTTACTATAGCGTGACCTGCTTCATGGTAAGCGACTGTGCGGCGCTCTTCCTGAGTAACGACACGGCTCTTCTTTTCAGGACCTGCGATAACCTTGATAACGGCTTCTTCGATATCAGCCTTTGTGATAGCTTTCTTTTCCTTGCGAGCCGCGATAAGAGCAGCTTCGTTTGTAAGGTTTTCAAGGTCAGCGCCCGTAAAGCCTGCTGTCGATTTTGCGATAGTGGAAAGGCTTACATCGGGAGCGAGCGGCTTTTTCTTCGTGTGGACTTTGAGAATTTCTTCTCTGCCCTTGATGTCGGGGTAGCTTACCGTTATCTGACGGTCGAATCTGCCCGGACGGAGAAGTGCAGGGTCAAGGATATCACGGCGGTTCGTAGCGGCGATGACGATAACGCCCTCGTTGCCCTCAAAGCCGTCCATTTCAACAAGGAGCTGGTTGAGCGTCTGCTCACGTTCATCGTGACCGCCGCCAAGACCTGCACCTCTGTGACGGCCTACTGCGTCGATCTCATCGATGAAAACAATGGCAGGAGCGTTTTTCTTCGCCGTTTCAAAAAGATCTCTTACTCTCGAAGCACCTACGCCGACATAAAGCTCAACGAAATCTGAACCCGAGATCGAGAAGAAAGGAACTCCGGCTTCGCCTGCAACAGCCTTTGCGAGAAGAGTTTTACCTGTACCCGGAGGGCCCATAAGAAGAACGCCCTTAGGAATTCTTGCACCCATTTCGCTGTATTTCTTAGGATTTTTGAGGAAGTCAACGATCTCCGCAAGCTCTTCCTTTTCCTCGTCTGCGCCCGCAACATCATCAAATGTGTTCTTCGTGTTCGAGGTCGTCTTGACATTGGCCTTGCTGAAGCTGTTGATCTTTCCGCCGCCTGCCTGTCTCATCATAAAGAAGAACAGTGCGACCATAAGAATGATTATGATAACTGACGGGAGAAGATTATAAAGCCATGAATTATCCTGGATCTTATAATACTCCATTTTGAGCGGAGCGTCAGGGTGAGCGGCGTTGTATTCCTTACGGTAGTTGTCATCGCCCGTCTGTATCTCATTGAGAAAAACGGAAACGTTCGGAACAACGTAATTGATGAGCTTTTCCGTTCCGTCATCGAGTGTAACGGTCATACTGAGCTCGCCCGTGCCGAGGTCGAAGTTGTATTCGCTTACCTGATAATTGTCAAAGTAGCTCATAATATCGGAATAGCTGTATTCCGAAACGGTTTTGGTAGCCTGCTTCATAAGTGCAACGATAAGTATCATTGCCGCAAGAAGCACCCCGACATAGATAAGCAGTCCCCTGTTTGAGGATTTTTTTGGTGCCATTGGTCATTCATTCCTTTCCGAGCCTTGTGATGCTCAATACCTTAATTCCTGCGTCGAGTAAAAATGTCAGAATATATTTAGTTTGGGTCGTATTCTGCGATGTAAGGCAGATTGCGGTAGTATTCGCCGCAGTCCAGTCCGTAGCCGACTGCGAAGAAATCCGGTATAGTGAAAAGCGTGTAGTCGGGCTTGAAATCCACGGCTCTGCGCTCGGGTTTGTCAAGGAGAGTGAGGACTTTGAGCGAAAGAGGGTCTCTCTCGCGGAGCATCTCAACTATTTTGGAAAGAGTTCTTCCCGAGTCAACGATGTCCTCAACGATGACAACGTGATATTCGGAAATATCCTGCTTCAAGTCGAGGGTTATCTTTACATTACCCGAGGAAGAAAGACCCGATCCGTAGCTTTCCGCCGCCATAAAGCCTATCTCGCACGGAATGGAAACTGCTCTTGAAAGATCGGCGAGGAAAATATAAGCGCCCTTTAAAATGCTGACGAGCAGAAGCGGCTTTCCCTCATATTCACGGTCAATAAGCTTTCCTGCTTCCGCGGTCTTTTCGGCGATCTCTTCCGCCGTGATGACTACTTTTTTTATTCTGTCGAGTTTTTCGCATTTAAGTCCGACTGCATTCATTATAATTTTTCCTTTACATTTATATTCATATAGCTTTTTGTAAAAGCATCGGGCTTTACCCTTTCGGCGATTCCGAAGCCCTCTGCCCAGATAATACCTTTATCATCGGCAAGTATGGCTATTTTATCCCTTTTGCCGACGGGAACACTTTCATTCATAAGCTTTTTCAGACTGCTTGTGAAGCTCCGCCCTGCACGGATAAAGCCGTCGCCGTCACGGCGGTTGCGCAAAAACAGCCCACCTTGTATTTTATCATAATCAAGCGCAAATTTTGTTAATAAATCATTAACGCACGCCCCGTCCGCATTATTTTCCCCGTTGTTTACGCTAATTATCACCGTTTTATCACATAAAAACGGATTTTCGCCGATAATGGCTTTTGTTTCGGGGAAAACAAGGCGTTCCCGAGGGATAATTTCGGTTTGTATCCTGCCGTTTTTCGCAACGGCATAAAGCTCGCCCGAAAGAACGGTCTTTCCGTTCCCTTTCAGCGCACATTCTTCGGCAGAAAGTATCTTTTCGCCCGAGGGTTCGATGCCTGCTTCACGAAGCTTCGATCTTATCACCCTGCGGCGTACCGAAGCGTCAACATTCCGCAGATCATCGTCATAATGCTCTTTTGCAAGCTTGGAAAGGAAGCGTTCGTCCTCGGAAAGGCTTTCCGTGAGCCGCTTTATGCTCTCCAAAAAGCCGCTGTTTAGCTCTTCAAGCACGGGGATAACGTTGTGGCGAATTTTATTTCTCGAATAATCATCGGAAAGATTCGTGCTGTCGGTCACAAAGCGCTGACCCCTTTCCGAAAGGTATGATAAAATTTCCTCACGCTTACAGTATATAAGCGGACGTATCATTTTATCACGAACGGGCGGGATCCCGCAAAGTCCTTTCAGACCCGTTCCTCGGGAAAGGTTGAAAATGACCGTTTCCGCACTGTCCGAAAGAGTGTGAGCCGTGGCGATCTTTGCGTTTTCTCCGCAGACCTCATCGAAAAAATTGTAGCGAAGCTTTCGTGCGCCCGATTCGAGCGACATTTTATGCTCCTTGGAAAAAGCCGCCGCGTCCGCACGGAAAACCGTCAGCGGAATGTCCTCCCTTTCGCAGAGGTCACGGCAGAACTGCTCGTCACGGTCGCTTTCCGCACCGCGCAAAAGGTGGTTGACGTGAACAGCTTTGATCTTGAAGCCGTATTCGGACGAAAGCTCTTTCAGCGCAAGCGTAAGGCAAACGCTGTCCGCTCCGCCCGATAAGGCGCAAATTATCGTATCGGCTTTGCCGAACATATCGAAACGCCCGGCGGCAAGCCGAATGTTTTCCAAAACTATATTATCATTGCTCATTTCTGATCTCCGACAGGAATTCTGTCATCGGTGAGGAACAGCGTGAACTGTCCGTTCCAGCGCAGAGGCACTGTACCCGTCTCACCGTGTCGGTTTTTCGCAACGATACACTCCGCAAGGGTCGGGTCGGGGCATTTTTCCTTGTTGTAGTAATGGTCACGGTAGAGGAACATTACAATGTCCGCGTCCTGCTCGATAGAACCCGATTCACGAAGGTCAGAAAGTACGGGGCGTTTGTCCGTTCTCGATTCGACCGAACGCGAAAGCTGTGAAAGCACGATAACGGGAACGTTGAGTTCCTTTGCCATAAGCTTCAGCTGACGTGTGATCTCGGAAATTTCCGTTACACGGTTGTCGATGCGCCTGCCCGAGCTCATGAGCTGGAGGTAGTCGATGATAACAAGTCCGAGGTTCTTCATTCGCCTTAGCTTTGCTTTCATCTGCGTAACGGTGATGCCTGCCGTGTCGTCAAGGTATATCTGCATTCCCGAAAGACGCTCTGCACCGTCGGCAAGCTTTGTCCAGTCGTCGTCCTGAATTGTTCCTTTGAGAAGCTTTTCGCTCTCGACAAGGCTCTCGGACGAAAGCATACGGGTGACAAGCTGCTCGTTCGACATTTCGAGCGAGAATATGACGACCTCCTTGTCGTTCCTGTGTCGGCAGACGTTTGCGGCAATGTTAAGTACGAACGAGGTCTTACCCATAGCAGGACGGGCGGCAACGATAAGCAGGTCGGATTTGTTAAGACCCGTTATAACGCCGTCAAGCTTTGAAAAGCCCGAACCCATTCCGAGGTATTTTTCTCTGTCCTCGCCCGATTTTTTTGAGATATCGTCATAAGCTTCAACAACAACGTCCTCGATCTTTCTCAGACCGTCCGCATCTCTGCCCTGACGGATATCGAAGATCTTCTGCTCGGCAAAATCGAGCATCATCTCCGCACTTTCCTCACCGTTGCGGCACATATCCATTATCTCTTTTGAGGCCGTGATGAGCGAGCGGAGATAGAACTTTTCCGCAACTATCCTGCAGTAGCTTTCGATATTCGCCGTTGACGGGATACCTTGGCTTATCTCAACGAGATATTCCTTTCCTGCGGCGGCATTCTCGAAAATGCCCTCTTTTACGGCTTCATCGAGAACAGTTACAGCGTCCGACCTTACACCCATAGCGAAATTACGCGTTATGATGCTGTAAAGCTCACGGTGCATCGAAATGTAGAAGCTTTCGGATTTGAGGTAGTTCATCGCCGTTGTGAGAGCGTCGGGGTCGATGAGCATAGCACCGATAACGCTCTGCTCCGCATCAAGGCTGTACGGAAGCTCGTTCGCCGAAAATTCGCCGAGGTCGATATTGCCTGCCATTATTCCTCAACTACCTCAACTGTGATCTTTTCGGAAATGCCTGCGTGGAATTTGAGTTCGGCAGTGTATGTTCCGAATGCCTTTATTTCAGTGGTAAGTGAAACCTTCTTCTTGTCAACGGCAATGCCGAGCTGTTCCTTTACAACATCGGCAACGTTGCCTGCGGTAACAGAGCCGAAGAGCTTTCCGCCCTGACCTGCCTTGCATCTGATAACGACCTTCTTGCCCTTTGCCTTTGCGGCACTGTCAAGAGCCTCCTGCTTTGCAACGTCAGCCTTGTGCTGTTCGGAGGACTTTTTGCCCTCGAGAAGATTCATATTTTTTGCGTTTGCTTCAACAGCAAGTCCTTTTCCGAGGAGGAAGTTGCGGGCATAACCGTCCGAAACCTCTTTTACCTCACCTTTTTTTGCTGTTCCCTTAACGTCCTGTAAGAAAATAACTTTCATTTTTACTGCATCCTTTCTACAATAAGTTTTATATCAATTTTACGAAATGTTTTGGATATATTCGTCAATTGCGCTGATAAGCTCTGCCTTGGCTTCGGTAACTCTGACATCGTTGAGCTGTGCCGCCGCCATTGTCTGATGTCCGCCGCCGCCGAGCTTTTCCATGATGATCTGAACATTCATCGCACCGAGTGAACGTGCGGAAATGTTTACGCCTGTCGGTATGCGGAATATTACGAAGCTTGCGTCAACGCCGACGATTTCAAGCATCTGATCGGCAGCCTGAGCCGAAGCAACACGGATATATTCGTCCGCAGTGTCATCGACCGCAATTGCACATCGCTTGTATATCTCCGCATCGGCGATAAGCTTTGAACGCTTCTGTATGCAAGCCATCGTGTTCGCAAAAAGGTTCTTTACTGCGACCATATCCGCACCGAGCTTTCGGAGGAAAGCCGCCGCCTCGAACGTTCTCACGCCCGTTCGCATAACGAAATCCTTTGTGTCGAGCATAATACCTGCGAGCATAACGTCCGCATAGTAGCTCTGGAGCTTGTCGATGCCGGGAAAATACTGTATAAGCTCTGCCGTCATTTCACACGCCGACGAAGCGTAAGGCTCGTGGTGGAAAATAACAGCATTGTCGATATAATTGACGACCTGTCTGTGGTGATCGATGACAACGATCTGCTTTGCGGCAGCATAGACCTCGGGACTGTCGAGGAGGTCTTTGTTGTTCGTGTCAACGATGATGAGGAGGCTGTTTGCGTCCATTTTTCCGAGAGCGTCCTCGGGCGAAATGAAAACGGGTTCTTCATCGCGGAGATTTTCGTTAAGTCTGCCGATGATAGGCTTTGCAAGGTTGCGTTCAAGGTCAACGACCATATTTACGGGGATATCGGGGCGAAGTATCCTTATCGCACCGCAAAGTCCTGCGCCCGAACCAACGCTGTCCATATCGCCGTTCCTGTGTCCCATAATGTAAACGGAGGACGAGGATTCGATAATGTCCGTGAGCGCCGCCGCAACGATACGCGTCTTGACCTTTGTGTGCTTTTCGATGCCCTTTGAAACGCCGCCGAAAAATTCATAGCCGTCATCACGCTTAACGGCAGCCTGATCGCCGCCTCTGCCCTGCGCCATTTCAAGTGCTTGACGTGCGAACTGCTCGCTCTCTTCGAGATCGACCGAGCCGATGCCAACGCCTATCGAGAGGGTTATCGGGGTCTTGCCCGTAACGGGGATAGCTCTGACTTCTTCAAGTATCTTGAACTTGTCCGCTATCATAGCGTTGATGTATCTGTCCTCGGCAACGGCGAAAAAGCGGTCGGGAGCAAGCTTTCGCAGGATACCGTGCTTTTCTTCGAGGTATGTTTCGAGGAGCTTTTCTATCTGAATGAGGATATGCGACTTTTCCGATTCCTTTTCGTCCGAAAGAAGCTCTTCAAAGTTGTCGATCGAGATCATCATAACGGACGGACGGAGGTTGTTCATCTCGGTCTGTAAATTGATAAGGTCGCTGATGTCCTCAAAGTAGAGGAGCGTGAGCGAGGAGATGAGCTTCGACTCGATATCCGTCTTTTCGGTCGTTATCGCCGAGATCCGGAAGTGCGAAGCCTCAAAATCGACCGTAGTTTCCTTGTTCGCCATGACCTTGTCGAGGTCAATATCGATGACAGAGCGAATGTCAACGCCGAAAGCGTCGGCACTGTAGACATTTTCGCTGAACGAGATGTTGTACCAGACGATTATGCCGTCACTGTCGATTATCACCGCAGGCGCAGGGAATTTGTAAAGCGAGTCACGCTCGGTAACGTTGAGCTGTGACTCCATTTCCGTCACGAAATGGTGAAGATTCTTCTGCGCCGCCGAAAACAGCGCAAGGAACGCTATCGCCGTCAGCGCCGTGATGCAGAGCATCATCCAGAACATCGCAGGCTGCGTTTCCGAAAGCGCAAACGCCGAAGCCATTGAAACGACAACGAGCAGAATTGATACCAGCTTGAAAGCAAGCCATTGTTTTCCTGTCAAATAAACGCACCTCCATACGGGCGTAATTTACGGGGGAATTTTATGAACCGCAGTTGCCTGCGGATATTATCTGCGGATATTATCTGCGGATAAAACCATTATTCTGTAGGGGACGGGTTTCCCGTCCCTACAGAGGGGTACAAATTTATAATTTCGATTTATATTTCCATTATAATAGGAAGTATCATCGGCTTCCTCTTCGTTTTCTGGAAGATAAATTCGCCGAGATCGTCCTTCATTCGGGTCTTTATCGTGTTCCATTCCCTCGTTCCCGAATCAAGACAATCCGTGAGCGTGTTCGTGAGAATTTCCTTCGCCGCAACCATAAGCTCTTCCGATTCACGGACATATACAAAGCCTCTCGATACAACATCGGGGCCTGCGAGGATAGTTCCGCTTTCAAGCTCGATAGTCGCAACTGCGATGATAAGTCCGTCCTCGGCAAGATGCTTTCTGTCGCGGATAACGATAGAACCGACATCGCCTACGCCAAGTCCGTCAACGAATACTCTGCCTGCCTGAACCTGACCCGTTATCTTCATATCAACGCCGTCCGATTCAATGACGTTGCCAATGCTTGCGATGATAACATTGTTCGGATCCATTCCAAGGTCGATAGCAAGTCCCGACTGCTTTTTCAGGTGCTTGTATTCGCCGTGGACAGGGATATAATACTTCGGCTTGGTGAGCGAAAGCATAAGCTTCAGCTCTTCCTGACAAGCGTGTCCCGAAACGTGAACATCGTACATGGACTCGTAGATCACCTCCGCACCTGCACGGAGAAGCTCGTTTACTACCTTTGTGACAAGCTTTTCATTGCCGGGGATAGGATTTGCGCTTATTATAATGAAATCGTTCGGAGTTATCGTAACGTGCCTGTGTTCGTTCATAGCCATTCGGGAGAGCGCCGACATAGGCTCGCCCTGACTTCCCGTTGTGATAAGAACTATCTTTTCCGCAGGGAAACGGTTCATAGCGTCAAGGTCGATGATAAGCCCGTCGGGAACTTTAAGATATCCAAGCTCGATAGCCGTCGAAATAACATTGAGCATACTTCTGCCGAAAACAGCGATCTTTCGGTCGTTTGCAACAGCGCAGTTCACGATCTGCTGAACACGGTGAATGTTTGAGGAGAATGTCGCAATGATGATACGCTTTCCCTCCGCACGGTCGAAAAGCTTCACAAATGAGTTTCCGACTGTCCGCTCCGAAGCCGTGTGACCCGGACGTTCTGCGTTGGTCGAATCCGCCATGAGCGCAAGAACTCCCCTGCTGCCAAGCTCGCCGAAACGCGCAAGGTCGATGATGCCGCCCTCGATAGGCGTGAAGTCGACCTTGAAGTCGCCCGTGTGGACGATAACGCCCGCAGGAGTGTGGACAGCAAGTCCCACAGCATCGGGGATAGAGTGGTTCACACGGATAAATTCGACCGCCATACAGCCCATTTTAATAGTCTGACGGGGTTTTACAACGTTCAGCTTCGCACTTTCGAGAAGACCGTGTTCTTTGAGCTTGCCCTCGATAAGTCCGATAGTGAGCCTTGTTCCGTAAACGGGAATGTTCACCTTTTTGAGAAGATAAGCAAGCGCACCGATGTGATCCTCGTGTCCGTGGGTGATGACAACGCCCCTTATCTTGCCGGCATTCTGCTCAACATAAGTGAAATCCGGGATAACAAGGTCAACGCCCGGCATATCGCTGTCGGGGAAAGCGAGTCCGCAGTCAACGATGAAAGCATCGTTTGCGCACTCGAAAACGGTCATATTCTTGCCGATCTCGTTAAGTCCGCCGAGGGGGATAATTCTCACGGGGGTGCGCTTTACGCTGCGGTGGTTAGTCCGGAAAACGCCCGTTGTATCGCCATCAAGCAAAGCTTCGCCGATATTCTGCGGAACGCTGTTAGCCTTGCTGTTCTGATCGTAACGGTTTCTGCTGTAGTTCTTCTGACGGTACTGCGGTCTGTTGTTCCTCTGCGGAGCGTTCGTGCGGACAGCGGGAGCTGTCGGAGCAGCCGTTGCCGCGGAGATAGCAGCTCCGAGCGGATCGCTTTCGGGAGTTATCGAAAGCACGGTCTGGCGCTGATCCTGACGGTTTGAGCGCTGTTTGTAGTTGTAGTAAGGCTTTTTGCCGTTTCTGTAATAATTCTTTTTCTGATAGCCGTTCTGATGATAACCGTTCGGACGGTTATAGCGTGAAGAGCTGTTCTGCGCCGACTGTTCGGGCGCTGTCTTGTCCTGTTTTTTCGGAGAAATTCTCTCGCCGTACATATTGACGGTAATGGTTTCGATCTCGTTTTCGTTGTTAGCCAATTTTTCAACCTCGCTTTTCTGGTCATGGGAAAAGCCGAATAAAATATCCGCCGCCGTGCGTTCATTCTGCCGTTTTTTGAAAAAATTTTGCCGTGCATCAAGCCATAAGGCGTGAAAAAACGGTCGGGAGCGTTTTTAGCGGTGATCTCGGTGTTCCCATAGTGTTAAATAGTATAAAATATAAATTTCCGAGCAAAAAGTAGTAAAAATATTGCATCAAGGAAATATGTAGCCGAAACGCTCGTAAAGACGTAATATTAAAACAAGTTTCGGTGTGATAAAAACATTCAAGGGGCATACGGCGAAGTGCGAAAAGAGCGATTTCGCCCTTGTGGAAAAGACTGCCGATGCTTTGTTCCGAACATAATTAATCAGATTAATTATATACCAATCCGATATATATGTCAAGCAAAATTTGTCGCAAAGACTTTTGTTTAATGCGTAATGCGTAATTCGTAATGCGTAATTGTTTGCATAGCTCAAATTTGTTTGGGCAAAGCGAAGCCAATTTAAAGTTTAGGTCAAGCCTTTTCAAAGGCTTGTGGGTGTCCAGAGGGCGAAGCCCTTGTCGCAGGTCAAATTGACCTTTAGCAGAAGAGCGAAAGTCTCTAAACTTTAGCTAAAGGTATTGCCGTAATAGCGAAATCAGTAACAGCTAAAAAGTTGCAATTCACACAAAATATGGTAATCGAACTATGAGAAATAAAGTTTGTAAAACTATAAAATGTGAATTGCGCCAATTTTCTATTTTCCTAAAACCAACTATCCTCGGAGCGAAATGCGCAGAGCGAAGCGATAAGCATTTCGAGCCGACAACGTTTGAACGGCTGTGGGATATGAATGTTAACCTACATAAAGTAGTACAAATCCAATATCCGCCCGTCAGCGTTATACGAAATTACGGAAAAATGTTTGCCGTTGATCTACTCGTTGAGATACCGTTACATTGCCGTGCAATGATATTGACAGCTTCGGGTTTATACTATATAATAATGTATGGAAAAAGCCGAAAGGAAAAGGAAAAATGAACGCAGACGGTATCATATTTGATGTTGACGGAACGCTTTGGGACAGCTCAAAGGGCGTTGCCGATTCGTGGAACGAAGCTCTTGCACAAAATAATATTGACGTAAGAATAACGCAGGCTGATATACAGGGCATAATGGGTCTGACAATGGACGTTATCGCCGATAAATTTTTCGGAAAATATCCGCAGAAACGCCGCGTGGAGATAATGGAGCTTTGCGCTTTGCACGAAAATGATTATCTTGCCGAGCATGGCGGCGAAATTTACGATAAAGCCGAGGAGACCTTTGCATATCTCAAAGAGCGCTGCCCCCTTTTCATCGTCAGCAATTGTCAGCAGGGCTATATCGAGTGCTTTCTGAAGCATTACAAGCTGGGAAAATACTTCGCCGACCATTTATGCTGGGGCGATAATCTCTTTAAAAAAGGCGATAACATCAAGCTTATTATTGAACGGAACGGACTCAAAAATGCAGTCTATGTCGGAGATACTCAGGGCGACTGCGACAGTGCATATTACGCAGACGCAAAATTTATCCATGCGGCTTACGGTTTTGGCTCTGCCGACCGCTTTGACGCAAGTATCGAAAGCCTTTCTTCGCTTATAAATTTATTCTGATGTATGAAAGTTTACTGAAACTTTCGGCTTCGCCCTTGACTTGGACGGGCAAATGCTTTATTATTTTATAATAGTATATTTTGGTTTATAGGAGAAAGCTATGTCCGAAGAAAAAAACAATGAAATAAAAAAGGATGAAAGCGGCGAAAAGACCGAGGTAAGCGGAAAGGTCTCCGTCATCGAAAATATGCGCCGTATAAACGAAAAACAGCGCCGGGAGGAGCTTGAAGCCGAAGCGGAGCGTGAAAAAGAACGCGCCGAAAAGGAACGTCTTGATCGTGAACGCTATGAGAAAAAGCTCGAACGCGACCGTATCGAGCTTATGAAGCTCAAACAAGGCATCATCTCCGATGAGGATATCCCTCACGAAGCCGAACCCGTAAAGGAATACACCGCTTGGGAGAAGATAGGAAACTTTTTCTACCACAACAAAATGCCGCTTATCGTCGGCGCAGTGATAGTCCTGCTTGCGGTCTTTCTCATAAGGGACGTTGTTACCAATAAAAGACCCGATGTCGCGATAATGATAATGGCTTCCGACACCGAACTCGACTTCCGCACGGGTGATATCGAAAAGCTTCTCGAACCCTACTGCGAGGACTTCAACGGCGACGGCGAGGTCTATGTCCGTGTCAGCTATCTTCCTGCGGTTTACAGTGACGATAACCTCGATGCTTACTTCAACCAGTCGGCACAGACAAAGCTTATGGCAGAGTTCCAGAGCGGCGATTCTATCATCGTTATCGCCGACGCCGATACCTGCCATACGGTCGGCATCGACACCGTGAGCGAGAACGGCAATCCCGTTGACCCGATACTTGTTGATATGCGCACGATATATCCCGATGATGAAAACTGCATCGAGCTTGGCTATATGCTCTCGGGAACAAGCTTCGCCGAGGATATAAAATACACAGCAATGTCCGACAGCCTTTTCATCGGTTTCAGACTTCCCCGTGAAGCTCTTGGCGTAAATATGGAAAAGTTCACCGCGAACTACAACAACGCTCTCAAGCTTTGGGATAATTACCTCAACAAGACCGAAGCCGTTCACGATGAAAATGTAAAATATCACAGCGAGCAGAAGTGATTTGAATTTGCTTTAGGTATAATTGAACTTATAAATTACTTTGAGTAATTACTGATATCAAACAAATTGTATAAAACACCAAAAATATACAAAATGTAAACTATGTACGGGGAAAGGAAAGGGTCACAGCTGTGGCAGGTTTCAATAAAAGCATAAACCTCGACCCAACAATGGTCGGAGGAATGAACCTCGATCAGAAGAGGGAATGTATGTCCGAGATAGAGCGCAGAAGAAAAGCGGCGTGGAAATTTTCCTGCATTTTCAGCATCGCGCTTATGTTATATATCTTCGCTTATGACTTGCTTTCGGTGATGTATTCGCTCAAAACGATGCAGAAGGTTCCGCAGATAAGCGGCTTTATGTACCTTGTGCCGATAATAGTTATGCTGCCGTCGTTCTTTGCCCACTCGATGAACGGAAAATGGGTGCTGGCTTCGGTGCTGGCATTTATGATCTCTGCATTCGGTGTAATTATCACGGGGGCGTGGCTCAACTTCATCGCCGCACCGTTCCTTATTGCAGGTGCAGTGTTCTGGTACAGAGTTTCAAACTGCTGCGGAATGTACGATGTCCTCTCGAGGCAGGCGGGCTTCCCCGAGTTTTACAGCTTTGAGCACGGCGCAGCTATGGCTAAAGAGATAATCGAGCGCAACAGCAAGCAGGAAAAGGAGCTTTCGCCGCTCACAAAGGTCGCTATTGAGCTTCACAATGCTTCAAAGACTGCCGAAGAAGAGCAAAAAAATATCCCCGAGGGCGAAGATGCCGACGGGGAATAATGTATCATACTAAGCAACAACGTTCACGATGCTGCCGACGGGGTCTTTTTCAAGCTTGATATCGCCGACAGTGTACTTTGCACTGTTGTCGGCCTTTGTGACCGTGTGCGTAACGCCGCCCGAAACGTAGCTTCGTCCGCATTCGGGACAAATCGCATGGTTTATCGTGACGGTCTGATATGCTATCTTCTGACCGTGCTGTTCAGCCTGTGTTTTGTTTCGCGCAACGTGCTCATTTTCGTGCGAACGGACTGCGGAATAAGCCGCTGACGGGTCGATGTGAGAAGCGGTCTGGAACGAAACGCCCGAATCGTCCGATTGATCCCGATAACGCCTGTTTTTGCAGGTCTGACACTCAAATGAATCGAAACGTCGCTTCATATCGGCGGCCTTTTCATCGTTTTCCTTGTCGTCCGAGTTCTTTTCAAGCTTGGAAAGCTCAGTTTTGTACTTGGAAAGCTCGATCTTAAGCTTTGACTTTTCGGCGGTCTGCTTTGCGGAAAGCTTTTCAAGCTCCTGTTCGTCATTGCTTATCAGGCTTTCGAGAGCCTTTCTGCGGATACGGGAGGACATTCCCTCGCTGCTTTCAAAGGTGCTGTTTGTGTTGGTATTTATTGATATTGACGGGATAGACGGCATAGCTCACACCTCCTTGATATATACCTATTTAAAAATAGTATATCATTTTCAGATAATTCTTTCAATTAGCAAATTTAACATTTTTATGTACAAAATATCATTTATTTTTTATAAGAGGAATTAATATGGGAAGAAAAATTTTAGCACCGGGAACGCTTATCTCCCCGCTGCCTGCGGTAATGGTAAGCTGCGGAGATATGCATAAAGCGAACGTCCTCACCTGCGCATGGACAGGCGTTATAAACACAAAGCCGCCGATAGTTTACATCTCGGTGCGCCCCTCACGCCATTCTCACGCTATAATAAAGGAAACGGGCGAGTTCGTCATAAACCTTACGACCTCAAAGCTTGTCCGTGAAACGGATTTTGTAGGCGTTCGCAGCGGCAGGGATACAGACAAGATAAAGCAGTGCAGCCTTACGCTTGAAGAATCGTCCGTTGTCAAAGCACCCGTTATCGCAGAAAGTCCTCTTTCGCTCGAATGTAAGGTGCGTGAGGTCAGAAGCTACGGCACTCATGATATGTTTATCGCAGACGTTGTTGCGATCTCCGCCGATGAGCGCTATATCGACAGCAAAGGCAAGATAAATCTCCAGCAGGCAGGACTTCTTGCCTATTCCCACGGAGAATATTTCTCGATAGGAAGAAAACTCGGCGAATTCGGCTTTTCCGTGGCGAAAAAGGCGAAAAACAAGTCCTATAACCGAAATATCAGAAAGGACGGCGGAAAACAATGAGCGAACCGAAGGTTCCGAAGAAAGATGTTCAGCGACTTGACAAATTCCTCTCGGCACAGCTCGGCATAACGCGCTCCGAAGCGAAAGAACTCATAAAGCGCAGAGTTGTAACGGTCGGCGGCGCAGTCGCAAAGCTTTTCGATATGAAAATTGACCCCGAAAAAGATACCGTCTGCTCCGAGGGCAAGGAAGTAACCTACCGCAAGCACATATATATAATGATGAACAAGCCGCAGGGCGTTGTATGCTCGACAAAGGACGGCGAATCGAAGACAGTCCTCGAACTTCTCCCCGACAGCATACGCCGCGAGGGGCTTTTTCCCGCAGGACGGCTCGACAAGGACACCGAGGGTTTCGTGTTCATCACCGATGACGGCGTTCTTGCGCACAATATTCTTTCTCCGAAGCATCACGTTGACAAGACCTATTTCGCCAAGCTCGAAACCCCTGCGACTGAGGACGATATAAAAGCCTTTGAGGAGGGTCTTGCGATAGACGGCGGCGATGTCTGCCTGCCTGCAAAGCTTGAAATTCTCGCCGATCCGCACGAAGTCCTCATAACCATTCGCGAGGGTATGTACCACCAGATAAAGCGTATGGCACAGGCTCGTAACAACAAGGTATTGTATTTAAAGCGCATTTCGATAGGCGGCGTGAAGCTTGACGAAAACCTTGCTCTCGGCGAGTGGAGAGAAATGTTGCACAAAGAAACCGAAAATATTTAGATATAATTTTATTTTTAAATTTCCAATAACTTACAAATATTTGCTTTTTCGTCAAACTAAATAAATAAGTTTTTATAAGTTTAGTTAATAAGTGACTTGAAATTTACTCCCCACTTTTGGTATTATATTAATAGAGCCGAGTGCGCTCGGCAGACAATTTAAATGTAGGAGGTCCTATTAACATGGCAAGTTTGTCACTTCGTTCAATTTATAAGAAATACCCCGGCGGTGTTGTTGCCGTTTCAGATGTTAACCTTGAGATCAAAGATAAGGAATTCATTATCCTCGTTGGTCCTTCCGGCTGCGGTAAGTCCACTACTCTCCGTATGATCGCAGGACTTGAAGAGATCTCCGAAGGTGAACTTTATATCGGAGACCGTCTTGTAAACGACGTTGCTCCTAAGGACAGAGATATTGCGATGGTTTTCCAGAACTACGCTCTTTATCCTCACATGACAGTATTCGAGAATATGGCATTCGGTCTTAAGCTCCGTAAGGTTCCTAAGGACGAGATCAGCCGTAAGGTTGAAGAAGCTGCCCGCAGCCTCGATATCTCCCACCTCCTCGACAGAAAGCCGAAGGCTCTCTCCGGCGGTCAGCGTCAGCGTGTTGCGCTCGGCCGTGCTATCGTTCGTGAACCTCAGGTCTTCCTCCTTGACGAGCCTCTTTCCAACCTCGATGCAAAGCTCCGTGCACAGATGAGAACCGAGATCTCCAAGCTCCACCAGAAGCTCGGTACTACATTTATCTACGTAACTCATGACCAGACAGAAGCTATGACAATGGGTGACCGTATCGTTGTTATGAAGGACGGCTTCATTCAGCAGGTAGATTCTCCTCAGAACCTCTACTCCAACCCTGTTAACCTCTTCGTTGCAGGATTCATGGGTTCACCTCAGATGAACTTCGTTGATGCTGTTCTCAGAAAGATCGAAGGCAGATACACAATTGAATTCGGTTCTGAAGACACCAAGACCTCCAGAGGCGTTAAGTACTATGTTGAGCTTCCTGAATCCAAGGTTGACGAGAATGTTCTCTCCAACTATGTTGATAAGGAGATCATCATGGGTATCCGTCCTGAAAATATCCACGATGAAGAAATGTTCATCTCCTCCGCTAAGACAGGTATCATCGATGCTGATGTCGAGATCACAGAAATGATGGGCGCAGAAGTTTACCTCTACCTCACCTGCCAGGGTATCTCCCTCACAGCAAGAGTTGACCCAAGATCAACTGCCCGTCCTCAGGATACTATCAAGGTTGCTCTTGATCCTAACAAGGTTCACATCTTTGATAAGGAAACTGAAAAGACAATTGTTAACTGATTGCTTTTTAAGTAAACATTATGGCTGCCATACGGTTCGTGTGGCAGCTTTTTTGTGTTTTTTTTTGTATAAATTCGGCAAAAAATATGCGATAATAATTGATTTTTGTGATTTCTTGTGTTATAATTGTATTAAGTGTTTATGTGAGGGAGATTCTGCTCGGAACATTGTCACTGTTCGGCTCTTGCGATAATCGGTTTCTTTGGGTGCGAACGTGAATTTTATACATATTAAAGGAAGTATAGCTATGTCCAAAAATTATGACGTTATTATCGCAGGAACGGGCGCAGGCGGTCTGTATTCCGCTTTGAACCTGCCGAAAGAGCTGAAAATACTGCTTATCACAAAAAGAGAAATGATACTCTGCAACTCCGCACTCGCTCAGGGCGGTATTGCGGCTGTATATAAGCCGGTTGACGACAATATCCAGCTCCATACAAAGGATACGCTTATCGCGGGCGGATATAAGAACAACCCCGATTCGCTCAAAATCCTTGTTACAGAAGCCGCTCACGAGATCGAAGAGATCATCGGCTATGGCGTTGACTTCGACAAGGACGAGAACGGCAACTATCATAAGACCCTCGAGGGCGGACACTGCCGTCACAGAATTTTCCATCATCGTGATTCGACGGGTTTTGAGATAACCTCAAAGCTTCAGGAAGCTGTTAAAAAGTCACCTAATATCGACATTCTCGAGAATGCTCTCCTCTGCGAACTGAAAAAGACGGGAACGGGTTTCTCCGCCGATATCTGCGTGAACGATGAACATTCGACCTATAACTCCCGTTACGTTATCCTTGCAACGGGCGGCATCGGCAGAATTTACGAATACACCACGAACTCCGCTATCGCAACGGGTGACGGCATCACTGCCGCTTACGAAATGGGCGCAAACATCAAGAACCTTTCGCTCATTCAGTTCCACCCGACCGCGTTCAACAACAAGCACACAAGAGAGTGCTTCCTTATTTCCGAAGCAGTCCGCGGCGAGGGTGCTTATCTCCTCAACTGCGACGGCGAACGCTTTATGCAGAATTACGACGAGCGTCTGGAGCTTGCTCCCCGTGACGTTGTTTCGCACTCGATAATCAGCGAGGCAAGAAGAACGAACTCGGACGATTTCTATCTTGATATTTCATACAAAGACCCCGAGTTCATAAAGGCACGTTTCCCGATGATATATAAGTACCTGCTTGAACAGGGCATCGATATGACGACCGACCGTATCCCGATCTATCCGTGCCAGCACTACTTAATGGGCGGCATCAACGTAAATACCCACTCTCAGACAACGGTTGACGGACTTTATGCTGTCGGCGAATGTTCCCATACGGGCGTTCACGGCAATAACCGTCTTGCTTCAAACTCTCTGCTTGAAGCGCTCGTTTTCGGCAGACAGGCGGCTATCTCCATTGCGGAAAAGATGCAGGAAAATGAAGGTGTTCCGCTCGAAGGTCTCGAGACAGCCGAGTTCGACATCGATCCGAACGCTCCCGAAATACCGTCTGGTATCCGTACCGAGATCAGACATATCATGCAGAAGTCGTACTTCGTTATCCCGAATATGCAGGAGGCTCTCAAAGGCTTCGAGCGTGTTTCAGAGCTTAAAAATATGCTCACAGAGGGCAATTTCAAGGTTGACAGAAACTATGTCGAAGCTAAGTCGATCGCAACAATGGCTTATCTTATCCTTAAAGAAGTCATCTGACGGAAAATGCCGGAATTTAATGCATAGAAAACCCTAAAAATGAACGGATTTTTATTATTTCTATGAGATTTGATTATGCTTTTGTGAAATTTACAATTAAGAAATAATCTGTTCATAAAAATTTATATATTATATCTCGATATTTGCTATAATTAGTTATAAGTAGTATTATGTTTTTAAACTGTACATTAATATATTCTTTTTTCAGAATAGATCGAAAAAACGATAGGAGGAAATAATTATGTCACTTGGAAAGGTTCTGGTCGTTGATGACGATAACAATATCTGCGAGCTTTTAAAACTCTATCTCGAAAAGGAAGGCTACGGCGTTATCGTTGCTCATGACGGCGATGAGGCGCTTATCAAATTCAATGCCCTCAAACCCGATGTTATCCTTCTCGATATTATGCTTCCGGAGCTTGACGGCTGGCAGGTCTGCCGTGAGATACGCAAAAAGTCCAACGTCCCGATCATAATGATAACAGCCAAGAGCGAAACCTTTGATAAGGTGCTCGGTCTTGAACTCGGCGCAGACGACTATATCGTCAAACCATTCGATACAAAGGAAGTCATCGCAAGGATCAAGGCTATATCAAGACGTATCGGTCAGGGCAGCACAGAGACCGAGG
This sequence comes from uncultured Ruminococcus sp., assembly GCA_900543105.1. Taxonomy (GTDB): domain Bacteria; phylum Bacillota; class Clostridia; order Oscillospirales; family Ruminococcaceae; genus UMGS363. The sequence goes on along the minus strand of UQQA01000003.1, from coordinate 36,286 downwards.
TCAAGGAAGTCCGCTATGACAAGCTCGTTGTAAATATGACAAGATATGAGCTTCGCGTTGACGGAAAGGTAATGGATACTCCTCCGAAGGAGCTTGAACTTCTCTTCTACCTCGCTTCAAACCCGAACCGCGTTTATACAAGAGATCAGCTTCTTGACGAAGTATGGGGATTCGAGTATTACGGCGACTCCCGTACTATCGACGTTCACATCAAGCGTCTTCGTGAAAAGCTTGAAAATGTTTCGGACAAGTGGGCGCTCAAGACAGTCTGGGGCGTAGGCTACAAGTTCGAAGCAGAGGAAGAAAATGCGTAAAAGCGTATTCTCCGAGTTTTTTACCCTGTGCGCTGCAATAATATCCGCTGCTATTGTCTGCGTTGCGGTCGTTCTTATAATCATTTCTTCCGAATTTTATAAAAACGATAAAAAAGCTTACCTCATCACCAATGCCGATACGATAATGTCGATAACAAAGCTTTCGATAGATTCGGCTGACGGGGTGAACACAGATTATCTTAACAATATCTATCTGAACGTGACCGATACAACGGAGATAGTTTTCACATTAACAGATTCAAACGGCGTTGCTTTGGTTTGCTCCGAGGCACCGCCGTGTTCTCATACAGGGAGAAAAATCGGAGAGGATATCCTGAACAAGGTCGGCAGCGAGGGCTTTTTCGAGCTTTCAAGCCTTGACCACTTCTACCCCAGCACAGTTTTCAACCTTGTTTATAAATTTCAGGCCGCAGGAAATGAATATTACCTTTTCTCAAAGCTTCCCGATACTCCGCTCCAGCAGTATCTGACGAAGCTTATAATCACGCTTGCTGTCGCTTCGGTGGCAATACTTGTTCTTGTGTTCATTGCGATATATGCGGCGGTCAAGCATCTGATGACACCTGTAAAGGAAATGACCCTTGCGGCAAAGCGATTCGGAAACGGTGATTTTTCCGAAAAGCTCTATGTCCCCGAGGATAACGAGTTCGGTTTTCTCGCAAATTCGCTCAACGAAATGGCAAGCTCACTCGAAGCTATTGAGGAGAACCGAAAAAGCTTCATCTCGAACGTTTCGCACGAGCTGCGTACACCTATGACGACTATCGGCGGATTTATCAACGGAATACTTGACGGAACAATACCGAAAGAAAAGCATAACTACTATCTCAACATCGTTTCGGAGGAGGTCGACAGGCTTGCAAGACTTGTCACGTCCATGCTCAATATCTCCAAGTATGAAGCCGGCGAAATGAAAATGACCAAAAAAACCTTTGACCTTATGCCGCTCCTCGTTAAGGTTCTGCTTATGTTTGAAACACGCATCGATAATAAACACGTTGAAATTCGCGGCATCGAACATGGCAGGTTTATGGTCAGTGCCGATAAAGACCTTATGCAGCAGGTGCTTTACAACCTCGTCGAAAATGCTGTAAAATTCGTCAACGACGGCGGATATATCGAGTTTGCCTTTGAAAACAGGGACGGCTCGTCCGTTATACGCATCAGGAACAGCGGCGATGGACTTAAAGCGAATGAGATATCCAAGGTCTTTGACCGTTTCTATAAAGCAGACGCTTCAAGAGGCATCGACAAAACGGGCGTTGGTCTGGGACTTTCCATTGTTCGCTCGATAATAAAGCTCCATGACGGAAAAATTCTCGTCCGCAGCGAACCCAACAGCTTTGTTGAATTTGAAATTATACTAAACACCATTTAAAAACTATACAAAAAATCAAGCAAAAACTCTGATATATGGATTTTGCGCAGATTTTTGTCTATAGTTTTATTGGTGTATGTATTTTGCCGTACAGTTACAGACATTCGCATAGCTTGTAATTGTACGGCTTCTTTTATAAAGGAGGTATATTGTGGATAATTTTGACGAAAATACTCCGAATACGGAAAACACACAGCCTTTGCAGGAAAATACAGCAAACGAAACCGCTTCGCCCGAAACGGTGAGCGAAACGGCTTTGCACGAAAATACACAGACCGAAAGTGCTTCACCAGAAGCACTTTCATCTCAGCAAAATCCTGAGCCGTCAGCTTTTGCACAGCCGAATATCGGACAGCCAAACTATGGGCAGAACTATGGTCAGCCGCAGTACAGCAGGATACCGCCGCAAACCCAAGACGCGGCACAGCCATATCAGAACACGGCTCAAGATCGGCAAACTCCCCCGCCTCCGTATCAGTACGGCGCATATCCTCCGCCGAACAACGGCTGTCAAAACGGTTATCCCAACGGCTATTATACCCCGAACTACGGAAACAGAGCTATGCCGCAGGGTCAGTATGCACAGCCCGAGCAGCCGTACCCTCCCCAAAACGTTCAGCCGAAGAAAAAACGCCTCTCCGCGGTTTGGACGGCAATAATTGTCGCGCTTATCGCAGTGATGTTCGTGACGATAGTTATTCTGTCGGTCGTTGTTGCAAAGAAAGCTGCCGCTCTCGATAAGACCAAAAGCGAAAGCTCATTCAGTTCGCTCGAAACACAGACCGCGAGCGAAAAAAACAAGGATAAGGACGCAAAGCGTGTACAAATAACTCTCCCCACCTCTCCCCGTCCCGTCCTCGAAGCAAAATATTATGCCGATGAAGAAACGGGTCTGCTCACAACGGAGGGCGTTGCGCAGAGAGTTCTCCCCTCGCAGGTTCTTATCGGCGTTTACAGCGATACACCGTATCAGATGACCTCGCTCGGCTCGGGAATAATCATCTCGACCGACGGATATATCCTCACAAATGCGCACGTTGTTGACGAAGAAGCGCAGTTCAAGGCACAGCTCAACGACGGCAGACAGTTTGAAGCAAAGCTTGTCGGCATAGACCGCAAGCAGGACTTGGCAGTGGTAAAGATAGAGGCTGATGACCTTGTTTCGGCGGAAATAGGCAATTCGGACGAAGTTATCCTCGGCGAACAGGTCGCGGTTATCGGCGCAGGCGGAAGCCTTGAAAATTCCATAACCTTCGGCTATGTAAGCGCCCTCGGCAGAGAGATCGAAACCGACTATTCATCAAGCGGAACGCTCCGATGCATACAGACCGATGCAGCACTCAACCCCGGAAATTCAGGCGGTGCGCTCGTCAATATGTACGGTCAGGTAATAGGCATCTCAGTCGGCGGACTTGACCACGTTGTATATGACGGAATAGGCTTCGCGATAGAGATAAACGACGCAGTTCCCGTTGCCGAAGCGCTCATCGAAAACGGCTATGTTCCCGGAAGAGCAAAGCTCGGCATCGTGTTTGTAGCGATGGACAGCGCGACAGCTGACAGCCTCGGCGTTGAATCGGGACTTTGCGTAATGAGCGTAGACCCGACCTGCGATATTGCGACAAAAGGCTTACAGCCGTATGATATTATCACGGAAATAGACGGAAAACCCGTAAAAGACCTTGATTCGGTAATGGAAGTCCTCGATGACAAGATCGCAGGCGAAGAAGTCACCCTGACAGTCTATCGCAAGACGATAACGGAAGAAGTAACAACGTTTGAAATTACGGCTAAACTGGAGCAAAAGTTAGATTAATGCGTAATGCTTAATGCGTAATGCGTAATTTTTTGCTTCGTTTATTTGTAAAAAATAAATTCCGTACAGGCTGATTCTATATCCGACCGATTAATACACAAATTTATCGCGTAAAATGAGTACAAAATTGTAGGGGACGGGTTTCCCGTCCTGCGCCGCAAGGCGTTTCATAATAAAAGAACCTGTTTTCAAGATTTTGATTCTTTGAAAACAGGTTCTTTTTTGTTATTATTAATACTAAACACCAATAAAATACAGGAAAAATCTGCGCCAAAATCCTATATAAACCTGTTAAAAACAGCTACGAGATTGTCGGCTTGATTTTCTCCAAATTTTAAAAGGTGTTTAGTATAACGGCGTTTTTCGTGATATTTTGCATACCGAAAATCGCTGACGCGATTCGCGATGGGAAACCCGTCCCCTACGATTTTACGGTATTTTGCGGAAAAATATAATTACGCATTAAGCATTAAGCATTACGCATTATCTCAGCTTTGCTCCGTTCGGAACGTCCTTGTCGATGAAAATTACCCTTGCATCTTCGCCGACATCAGCGGCAACGATCATTCCCTCGCTCTCTACGCCGCAGAGTTTTGCAGGCGCGAGGTTTGCTACTACGATAACTTTCTTTCCGATGAGGTCCTCGGGCTGATACCATTTTGCAATGCCCGAAACTACCTGTCTGCCACCCATTCCGTCATCGAGCTGAAGTTTAAGGAGCTTCTTTGCCTTCGGAACTTTCTCACATTCCTTAACTTCCGCAACTCGGAGGTCTACCTTGCCGAAATCGTCGATCGAAATGATATCGGAGAGAGGAACGACATTTGAAGCCTCTTCCTCCGCAGGAGCATTGGACTTGATAAGAGTGTTGAGCTCGTCAATTTCCTTTTCAACGTCAATTCTCGGGAAGAGGAGGTCGCCCTTCTTTACTGTTACATTTGCAGGGAGAACGCCGAACCTGCCGAGGTTCTCATACTTTACATCGTCCTCGGAAGCGCCGATCTGCTCCCATACCTTTGGCATTGTTGCAGGCATAAACGGAGCGAGAACTGCGGAGATGATCCTTATTGTATCGAGCAGATTGTAAAGAACAGCCGCAAGTCTTGGCTTGTTTGCTTCGTCCTTTGCAAGGATCCAAGGTGTGGTCTCGTCAATGTACTTGTTCGAACGTGAAACTACCTTGAAAATTGCGATAAGAGCGTCCTGAAGTCTTGTGTTTTCAACGCAGTCGTCAACCTTTGCAAGAAGCGAGGTTGCTTCGGCGATAAGCTCATCATCAAATTCGCCGCTCTGCTTTTCGGTCGGAAGTGTGCCGTCAAAATATTTGAGCGTCATTGCAACGGTTCTCGAAACGAGGTTTCCAAGTCCGTTCGCAAGGTCGGAGTTGATGCGGTTTATCATTATCTCGTTGGAGAATGCGCTGTCTGCGCCGAGAGCCATTTCACGCATAATGTGGTAACGGATAGCGTCTGCGCCGTAGCGTTCGCTCAAAACGAACGGGTCAACGACATTGCCGAGCGATTTGCTCATTTTCTGTCCGTTAAAGGTTATCCAGCCATGAACCGCGAGGTGCTTTGGGAGCGGCAGATCGAGTGCCATAAGCATTGCAGGCCAGATGATGGCGTGGAAACGCATGATATCCTTTGCGACCATGTGGACATCGGCAGGCCAATACTTGTCATAGTCATTGTGTGCGCTGTTCTGATAGCCGAGGGCTGTGATATAGTTGGAAAGCGCGTCTATCCAGACGTAAATAACGTGGTTGGGGTCAAAAGTTATAGGAATTCCCCACTTGAAGCTCGTTCTCGAAACGCAGAGATCTTCAAGACCCGGCTTGATGAAGTTGTTTACGAGCTCGGTAGCTCTCGTCTTCGGACGGAGGTAGTCTGTTTCGGTGAGAAGCTTCTCGATGCGGTCTGCAAACGGCGACATTTTGAAGAAGTAAGCCTCTTCCTTTGCCTCGATAACATCTCTTCCGCACTCGGGGCATTTGCCGTCAACGAGCTGGGATTCTGTCCAGAAGCTTTCGCACGGAGTACAGTATTTTCCGACATATTCGCCCTTATAAATGTATCCTCTGTCGTAAAGCTCCTTGAAAATTTTCTGTACTGCCTCAACATGGTAATCGTCAGTTGTGCGGATATAGCGGTCGTAGCTGATACCCATACATTCCCAAAGCTTTTTGAAGATCTTTACGATCTCATCAACGTATTCCTTTGGAGTAACTCCCGCTGCCTTGGCTTTTTCTTCGATCTTCTGACCGTGCTCGTCCGTTCCGGTGAGGAACATAACGTCATAACCCTGCATACGCTTGTAGCGTGCAATGGTATCGCAGGCAACGGTCGTGTAGCAGTGTCCGATGTGCGGATTTCCCGATGGGTAATAGATCGGGGTCGTGATATAAAAAGGTTTCTTTGGCATAAACTTTATCCTCCCGTATGATACTGATTTCAAAATTATCGCTCATATTATACCATATTATATATAAAAAATCAAGCATGATATAAAATGCAAAAAAAATGCAGGACAACGGTGTCCTGCAAAGGTAAAATGAATTGAAATAAGATAAATATGTGTAGAACAAAAGAAAGGAGACAACAAAACGGATGTTAAACATTTTAAAATATAGAATTTAGAAGAATTCTAACATCGTTATTATTATAAACCATAAGTTTCTGTACGTCAACAGTTTTTGGCTAAAAAAACATTTTTTGTATGATTGCACAAATAATTGGACTTGATTATATTGATTTTGGATGCTTTTGCTATTCGCGGTGTAGAAAAGTTTAGAATTTGAGGATAAAATAAGCTTCATCTTGTGTAATATAATTGTAAAATCAACATAAGATAAAATGTTTGTGACTTATTATTATATCATATGGCAAGCTAAAAGTCAATGGGTTTTGCCTTGCAAATGAAAAATATTACATAAATTTATTGTTTTAGACGATTATACAAAAGGTAATGTAAACGTTTTGCAATATTACAGAGCCTTTAACCTTTGTTACCGTTTTTTAATCAAATCAACACCGTTCTGCACCAATTTAGGCAAAATGCTTAAAAAAATGCAGAAAATGCAAAAAAAATACGTCAGAATAATGCTTTGATTTTCGGACAGACTATGTTATAATATCAGCATAATCACAATGATATTGATTGTGGTGATTAAAAATAACTTAAATGGAGGAAACAACAATGAAAATGAAGAAGATTCTTGCTGCAATCGCAGCTTGCGCAATGGCAGCTTCTATGCTCAGCCTTACAGTTTCTGCTGCCGGTGCAGAAGATGACGGTGAAGACCTCGACGACACAACAGCATCTGACACAGTAGATGAAACAACAGATGATGCTGATGATATCGACGATGCAGATGATACTGATGATGTTGCTGACGATACAACAGATGATGTAACAGACGATACCGATGCTGCTGATGATGCAGTTGCTGATGAAACAACAGATGCTAACCCTTCAACAGGCAACGCTCCTATCGCTCTCGCAGTTATCCCTGTAGCTCTTGCTGCTGCAGCAGTAGTTGCTAAGAAGGCTTCCAAGTAATCATCTGATTACAAAAAGGCTTTATAAAAGCGAAATACAGCCGTTCGGTCTTTCGGACGGCTGTTTCTTTTTGTAAAAATAGCATAATGAAAACGTTTTTATTTCTTGCATTTTTGATATAGATTTTGTTAAACGAATGTAGTATAATAGATTTAAGCTCATCGGCGGAAAAGATGAGAACAATTAATTTTATGGAGGAATAACATCATGAAAATTAAAAAGATCGTTGCTGCTATCGCAGCAGCTGCAGTTGCAGTATCCACAATGGCAGTAAGCGCATTCGCTGCTCAGAGCACAGATTCTCTTGCTGACGGCACAGCTTACCTCAACATCAACCTTTCCGACTGGAGCGAATTTGACGCTACATGGGAAAACGCTGAGATCACAGGCGATGGCACATACACTGTTTCCATGACAGGCGCTGACGGCATAAACATCGGTCAGTTCAACGCTCTCGAGATCAAGAACGGCGAAACAGTTTTCAACCGTACATACACAGTAACAGTTGACTCCATCAAGATCAACGGCGTTGAGCAGAAGATCGGAGAAGGCTATACATGCTCTGCTGACGGTGTAGGTCTTACAACAAGAGTAAACCTCTACAATGAGTGGAACACTCCTAACGAAGATGTTTCCGATGACGGTGCAGTTGACTGCCGTGCTGCTGATGGCGACGTTATGAGCAAGACAGCAAGAATGATTGATGCTTCCTGCCTCGAAACTGCTACAAACGATATCGAAGTAACATTTACAGTTGCAGGCACAGGTGCTGCTGCAGCTGCTGATACAGCTGCTGATACAGCTGAAACAACAGATGCTGCTGAAACAACAGAAACAACTTCCGCAGCTACAGGCAATGCTTCCGCTGCTATGATCGCTGCTGTAATGGCTGCTGCAGGCGTAGCTGCAATCGCTGCTAAGAAGAGAAAGTAATTTCACTTCAAAATAAGAAATTATCCAAGAGTATCGAACGAAAACGTTCGGTACTCTTTTTTTATAAAAAAGCATATATCAAATTGTAAATACTGCAAAATATTATACATTCAGTAGCAATTGTCGAAACGTTTTTTGTCGTTTTTGTAAAAAGCGCTAAAAAAATAAAATAAGTTTTATTCAGTTTGGCGGTTGTTTATTTTATGCTAAAATGTTATAATTAGCAGTGAAAATGGCGGACTGACAATAAAAATACAGTACCGCAAGTATTGGAGGTAAACAAAATGAACATGAAAAGAGTAATCTCCAGCGTTGCAGCTGTTGCAATGACAGCATCTCTCCTTGCTGTTGCAGCAAATGCTACAAACTGGGCAAACGCAAGCTATGCTGACAATGACCCAAACACAGTAAGCGTTATTTCCACAAGTGAAGACAAGGCTGAGTTCACAGCTACAGCTGACGGCACTGCTGCAAAGCTCCGCGTTGTTGCAGGCGATCTTCTCGAAGATGCTGACCTTGCAAACGTTAAGTCTGCCACATGGACAGTAACTTACACAATTCCTGAGGGCACAGCTGCAGGAAACGGTGTAGGCGGCGGCACATATTTTGGCTGCAAGAATTCCACAGGCTACTGGATCAGCCCCGATTATGATGATGACGGAAACGCATACTGGGCAAACACAACTTATACAGCTCAGGACGATGTTAAGTTCCTTCTTCCTACAGATACTCTTGCTGCTGACAGCGAGCTCGTATTTATGGATTGGTCCAACCACGAAGCTATCACAGCTATGACTGTTGCAATTTCTGACCTTAAGTTCTTTGATGCTGACGGAAACGAGATCGCACAGAAGGCTTATGCAGGTGCTGCTGAAGCAACCGCTGATACAACCGAAGAAGCTCCCGCTGCTGATACTGCTGCTACAACAGCTACAGCTACAGGCAATGCTTCCGCTGCCGCTATTGTTGGCGTAATGGCTGTTGCAGGCGCTGCTGCAATCGCTGCTAAGAAGAGAAAGTAAGCTTAAAAAAGCTTCTTTATAAAACTTAAAAAATTTTTTGGAGGAAAAAACAATGAATTTCAAGAAGATTATTGCTTCCGTTGCTGCAGCTGCAGTTGCAGTATCCACACTCGCTGTAAGCGCATTCGCTGCTACAGTAACACTCAACTCTGAGTACACAGGCGGCTGGTCCCAGAGCGCACTTATCCCTAAGTCCGAATTTGAAGCTATCGGCGGCGACGTTAAGGTAGTTCTCGAAGTTGAAAGACACGATCCCCTCGTTGGCGACGGCAACTACCTTATCAAGGCTATGAATGCTGCTGAAAGCTGGGACGAGATCACAAGCCAGTTCACATCTGATACAGCTATCAGAAAGGGTGACGGATTCATCGTTGTCGGCAAGGACGTTACATCTGTTGAATTCGTAGTTCCCGAAGCTACATGGCAGTCTTTCCACGGCTACATCAATGACGGCGTTGAAGATGAAACTTCTTCCGGTCTTTCTTTCCAGGTAAACGATGTTATCATCAAGTCCGCTGAACTCTCCGCAGGTTCTCCTGAGGGCGAATTCACAGTTGTTTCCGAAGAAGAGAGCAGCGAGATCATGAAGAACGGCGTTCCTGCTGCTGATACAGCTGCTGCTGACACAACAACAGAAGAAGCTCCTGCTGCTGATACTGCTGCTACAACTGCTACAGCTACAGGCAACACATCTGCTGCTGTTATCGTTTCTGTAATGGCTGTTGCAGGTGCTGCTGCAATCGCTGCTAAGAAGAGAAAGTAAGCTTTTAAATAAGCTTCTTTATAAAAATGCTGAAAAGCAAAAAAGAATTTTTGGAGGAAAAAACAATGAATTTCAAGAAGATCATTGCTTCCGTTGCTGCTGCAGCTCTCGCTGTTTCCGCAATGGCAGTAAACACATTCGCACTCACAACTGAAACACACAGAACTGACGCTACACTCTACGTTATTTCTGAAAAGCCTGATCAGGAAAAGCCTTCCTGGATCACAAACTCCGGCTACACAATTGAAGATGTATATGGTGTAACATATCACGTTGAATTCAAGGCTGAAGAAGTTGCAGATCCTGCAACATGGATCGGCGGCGGCATGGGTGCTAACTCCAACTCTACCGGTTGGAAGCAGATCGAATGGGGCAGAGCCGATAAGGAAGTTATCGCTGACCTCGAAAACGGCACTGTCACATGGCTTTCTGATGCACCTGTATTCAAGACAAGTGATAAGTACGCTCAGTTCTGGCTCCAGACTTGGGGTGGCACGGTAACTGTTAAGAGCATTGATGTTCTTGGCAAGGACGGCGTTGTACTTTCCGATGAAACTCCTGACCCTGTTGACGAACCTGCAGAAGAAGCTGCTCCTGCTGATGAAGCAACAACAGAGGCTGCTGATGCAACAACAGAGGCTGCTGATGCAACAGTTGCTGACGATACAGACGAAGCTCTCGACGACACAGCTGATGCTGCTGACGACGAGGTAACAGCTGATGAAGCTGATGATTCTGACGTTGCTGACGATGATGCAGTTGTAGCAGACGATGCTGCTGACGATGATGCAGTTGTAGCAGACGATGCTGCTGACGAAGCTGTAGTTGACGCTCCTGCTGCTGATGCTGATACTGCTGCTGCTGCAACAGGCAACACATCTGCTGCTGTTATCTTCTCCGTAATGGCTGTTGCAGGTGCTGCTGCAATCGTTGCTAAGAAGAGAAAGTAATCTGAACCTATCAGAACTTACTTATTGAATCGATCACCGCTCGGGTTTAGGCTCGGGCGGTTTTTGTTTTTACAGAATAAGAGAAATTTAAAAAAATGTTCAAATAAGGTTGAAATTATTAATAATATATGTTATAATAAACTCGCAAGATTGCGGAAAATGGTTTTTCGTATGTCAGGAAGGAAAATAAGTATGACTGTTTTGACCGAAAGCACTCTGACGGGAAATATCCCCGCATCTGCGTTTATTATCGCTGCGGCTGTTGCTGCGGTGGTCATAATCGCGGCTGTTGTTATGGGCGTTATCTCAAAAAAGAAAAAATAAATGACATTCAGGAGGTATTTTTATGGGACTTATTAAAGCAGCAGTATCTTCCGTAGGCGGAGTATTAAAGGATTCATGGCTCGAAACCATCGAACCGGCACCAATGTCCGATACGACCGTTATGGTAAGCGGCGTAAAGGTAAAGGGCGGAAAGAACAAGGGCAATGACAACGTTATTTCCAACGGCTCCGTTATCCATGTTTACCCGAATATGATGATGCTCCTTATTGACAGCGGAAAAGTCGTTGACTTCTGCGCTCAGGAGGGTTACTACGAAGTAAACCTTTCCTCCGCCCCGTCGCTTTTCAACGGAGAGCTCAACGAAACCGTCAAGGAAACGTGGGAACGATTCAAGCACAGCGGTACAGTCAGCACTACACAGCGTGTTTACTACATAAATCTTCAGGAGATCAAGGGCATAAAGTTCGGCACGAAGAATCCCGTCAATTACTACGATACAAGATATGATGCTGAACTCTTCCTCAGAGCGCACGGCTCATATTCGATAAAGATCACCGATCCGCTCAAATTCTTCAACGAAGCTATCCCGAGAGGTGCTTCTTCTGTTGATTTCAGCGAGATCGGCAGCCAGTATGCGGACGAATTTATGGACGCTCTTCAGTCGGCTATTAACCAGATGTCCTCGGACGGTATTCCGATATCTTCCGTTACTTCCAAGAGCCGCGAGCTCTCAAAGTATATGTCCGAAACGCTTGACGAGGACTGGACAAAGCTCCGCGGTATGGAGGTCTGCTCTGTTGGTATCGCAAGCATTTCTTATGACGAAGAATCGAAGAAACTCATCAATATGCGCAATCAGGGCGCTATGCTCAAGGACGCAACTATCCGCGAAGGCTATGTTCAGGGTCAGATCGCCGAGGGACTTAACAAGGCAGGCTCTAACAGCGCAGGCGCAGCACAGGCATTCATGGGAATGGGCATGGGCATGAGTGCAGCAGGTGGATTTATGGATTCCGCTTCACGCACGAATGCCGCTCAGATGCAGCAGCAGGCGGCTCAGGCGGCTAAGGCTTCCTCGGGCGCTTGGAAATGCTCCTGCGGCGCTGAAAATACAGGCAATTTCTGCAACAACTGCGGCAGCCCGAAGCCTGCACCGGCAGGTCAGTGGAGATGCTCCTGCGGAACGATGAACACGGGCAACTTCTGCAGCAACTGCGGCTCTAAGAACCCCAATGCTTCGTGGAAATGCTCCTGCGGTGCTGAAAATACAGGCAATTTCTGCAATAACTGCGGCGCAAAAAGGCCGTAACGGAGATAAAGCATGGACGTAGTACAGATGAAATGTCCGAACTGCGGCGGAAGCGTTGTCTTTAACCCGAAAAAACAGATGCACATCTGCGAATACTGCCAGTCGGAGTTCACGGCTGAAGAACTGCAGCAGGGCGCATCGGAGGTCGATCTCAATATCCCGAGCAGTGAGGAACAAACTGAATTCAAAGACCACACTAACCTTTATATCTGCGACAACTGCGGCGCAGAGATAATCGCTGACGAAAACACTGCGGCAACTTTCTGCTATTACTGCCACAGCCCCGTTTCGCTCAAGGGCAGACTCTCGGGCGAGTGCCGCCCCGAAATGATAATCCCGTTCACGCACACCCGTGATCAGGCGATGCTCAACTATAAGGAATGGTGCAAAAAGAAGTGGTTTCTGCCCAATGATTATACATCGTTCTCCACCCTCGAAAAGATCACGGGACTTTATGTTCCGTTCTGGCTCGCCGACTGCAAAGTTGACGCTCAGATCGATGCCGAGGCAAGGATAGTTTCGACCTATACTTCGGGCGAATACAACGTTACAAGGACGAAATATTACCGAATAAACCGCGCGGCGAAGATCACGTATGACGGCGTTCCTGCCGACGGTTCGAAGAAGATCGAGGACTCGCTTATGACCGCTATCGAGCCGTTCGACTATACAAAGTTCGAACAGTTCCAAATGTCCTATCTTTCGGGCTTCTTTGCCGATAAATACGATGTTACAAAGGACGAAGTCCTGCCGAATATCAAGTCTCGCATAAGCGGCAGTGCGGAAAATATTCTTATGGATTCAGTCGTGGGATATACTTCCGTAACACCCGAATACAAAAATATCCGCCTTGTCCGCACGAACTGGCACTATGTGATGCTCCCCGTGTGGTTCCTGAACTATAAGTACAAGGGCAAGGACTATGAGTTCGCAATGAACGGTCAGACGGGCAAGATCGAGGGCTATCTTCCTGTTTCCGTGCCGAAGCTCATTGCCCTCGGAGTTGGACTTTTTGCAGTGTTCGGCGGCATAATAGGCGCGATCGCAGGAGGGCTTCTCGGATGAAAAAATTATTCAGAACAGCATTCTCCCTTGCGGCGGCTCTTACGGCGATGCTCTGCCTTTGCATAAACTCATTCGCGGCAAGCATCTACTTTGAGGATAATGCAAACCTCTACACAGATGAGCAGGAGCAGGAGCTTATGCAGGAACAGCAGGAGCTTTGCGACTACACGGGCTGGAATATCGCGGTCATCACGACCGATACCGACTTCCCTACCGACGGCTCAAAAGCTATAGACTACGCCGAGAGCAGATACAAAGAGATATACGGCAGTTACAGCGCAAGCGGTATCCTCTACCTCATCGACACGGGCTATCGTCACTTTGCCATCGGCGGTGATCCCGATGTGAACTATTTCAACGATGCAAGAGTTCAGGATATGATAAAACGCTGCAACGAGAAATATTACGCTTATGATGATATGGGCAACGTTGAAACCTACTTTGAGTGCGTGAGAGAGGTCTATGACAAAGGCTATTTCACAAATGACGAGGGATCAGCGCTCGGCGTGAGCATTATCGCAGGCATTATCGGCGGACTTGTCGCAGCTGCGATAGGCGTTGGCATTGTTATATCAAGATACAAATTCCACAGCAAAACGAGTGCCACGAACTATGTTCGTCAGGGCGGCGTTAATATGTACAGAAAGAACGACACCTACCTCCGCGAAACTGTTACACGAACAAAGATCGAAAGCAGCAGCGGAAGCGGCGGTCACGGAAGCAGCGGCGGCCACAGTATGGGCGGCGGCGGAAGCGGCGGTCACAGATAACGTTTAAAGCTTTGCAGGTCAAAAACGGCTTGCAAAGCTTTTTTATTCGGAAAATTTTTTGGACGAAATTCGTACAAAAGAGAGAATTTTGACGGTGAAAAACTTGTCTTTGCCTGTACTTTTTGGGACAATTCCTGCATAATATTATACAAATCAATGCTATCCTATCATCATGGGAATAATATTAAGGAGTGGATCTCAATGAGCAAATCTTCCAGAGCGCGCGGCAAAGTCGCACTTGCAGTCTTACTTGTGCTGGTTATCGCCGCGGCGGTCTTTCTGCTCGGCAAAGCAAAGCAGGAGGCGGATTCCGATAAGTTTTTCGCAATGGCTGGCAACGCAGAAAGGGTCGAATTCCTCAACCGACAAGGCTATATCGTAAAGCCTGACCCCGTTCGCCGCGAGGACGTGACAGTGCCGTCCGAGTTCAACGATACGTACAAAAGCTATGTCGAAATGCAGCAGGTACAGGGGCTTGACCTCGCCGAGCATAAGGGCGACAAGGCGACGCTTTTCAGCTATGCGGTACTGAACTATCCCGAATATTCCGAGAACGTATTCGCAGACCTCCTCGTTGCCGATAATAAGCTCATCGCCTGTCAGCTCAGATATGACGATGAGGAAAACGGCTTTGTAAAGCTGCTCATCACAAAGGGTCTGACTGATATTGAGCAGAGCGAAGCCGAGCCGAACGAAAACAAGGCTGAAACAACTGCGCCGCAGGGAGATGCTCCCGACGGAACGGTTTCCGATGATGCCGCTTCAAACACGGCAGATGTCACGCAGCAGGACGGAACATCAGCTACAACAGCGGCAGACAACGCCTCCGAGGTGATCTTCGTCCCAGATGACAGCACGGACGGAACAAATTTTGAGTAATATACATTGCCGCAGGTATTTCCTGCGGCAAAAGAGTGCCGCTGACTGCCGAGAATACGACATTTTACAATGTTAAAGGCGTTCAATTGGTGAAATTTCGGAAAAGCATCTCGGAAAATCGTCGGAAATGGCAGTTGAAGCGGTCGGCGGTACTCATTTTTTGATATTTAAAAATTTTTTTGTAAAATTCGGGTTTTTGAAAGTGATTTTTTATCAAAAAATAAGATTTTGGAAGAAGAAAAATAGCTGATTCAGGGATAAAAACGGCGTTTTCTTGTTATAATGTAATAAGTGGGGCGGTGTATATTCAATGCCTGATTGTGCAATGTGACAAAACTCAAAAAAATAGGTGAAAAAGTATTGACTTTTTCCGCAGAATAGTGTATTATAATTAAGTCGTCACGAGAGAGAAACAAAAAACTCCGAGTGATAACAAAAATGTGGGAGCATAGCTCAGCTGGGAGAGCATCTGCCTTACAAGCAGAGGGTCATAGGTTCGAGCCCTATTGTTCCCACCATACGGCCCGATAGTTCAGTTGGTTAGAACGCCGCCCTGTCACGGCGGAGGTCGAGAGTTCGAGTCTCTTTCGGGTCGCCATTTTTGTCTTTATAAATGCTTCTGTAGCTCAGTCGGTAGAGCAGGGGACTGAAAATCCCCGTGTCGATGGTTCGATTCCGTCCGGAAGCACCACAAAGACAAATAGGTGCTTAGTTGGTGCAATAGTGTTGACATAGCACTTATGCGGATTTAGCTCATCTGGTAGAGCGCCACCTTGCCAAGGTGGAGGTAGCGAGTTCGAGCCTCGTAATCCGCTCCACATCAAAAGCGTCAGGGCAATAGTCCTGGCGTTTTCTTTTTTTATTTGGTCGGTGAATATTTCGCCGACTTTTGTTTTATATGGAAAGTGTCGATTGTAGTATTCTGCAAACCCGAAAACTTTATAATTCTATTGGTTCGTTTTTCAATAACTTTATTCAACACAGCCCTATAGAAATCAACAAATCAAAGTGGAAAAGTGTACTCTATAGTCTATATAGTCTTAGCCAGAGGAGAGAGGAATAAAGGAAAGGGATTGCAAAGGGAAGACCATTAAGGGGGAGAGGGGGACGGCTCGCGTCCATAGGTTAAAGAGTGCCCCTCTCCCTCTTGTTGGTTTGCCCTTTGCTCAGAACTCCACGAAATTATTGAATTATCGATTGTATGAGAAATATAGTTTTAGAGTTTACAATATAGTAGGGGCGGATTCTATATCCGCCGATTTAGTTTGCGGAAAATATTATATAGTTTCATCGGGAATAAAAAGAACTTTTTCATAGTCCTTGACATAATAACGGATATTCTTCCTGCCTTTTTGGATAATGGTGTGACCCTCTTTTTCAAGCAGTTCTTTCTGCTTTTCAATACCCTCGGGATATTTCTCATTCAGCTCGCCGTTGGCTTTGAGGGTGCGCCAATATGACGTTTTATCCTCGGTACGCTGATAGCTCGCCCATGCTGCGATGGACACGAATATCCCTGCTGTGATAGGCTCTGTAAAGTCTGCACCCGATTTTCGGGCAAAATATTCCCTTATCTCTCCCACTGTAATTACTTTGCCGAACGGAACTTTTCTCATAATTGTATCATAGTCGATAGGCGGAGCAAAATACATTCTGTTTCCGCCATATTTTTCAATGCTTGCATCATCGGTGATGATCTTGAATTTCGGCATATCCTTGCTGTCGTGCAACATTGCATTAAAATCTTTCTTTTCTTCTCCTGCCATTTTTAACCTGGATAATTAAATCATCCCCCAGCCGAAGATTTAATTATACACTACCTTTCAAGAAAATAATAAGAGTGATATAATAAAAAGTGCTTTTACCGCACAGGAGGATAGGGCAACGCTGGGGAGCGACCTGAGCGCCTGTGTGAGTTTTAGAAAAGGGGGATATCCCCGTAGGATGAGGTTCGCCCTTTGGAAAACCAAAGCGGTAAACCCATCCGGTAACTTTAAGGAAACCCCGTAGTCCATCTCATGTTGTTTCCTACGGCAGCATTGCTGACCGGTAAGAGGAGGTTTTGGCTGCGGGCTTTTCCTGAGTGTGGTTATTAGTTGGTTACGGCGCTTTGCGACCGGTAATAAGGAACCGGGTTACATAGGAAAAGTTATGCAGACAGCACCGGGGTTTACAAATTTTTGGAGGTCAATATGATCATTGTCGGAATTGATATCGCATTTCAGAATCACAAATTATTTTTACTCTTTAAATTAAAGTGTAATGTCTGATTTTTTATTTCCAATTAAACCTCATTTTAAAATCATTATAACAATTATCACATACCCAATGATATTCGTCTTCTGTGCAATATGCATCATATAATGTATTAGGATAATTTGATATTTTTTCAAAACAAAATTCACAATGTTCATGATCACTTAGATTTAATTTATCCTTAATATTCATATGTTTCAATTTAACACCATATAAATACCTTTCTTGCCCATTTAATCTCCAATCTGACATTTATTTCACCTCCAATGTGTTCTTTCTAATTATAACGCTGTTTTTATGGCAATGCAATGAGACTGTTTAAAAAAATAAATTTTTTACAAAAACAACCCGAGCAATGCGTACATTACTCGGGTTGAAACATAATCAGATTATGTTTTTTGAACATCATTATTATATGATATGCGATTTTTTCATAGTTGTCGATCATAAATTTTTCGCAGTCTTTCAACAATGCAACAGGGCATTTGGCTGTGGGTCAAGGAATATATTTACGACTGTCGCTTGCGTGAAAACGGTCGGCTATGGAATCCGACCCTACGTTAAAATGCCGTTTTTGGGTTCATATCCCACCGCTGTTCAAACGTTGTTGGTGTAAAATGCTTATCGCTTTCGCTCTGCGCATTTTACGCCGAGGATAGTTTAGTTTAGGAAAATAGAATTGGCGCAATTCACAATTTTTAGGTTTACGAAATTTATTTCTCATATCTCGTTCTCCTTTTTTGATGTGAATTGCGCCTTTTTAGCTGTTACTAATTTCGCTATTACGGCAATGCCTTTAGCTAAAGTTTAGGGTATTTCGCTTTCTGCTAAAGGTCAAATTGACCTGCGACCAAGGGCTTTGCCCTCTGGACACCCACAAGCCTTTGAAAAGGCTTGACCTAAACTTTATTTGGCTTCGCAGCACCGAACAAATTTGAGCTTTGCAAAAATTACGCATTACGCATTACGAATTACGAATTACGAATTTTTTCATTCCCCTCTTGACAAATACCCATAGGGGGTATATAATGGAATAAACCGAAAGTTCAGGGAGATAATTTCGTTATGGATAAAAAATGCTGCAAATGCTCGGAATGTAAAAAAACCAAGGAACGTTCGCCCGAAGAGTACAAAAAGCTCATGAACCGCCTGAACCGCATCGAGGGACAGGTCAGGGGCATCAAAAAAATGCTCGGGGACAACGCTTACTGCACCGATATCCTCACCCAGTCGGCGGCTATCGGCGCGGCGGTGGACGCTTTCAACCGCGAGCTTCTCGAAAATCACATAAGCACCTGCGTTGTGAACAACATTCGTGAGGGCAACGATGAAGTTGTCGGCGAACTTATCTCCATAATCAAAAGATTGATGTAAAAAAGGAATGATAAAAATGGAACAGTACAATGTCACGGGAATGACCTGCGCCGCCTGCAGTGCGAGGGTCGAAAAGGCTGTCTCGGCTGTCAAGGGTGTTTCGTCCGTATCGGTCAACCTGCTGACGAATTCAATGGGCGTTGAGGGAACGGCTTCTCAGGCGGATATTTTCGCCGCCGTTGAAAAAGCAGGCTACGGCATTTCCGCCAAGAACGGAAAATCCACCAAGACCGAAGCTCCGACCGACAATAGCGAGAAAAAGCTTATCGCAAGGCTTGTTTCGTCGCTTATACTGCTTGCGGTGCTGATGTATTTTTCAATGGGTGCAATGATGTGGGGCTGGAAAGTTCCTGCTGTGCTTGAACATAACCATTTTGCCCTTGCGCTCATTCAGCTTCTGCTCACAACGGCTGTAATGGTGATAAATCAGCGCTTTTTCATAAGCGGCTTCAAGGCTTTGTGGCACAGGTCGCCGAATATGGACAGCCTTGTCGCATTGGGCTCGTCTGCGGCTTATATTTACAGCGTCTATGAGATGTTCGCAATGACAGTCGCCAAAGATCAGATGTCCTACGTCCACAATCTATATTTTGAGTCGGCGGCTATGATACTTGCACTTATAACGCTCGGAAAAATGCTCGAAGCGCACTCAAAGGGCAAGACAACGGACGCTCTCAAAGGTCTGATCGCTCTTGCTCCCAAGACCGCGACCGTGCTTCGTGACGGAGCAGAGGTGACTATCCCTGCCGAGGACGTTGTAAAGGGCGATATTTTCGTTGTAAAGCCCGGCGAAAGCATACCTGCCGACGGTATCGTCACAGAGGGCGAAAGTGCCGTCAACGAATCGGCTCTCACGGGCGAAAGTATTCCTGCCGATAAAAAGGTCGGTGACAAGGTCTCGGCGGCAACGATAAATCAGTCGGGATTTCTGAAATGCGAAGCCGTCAATGTCGGTGAGGAAACCGCACTTTCAAAGATAATACAAATGGTGAGCGATGCCGCCGCAACAAAAGCGCCTATCGCAAAGATCGCAGACAAGGTTTCGGGTATCTTCGTCCCGACCGTTATCGGGATCGCACTCGTTACATTCGTTGTATGGCTTCTGCTCGGACAGACCGCGGGTTATGCTCTTGCAAGAGGGATAACCGTGCTCGTTATAAGCTGTCCGTGCGCACTCGGACTTGCAACGCCTGTCGCAATAATGGTCGGAAGCGGTGTCGGTGCGAAGAACGGCATACTTTTCAAGACCGCCGCTTCGCTTGAAGAAACGGGCAAGATCCGTAACATCGCCCTCGACAAGACGGGAACTATCACTAAGGGCGAGCCTAAGATAACCGATGTTATCCCCCTTAACGGCACTTTGGAGGAAGAGCTTCTATACATTGCCTGTTCGCTCGAAAAGAAGAGCGAACACCCTCTCGCCGCCGCTGTTACGGCTTACGGCAAAGAGCGGAACATAGCCCTCGCCGAAACAACGGATTTTAAAATTCTCTCGGGCAACGGACTTGAAGCAACTCTTGACGGAAAGAAAGCCGTAGGCGGAAAAGCAGAGTTTATCACTTCGCAGTTTTGCAAGCTCGACAGCGAAACAACAGCAAAGTATGAAGCACTCGCCGAGCAGGGTAAAACGCCGATATTTTTCGCCTATGACGGAAAGCTTGTCGGTATACTTGCCGCCGCCGATGTCATAAAAGAGGACAGCAAAAAGGCTGTTGAGGAACTCAAAAATATGGGTCTTAACGTCGTAATGCTGACGGGCGATAACGAAAAGACCGCCCGTGCAATTGCCGCTCAGGCAGGCATCGATAACGTTATCGCAGGTGTTCTCCCCAATCAGAAAGAAGCCGCAGTAAGAAAGCTTTGCGAAAGCGGACGAACCGCAATGGTCGGCGACGGAATAAACGATGCACCTGCCCTCACAAGAGCCGATACGGGCATCGCAATAGGCGCAGGAACGGATATCGCAATAGATGCGGCAGATGTTGTGCTTATGAAGAGCAGGCTTGAAGATGTCCCTGCCGCAATACGCCTCAGCCGAAACACCTTGACGAATATCAAGGAGAACCTCTTCTGGGCGTTCATCTATAACGGCATCGGAATCCCCGTTGCCGCAGGCGTGTTTATACCGCTCGGACTGACATTGACCCCAATGTTCGCCGCCGCCGCAATGAGCCTTTCGAGCTTCTGCGTTGTAACTAATGCGCTCCGCCTTAACCTCACCAAAATTTACGACCCCAAACACGATAAATTCCGCCATAATAAAAGCGGTAAAAATAAACAGGAGGAAAAAACCATGACTAAAACACTTAAGATCGAAGGAATGATGTGTTCACACTGCGAGGCAGCCGTAAAGAAAGCACTCGAAGCAGTAGACGGAGTTGTTTCCGCAGAGGCTTCACACGAGAAGAAGAACGCCGTTGTAACACTCTCTAAGGACGTTCCGAACGACGTTCTGAAAAAAGCTGTCGAGGATAAGGAATATACGGTATTGGGCGTGGAATAAATTCGGAATTAGGAATTCGGAATGCGGAATTATTTGCATAGCGCAACTTTGTTTGAGTAATGCGAAGCCAACTAAAGTTTAGGTCAAGCCTTTTCAAAGGCTTGCAGGGGTTAAGGGGACAGCGTCCCTCATCGCTCTCCGCAGAGAGCGAAATACCCTAAACTAAGAGCTAAGACTTTGTTGCAACAGCAAAATCACTATCAAATCAAAAGGCGCAATTCACACAAAAAAGGTAAAACGAAATATGAGAAATAAATTTCGTAAAGCCATAAACTGTGAATTGCGCCATTCTTTTTTCCTAAAACAAACTGTCCTTGAAGCGTATCTATGCGAACGAAGTGAACATAGATACACTTCAACGCAGTATAATCAAATAAACATCGGAAGAATAAAATTTTTGTACTTGACAATATTATCTTATACTAAACACCAATTAAAAACTATACAAAAAATCAAGCAAAAACTCTGATATATGGGTTTTGCGCCGATTTTTTGTCTATAGTTTTATTGGTGTTTAGTATTAATGTGATACAATAATCACAGAAAAGATTATGGAAGTGTAGCCATACGGTTCACCAAAAAGAAATCCCCACAGACTGCTACTCTGTGGGGATTTTTCGTCAATATAAAAGCTTTGCAGATACCCATAAAAGTATCTGCAAAGCTTATTTTTTATTCAAACTCAATTATCCCAAACCGACCCTTGGCTTTGAGTATCCTCAATACGCTTGCGTCAAGCTGTTCGGAATCGATCCTTCCGTCGGAAAGTGCCGCAAGAACGTCATTGTATGCGCTCTCAATATCCGAGGTGCAGAGCATATCGTTTCCTGCGTTTACAGCGAGAACGTAGGGGCTTTCGTCAGCTTCGGCGGCAAAATTAGTTATTGCGTCCATTCCGAGGTCGTCCGTTAGGATTATTCCCTCGAAATTGAGCTCGTCCCGAAGCACGGAATGTACCTCCGCAGAGAGTGAAGCGGGACTTTCGCTGTCGAATGCCGAAACAACGTTGTGATTTACCATTACGGCAGGCGCACCTGCGTCTATTCCCGATTGGAACGGGAGAAAATCCGTATTTTCAAAGCTTGAACGTGAGCGGTCATCGTTCGCACTGCCCGTGTGAGTGTCAACATTCGGTCCGTAGCCTGGGAAATGCTTCAGACAGCTCATAATGCTGCCCTCGGTCATGCCCTCAACTGCAGCGGCAACGTATTTCGCGGTATTTTCGGTGTTTTCGCCGAATGTGCGGTCATAGATATAGTCGCTGTGGTTCTCGGTGATGTCCGCAACGGGCGCGAGATTGAAGTTTATCCCGAGCGAAAGCAGAAGCTCTGCTTTTTCGATGTTTTCGTCACGAACAGCGTCTTCGCCGTCACGGGCGAGGACTATCTGCGAGGTGAACGGGCTTAAACGGTACTGCGGAAACTTTGAAACACGCACTACAGTTCCGCCCTCTTCATCGGTCGCAAGGAACGCAGGTATCTCGGCGGCAGCCTGAATTTTCGCCGTCTTTTCCGCCATTGTATCGGGGAATTCATTCTGAAAATCGCCCGCATAGAGAGTATAGCCGCCGAGATGGTATTTGCTCATCGTATCAGCCGCACCCTCGGACGGGAATCTTCCCAGAATTATCTGACCGACCTTCTGTTCGTCCGTCATTGAAGCAAGGAGCGCCTCGGCTGACGAGAAATCAAGCTCACCGCTCGGCTCTTCGGCATCGTCCGTCATATCGTCCTCGGGAGTGTCGGGATCATCCGTTTCGTCCGTGTTTTCATCGGCTGTTTTGTTTTCCGATACTGCTTCGGTCACTTCCGTTTTTGAAATTGTCGTATCTGCGGCGGTTTCGGCGTTCGGCTTTGAAATTGTTGCCGTACAGCCGCACAAAGCGAGCGCCGCAATAAATGCAATAAATGTTGATCTGAACTTTTTCATAATATCTGTCCTTTGGGTTTAATTTGCGCTGAAACCTATTCCGAGGATATCGATGTTCTTATCGAGCGAATCCTCCGCAGGGCGGATCTCGATCTCCATATCCTTTGTTTCCTGCCATTTTATTATTTTGAATGCGTAAGGATCGCCCCAGCCGTCGCTCTGGTTCGTGTCAACGACCTTTGCCCTTGCGCCGTTTATATAGACCTCAAACTTGCCCATTGAAGCGTTGTTGTTTCGCTTTGCCACAATGAAAAGTCCGTTTGCATTGACCCTGAACTTCATAGGCTCATTTGTTGCCTTGTCGAAAGACCAGCCTTTTGTGAAGCCGTCCGCTGACGAAGAATTCGTGAAGCTTCCGAGCGACTCCATAGTGAACCTGCTGTCCGAGCCGTCATAGTCCGATTCGATAAGAACGGCATTTTCATAAGGTGCGCCGAATATACTTTCCGCAGGGAGAGTATATTCGTCCGACTGTACTTTAAGCGACTCGTCAAAGGCGTGTGCGATAAGCTTGCAGAAGAGCGTGTGACCGTTCGGGTTCGGGTGCGAAGAATCGTTATAGTAGTCCTCCCACTTTATAGTTCCGTTGCCGAGAGCCTCGGTGAGAGCGTCAGCGGTGCTTATCATCGGGAGCGAGTAGAAATTGCCGATGCTTTTCATATACTCCTGCGCGGAGTGTCCTTCTTTTGTGCGGTTCAGGATAAGCACAACAGCAGGCTCGTTTTCCTGTTCGAGTGCAGTTCTGACGAGGGATTCATAGCTTTCCTTATAGTCGCTCTCCATACCGTCATTAACGGCATATTCAACGAAAATTATATCTGCCTTGTTGTCAAGAATGTCACGCTTTAAGCGGAGATTTCCGAGAATGGACGGCGTTCCGCTTATGCCCTTGTTGACATAGTTGACCGTGCCGCTCGGGTATCTTTCTTTGAGCAGGTCGGTTACTTTGCTTGCAAAGCACTCGTTCGGCTGAACGGTATAACCATAGGTTATAGAGCCGCCGATGAAGCCGAGCGTTATCTCGCCGCCGTTTTCAAGCGTTTGAAGCTTTTCGTTGAGCCTGTGCGTGTTGCCGACCGAAACGAGCGAGGTCGAAAGCATTTGCTTTTCAGCCTCGGAAAGGCTCGTATCGTCCTCTATCAATGGATAGGAAAATGCTGCGGCTTCGGCTGTCTGAGCGATTTCTGTCGGTTCTGCTTTATCTGCGCTGTTTCCGCAAGCCGAAAAAAGAGAAACGCACATAGCGGCTGCGGCAAAAAAGCTTGTTAATCTGAGTTTGTTCATAATCATTTCTCCCAAGAATATTTAAGGTCGACGATAGCGGTGAAAATTCCGCTGTCCGTAATGTCAATATAGCCATAAGATGGATTTTTACCGTCACGGGGCTGTGCGCAGCTGCCGGGATTCATATAATATATCCCGTTCTCATAATGCAGGAAGCGTTCGTGCGTATGCCCGAAGAGGACAATGTTGCAGTCGTTCTGCTTTGCCGCGTCGGTGATATGTTCAAGTCCGCCCTTTACGCCGTAGGAATGACCGTGTGCGGCGAAAATTCTTGCACCGTCAACATCTATCACTGTTGAAAGCGGAAGTCTGCTGCAGTAATCGCAGTTGCCTGCGACCCTGCGCAGATCGATATGCGGATATTCTGCCAAAATAAGGTCGGTTTCATTTTCGCCGTCGCCGAGATGAATGAACATCTGCGCCTTTCCGAGATTGTTATCAACGATATCGCTGACCGTTCCTGTTTTTCCGTGCGAATCGGACATTACAACTATCCTCACAAATTTTCTCCCTTTGCATAAAATATATCAATACAGCCGTAAATTTTGTTTATACAAAAATATGCTGCTATTCTATCAGGATAAATTATAACATAAAATATAAGGAAAATAAAGAGCAATCCGTAAATTTATCTTTTTATTTCAGGGGGAACTTTATATGACCGATTTCAATAAGAAAAATATGAACGAGCTTCTCGATGTTGTAAGCCGAAAGCTCGGCGTTCCGAAAGAACAGCTGCGCTCCGAGCTTGAAGCGGGAAAATTTGACTCCGCACTGAAAAATATGAAGCCTTCCGAAGAAGCGATGTTCAACCGCATCGTCAGCAACCCGACCGCTCTCGAACAGTTTATGAGCAGTCCGCAGGCAAAGGCACTCTACAACAAGCTTACGGGCGGAAAATAATAAGGTCACCTCTAAAAACCACCGGCTAAAGCCTTAGCACCTCATCTGCTTGCAGATTTTCCGTCATCTTGCACATAAATTTCTTGACATACGACAGTATGCCTGCGAAATTTCTATACAATCTGACGAAAAATCTGACTGCGCATCTGAGGCACTATGGTTTTTAGATGCGACCATAATTATTTCTTCAAAAGTTTCAGACGTGGGAGGTGCTTGCTTTGGACAATATGAGCGAAAAGATCCAATCACTGCTGTCCGATGAGGAGAGTATGCAGCAGATAAAGGAGCTTGCGGCGATGTTCGGCGGCACTTCCGATACGTCCGAAGCCTCGCACGAAAGCAAGCTGCCGCAGTCGGACGGCGATATGCCGATAGATCCCGCGGCGCTGATGAGCCTTATGTCGGGGCTTTCCAAAAACGACAAAAACTGCGACCTGCTCATCGCGCTGAAGCCGCTTCTCTCTGAGGACAAACAGCCGCGCGTTGACAAAGCCGTTAAGCTTCTGCGGCTTTATAATATTTATTCCGAGCTAAAAGAGAGCGGTGCGCTCGGTAACCTTTTCTGACGGAGCAAAAGCCTATGGAAAACAGCAATAAAAGCATCACAATGGCGGAAAAACGTGTCGGGGAGATGAATAAATTGACGCAGGGATTTCTTGAACAAAGCAACCGCTGTTTACGTCAGATGGAACAGCCGCAGTCTGCGCAGGCTAAGCAGTTCCAAAACCGACCGTCTGCACCCCCTCGGCAGAACGTACAGCAGAATATGCCGCAGAATGTTCCAAATCGGAACAATACAGTGCAGAATTCTATGCCGAACAGTCAGCTTCAGCGCCGGAATGTTCCGTTTCGGAACAATTCTCCCCGTAATATGCAGAGGAACGCCCCGAATCAGCCGCAGAAGCCGCGTTTTGAAGCGGTCGGGAACGGCAGACAAAGCCCTCCGCAGAACTTTATACCGCCGCCGCCAAGCCCCGAGCCGCCGAGCCGTGAGCCGAACAGGCAGAGTTCGCTCCTGCCGATACCGATAGATCCCGATACCGCTCTCATAGCCGCGCTTGCCGCCGTGCTTGTGAAAGAAAAAGCCGATACGAAGCTTATATTGGCATTGCTGTATATTTTATATTAAGGAACGTGATATAAATGCCGAAAGCAAAAGAATTTTTCAGCCGTGTTTCCTGTATCCTTACGGGAAAGCCGTCCGAGACGAACGACAGCGAGGAGATACTCGCCGATATTGACGAGATAGTGAGCAGGCTTTCGCACTGCCGCAGGATATTCAATTTAGTCACGGACAGCGACCTCATCGAGGCGGCAATATACGAGGAGCTTGCGCTTCGCTCGCGGTATGCGTATCTTATGAAACGTGCGCGTACACAGGGCATAACGGGGAGGACGGTGCTGAAATGAACACAGGAGAGATAGGAAATATCATTTTTTACATAGCGGTCATCGTTTCGGCGATAGCAATGACAGTGCATTATCTCAGAAGTGCCAAGCCTGCAAAAACGGCATTTTTCGGAATGAGTTCGGGGGCGGTGTTCCTTACCCTGCTTCACTTTTTCGGGGGATATGTCGGTTTTTCCGTGCCGCTGAATTTTTTTACGGCGGTAATGTCGCTGATACTTGGTATCCCCGGGGTCATTATTGTGGCTTTAATGGGTCGCTTCGGGGCGGTTTGAGTTAAATTCGGAATTCGGAATTATTTATGCTTCGAAAATTTACTGTGCAAACCCTATTTTCGTAGGGGCGGATTCTATATCCGCCCGTTCACAATTGCTGTTTTTATACTAAACACCATTTAAAATTCAGAAAAAATCAAGCCGACAATCTCGTAGCTGTTTTTAACAGGTTTATATAGGATTTCGGCGCAGATTTTTTCCTGTATTTTATTGGTGTTTAGTATTAGTGACATACCCCATAGCTGTTCATATTGAGTTGAAGCTTATCTATGTTCACTTCGTTCGCATAGATAAGCTTCAAGGATAGTTTGTTTTAGAAAAAAAGAATGGCGCAATTCACATTTTATGGCTTTACGAAATTTATTTCTCATATTTCGTTTACCCTTATTCGTGTGAATTGCGCCTTTGGATTTGTTAGTGATTACGTTATCGTAACTGATATTATGCTGTTTGTTTAGGGAGTTTCGCTCTTCTGCTAAAGGTCAATTTGACCTGCGACCAAGGGCTTTGCCCTCTGGACACCTACCACCTTTGAAAAGGTGGACGAAACTTTTGCTTGGCTTCGCAACGTCCAACAAATGTCAGTTATGCCAATAATTCCGCATTCCGAATTCCTAATTCCGAATTATTCAACAATGCCGCCTTCAACAACAAGGTTTTCCTTGTCTACTGCCGGACCGTAAACATCTGCGAGAGTTGCATCATAGTCGTTGTGGAAGAAGTTTTCGCCTGCAAGAGAGGTGATCTCATCGTTGATGTAGGTGAGAAGTGTTTCGTTGCCCTTTGTAACTGCAGGTGCGATCGTATCAAGGCTGCCGAGGGACTCGATGCCTACTGTAAAGCCGGGGTTCTGCATTGCCCATGCGAGGACTTCTGTGTTGTCTGTGGAGAATGCATCGCCTCTGCCGTCCTGAAGTGCGGAGTAAGCTTCGTTGTATTCATCAAACTTTACAAGTTCAAGACCGTTGTACTGGTTTTCTGTGAAGAACTGTTCTGCTGTTGTACCCTTTACAACGATGAGCTTCTTGTTTTCGAGGTCTGCTTCGGAGTTGATTGGTGCGCTTTCGGGGGAAACTACGCCGAGTGCGACCTTCATATAAGGAAGTGCGAAGTCAACCTTTTCTGCTCTTTCCTCCGTTACTGTAAAGTTTGCGAGGATAATGTCTACCTTGCCTGTGATGAGGTATTCCGCTCTGTTTGCGGCTTCAACGGAAACGAGTTCAAGCTCTGTTCCGAGATCCTGTGCAAGTCTTTTTGCGAAGTAAACATCGTAGCCCTGATATTCGCCGTTGTTGTCAACATAACCGAATGGGTTCTTGTCGGAGAATACTCCGATCTTGAGTGTGCCGCTTTCCTTGATCTCGTCAACTGTGCGGTAAACCTTTGTGTTTGCATCTGTTGATGCTGAGTCTGTATTTGTGTCTGCTGCCTTGTTTCCGCAAGCTGTAAAGGAAACTGCGATAGCTGCTGCGGATAAAGCTGCAAGAATTTTCCTGAAACCAAACTTTTTCATAAACTTCTTCCTTTCTGTATCGAAACCTTTTATTCCGAATATGTGAATGTTTTAAGGAACTGCTTTGCACGTTCCGTTTTCGGAGCGTCAAAGAACTGTTCGGGCGTTCCCTCTTCGACTATCTCGCCGCCGTCAAGGAAGATGATCCTGTCTGCGACAGCCTTTGCGAACGCCATTTCGTGAGTAACTATCATCATCGTTGTTCCGCTCTTTGCAAGGTCAAGAACAACTTTGAGCACTTCATGCACCATTTCGGGGTCAAGAGCCGCCGTTATCTCGTCAAGAAGAATGATATCGGGGTGGATTATAAGGCTGCGGACGATAGCCGCACGCTGTTTCTGTCCGCCCGAAAGCTCATTCGGGTAAGAATCCGCTTTTCCTGCAAGACCTACTCTGTCGAGGAGCTTCAAGGTTTCTTCCTCGACTTCTTTTTTTTCACGCTTCTGGACTTTGAGCGGTGCGAGTGCAATATTCTGTGCGATCGTCATGTGCGGGAAAAGGTCGTAGCTCTGAAAGACCATTCCGATATGCTGACGAATTTTTGTAAGGCTTTTTTTGCCGTAAAGTACAGGTTCACCGTGGAGCGCAACGCTTCCGCCCTGTATAGGTTCAAGTCCGTTCAGACAGCGCAGAAATGTACTCTTTCCGCAGCCTGACGGTCCGATAAGTACGATGACCTCGCCCTTTTCGACCGAGATCGAAATATCTTTGAGGATAACGTTGTCACCGAACTGCTTATGCAGATTTTTTACCTCGATTATTGTTTCCGCCATTATACAAACTCCTTATGCCGAAAGCTTTTTCTGCTTCTTATCGATAGCTGTCGAAAGCATCGAGAGCGGGAAGCAGACTGCAAAATACATTACGAATATCGTTCCGTAGACCCAAAGCGCAGCGTTCGGTGCTTCAAAGCGGTTCGCATCGATTATCTGCTTGCCGACTTTGAGTACTTCCGTAACGCCGATGAGTGAAACGAGCGCAGTGGTCTTTATCATTCTTGTTGAAAGATTGATAATGTTCGGGATAAGCAGGCGTATTGCCTGCGGAAAAATAACGTAGATATAAGCCTGAAACTTGGTAAGTCCGAGCGATGTTGAGGATTCATACTGATGAACGGGGACGCTTTCAAAGCCGCCTCGGATAAGGTCGCCCATTTCAGCCGCTCCCCATATCGTGAATACGATTATTGCCGAGGTCTCGCCCGAAAGATTGATGCCGAGTGTTCGGACGATACCGAAAAATACGATGAAAAGCCAGACGAGCTGCGGCATTATGCGGACGATCTCAAGGTAAGCTCTGCAAACCGCTCTGACTGCCTTGTTCTTCATTCTCATAGCAGCGCCGAGCAACGAGCCGAGGATAAGCGAGAAGCCTATCGATATGAGAGCGATCCGTATCGTGACCCAAAGTCCGCCAAGCAGTCTTAAAAAATTGTTGCCCTCGAATACTATCTTAAGCCCCTCCACGGCGAAGCCTCCTTTCAAGCACCGAACACAGCAGCGATATCGGTAAAATGATGATAAGGTATGCTATGAC
This sequence comes from uncultured Ruminococcus sp., assembly GCA_900543105.1. Taxonomy (GTDB): domain Bacteria; phylum Bacillota; class Clostridia; order Oscillospirales; family Ruminococcaceae; genus UMGS363. The sequence continues at coordinate 6,243 of UQQA01000003.1, read as the reverse complement.
GAGCATAAAGAGCGACTCCGTTGTGCTGGAGTACATTCCGATAAGATCCTTTGCTACGTACATAAGGTCGGCGAGTGCGACTGCGCTGAAAACGCTCGTTTCTTTCAGAAGAAAGATCATATTTGCGCTCACGGCAGGCATTGCAGCCGCCGCTGCCCTTGGGAAAACAACATAGCGCATTACCTGACCTCTTGTAAGTCCGAGGCTTTCCGCAGATTCTATCTGGGCTTTTTTTATGCTTTGGAAACCGCTTAAAAATGATTCTGACATATAGCTTCCGCCGAGAAAAGTAAGTCCGATTATGCCGCAGGCCTCGGAGGAGAGAACTATTCCTGCCTTCGGAAGTCCGAAATAAAGGAAAAACAGCTGCACGATGAGCGGCGTGTTTCTCGAAAGCTCGGTGTAAATGATTGTGACAGTGCGCAGAACGGGTATCCTGTAGTACCTTGTCAGTGCGCATATCAGTCCGACGATCGTTGAAAGCACAATACCTATAGCGCCCGTTACGACCGTCAGCACCGCTGCTTTGACATAAAGCGGATAATGCTGCGAAATAAATGTCAGATCCATGGTTTCCTCCCTTTCAAGAGAATTATTTTAAGTTTGCTGTTCAAGGAGGGGGCAGGTCACTGTAATATTAATTTATCTAAGGAATTGCATCTCATTAAACAACAATTCCTTAATTATACAACGAAAACGCTGAAAAGTCCAGCGTTTTCGTTACTTCTTTAAAGAAATTTCAGAAAATTGCTACAACTGCGCCGTTGTAGTTTTCAGCGATGAAGTCCTTAACTTCGTCAGTTTCGAGTGCGGAAACGAGAGCCTGGATCTTAGGAAGGTTTTCATTGCCGCTCTTTACTGCAACGATGTTTGCGTAAGTCTGAGCTGCATCACCGGAAGCATCTTCGGAAGCGATAGCGTCTGCGATCTTAAGACCTGCTGCGAGAGCATAGTTGCCGTTGATAACTGCGAGAGAACCGTCGCCTGCGTTGGCGAACTGAGCTGCAACCGTGTCAGCCTGAACGGTTGTGATGTTGAAGCCGTGGTCATCAACAATGTCGAGTGTCTTTACGCCGTCAAGAGCATTTGCACCCTCTGGAAGAGTGATAAGACCTTCCTGTGCGAGGAGGAGGAGAGCTCTTGTTTCGTTGCTGTCGTCAGCAGGGATCACAATTGTTGCACCCTCGGGGATATCAGCAACGCTTGCAATGCCGTTGGCATAAAGTCCGAATGGTTCATAGTGAATGGAAGCTACGGAAACAAGGTCAGTACCGTTGGCTTCGTTGAAGCTGTTGAGGTAAGGAGTGTGCTGGTAGTAGTTAGCGTCAAGCTCACCGTCAGCAACAGCCTTGTCGGGGAGTACATAGTCATCATAAATTGTGATCTGGAGGTCATAGCCCTGCTCTGCGAGCTTATCCTTAACGAATTCAAGTATCTCACCGTGAGGTGTGGAGGTTGCACCGATCTTGATAACGTTGTCGCCGTCAGCAGTTGTTGTGTCAGCAGCCTCTGTTTCTGCTTCTGTTTCAGCGTTTGCGTCAGCAGCTTCTGTATCTGCTGCTGCGTTGTCAGCTGCGGAGGTATCGGCAGTTGTATCCGATGCTGTGTCGGCTGTGTTTGAAGAGCAGCCTGTGAGTGCGAGTGCTGCGATAGAAAATGCAGCGATGATGCTTGTTAATACAGTATTCTTTTTCATAATAGTTTTTCTCCTTCATTATACGGCGGGGATGCCCCGCGGCAGATTCGCAGGTAAAATATACAGTAATTTATAATATTCTACCCGGTAACAAAACATCATCTATTCAATAGATTATGCTTTGTTTCAGTTTTCGGTGAATAATTATCGGCAACATCGTGACGTAAACATTCGCCCGTTCCTGAAATTTTCACGCAGAAGGCGATCAAAAAGCTTTTCCATTTTTCACTTTCTCCTTAATATTGTAAAGCCGTTCCTTATGCGGCATTACTTATTAATACGTTTGTCCGTCCTGTGAGCGATCATCATTCCAAGCTCCTGAATGAGCTGTACAATGATTATCGTCAGCACTACGCACACCCATATTATGTCATTGTTAAAGCGCTGGTAGCCATAGTTGATAGCTATCGTACCAAGTCCGCCGCCTCCGATAGTTCCTGCCATTGCGGAATATCCGAGGATAGTTACGAGTGATATGACTGCGCCTACGATAAGCGAAGGCTTTGATTCGGGGATAAGCACCTTCCGGATTATCTTGAAGTTGGAAGTTCCCATTGACTGCGCAGCTTCGATAACGCCCTTGTCAACTTCCTTTATAGAGCTTTCCACCATACGAGCCACATAGGGTGCAGCCGCGATGATGAGCGTTACTATCATTGCCTTGTTTCCGAGGCTCGTTCCGACGACTAACTTCGCAACGGGGAGCATCGCAACCATAAGGATAACGAACGGAATGCTTCGGAAGATGTTTACGATAAATCCGAGGATCCTGTTGAGCCACGGGATAGGCTTTATGCCGTCCGAGCTTGTGACACTCAAAAGCACTCCGACCGGAAGTCCGATAATATATGAGAAAAATGCGGAAATGAACGTTAAATAAACGGTTTCCCATATTCCTTTCTGCAAAACGCCCTTTTCAATGAGCTGTGAAAGAAGATCTGACATTATTTTCACCCCTTATCCTTAGTTGAGCTCCGAATATTCAATGCTGTTCGCATCGAGATAAGCCTTTACACGGTCGTATGATTCAAACGGCACTTGGATTATAAGCTGACCGTAGGCCTTGCCGTCAATGTCCTTTGTGTCGGCGTGGAGAATGTTCACAGCCGCACCGCATTCAAGGACTATAGCCGCAAGAACGGGCTTGCCCGAGCTTTCGCCGTTGAAAACTATCCGCACTTTTTTGCCCTCGGTTATCTCGGCGGCTGCCTTTATCTCGGGGAGAACGAGCTTTTTTGCTATATCCGACTGAGGATTTGCGAAAACGGTCTTTACGTCGCCCATTTCCGCAACAACGCTCTTGTCAAGAACCGCAACACGGTCACAAATGCTGTCGATGATGCTCATTTCGTGAGTGATAACAACTATCGTGATGCCAAGCTCTTTGTTTATCTTTTTCATAAGCTCCAGAATGGAACGTGTGGTGTCGGGGTCGAGTGCGCTCGTTGCTTCATCGCAGAGCAGATATTTCGGGTTTGCGGCAAGCGCCCTTGCGATCGCAACACGCTGTTTCTGACCGCCCGAAAGCTGCGAGGGGTAGCTTTTTTCCTTTTCGGCGAGCGAAACAAGCTGTAAAAGCTCTCTTGCCCTCTTCTCGGCATCGGCTTTCTTCACGCCTGCAATTTCAAGCGGAAAACAGACATTTTTGAGAACAGTCCTCTGTTCGAGCAGGTTAAAGCCCTGAAATATCATTCCGATGTTTCGTCTTGCTTCGAGAAGCTCCTTTGTCGAAAGCTGACCGAGGTTCTTTCCGTCGATGACAACATCGCCCGTAGTCGGACGTTCGAGAAAGTTTATGCAGCGGACGAGGGTGCTTTTTCCTGCGCCCGAAAGACCGATGATGCCGAATATCTCGCCATCGTTGATCGTGATGTTGACTTCCTTTATTGCTGTGACGGCTTTTTCGCCCTTGCCGTAGGTCTTGGATATATTTTTGAGTTCTATCATTCGTTTCACCCCATTACAAAACAAAAAGCAGGCGAACCTGCTTCATACGGATATATGAAAAAATCGTTAAAAGCAGCTTTTATGATATTCTTTTTTGCAGGACATTATGCACATGTACATTGAGATGCAGGACATCATATCAGCTTCGCTCCTTTCGATCGTTTTGTTTTTGACTATGGCTCTATTATACACTTTAAATCATAGCTTGTCAATAGGTTTTCTAATGATTAATTGCTCAAACATTACCCTGTGTTTTGCAGGATTTTTTTACACATCGTACAAATTAGGTATAAAATGTTAAGAAATAGGCGAAAATAATGTACTTTTGACCGCATTTGTGCAGCTTTGAGAGTTGGAAACGTCATTTTGAGCAGATTTTTCCCTGTATTTTATCGGTGTTTAGTATTATATGGTGTATTCAAGGCTGCGGTATTTTTGTAGGGGACGGGTTGCCCGCCCCGCACCGCAAGGTGTTTTATAGTAAAAATCAGACCTGCTTTCAAAGAATGTGATTCCTTTAAAAGCAGGCTTCTTTCGCGTATCCCCAAATCGCCGGCGCAATTTGGGACGGGTAACCCGTCCTCTGCAATAAATCATCGTATATTGGGGGAATAAAACAAAAACCACTTATCAAAGATAAGTGGTTGATTGGTGCGGTAAATGGGACTTGAACCCATACGTCAAAGACACACGCCCCTCAAACGTGCCTGTCTGCCTATTCCAGCACTACCGCATTTATTAAGTTGTTGTCGCTTCGGAACGTTTTGTTCTCTCCCTGACGACGATATTTATTATAGCATACAGCAATACATTTGTCAAGCGTTTTTTCAAATTTTTTTGAGATTTTTTCAACTTTTTTTCAAAGGCTCGAAAAATGACGTACCTGCGAGGGGTTTTCTAATTCGTAATGCGTAATGCGTAATTATCGTATTCCTCAAAATTTTCTTGAAATCAGATAAAAATCTAATAGTGACAGCGCTTTTAATATGTAAAAAATGGAACTTTTGCCGCAAATTGCGGAGCAAAAAATAATTACGCATTACGCATTACGAATTACGCATTAAAAAATGCCGCCCGATACTGTGACAGCACCGAACGGCATCATTGCATTTTTTCTTATGCCTTAGCAGCGTTGAGCTTCTTAGCGAGCTGGGACTTCTTTCTTGCTGCACAGTTCTTGTGCATAAGACCCTTAGCGCAAGCCTGATCAACAGCCTTGATAGCAGCTCTTACAGCAGCCTCGGACTCGGGAGCCTTTACAGCTGTAGCAGCGTCAGCCTTCTTAAGAGTTGTCTTGAGAGCAGACTTAACAGCCTTGTTTCTCATTGTCTTGGTGTTGATGACCTTTACTCTCTTCTTAGCGGATTTAATATTTGGCATTTTGTTTTCCTCCAAAATCTCTGATAATTTAAATTTTTCTGCAAATAATATTGACAGCTTGCATATCGTTTATTCGGAACAAAGCGGTGACACGGTTCGCTTTTTGCTCCCGCGGGTGTAATGACTCACCCATTTTTACAAAGATAAACACGCGATATAGCAGTACGGCTGCCCTTATCGAATACATATCTGCACAAGCTTAAATAACATTCTATCATTATTTGTCTGATTTTTCAATAGGCAATTTAAAAAAACTTGTAGAAATATAACGGCTTGGTTTATGCAGATTATCTAATTAAGCTTTAAAGGGGAAATATTGTATGTCAGCACGAACTGATCTTGCGGTGGAAATGATCGACGAGGACGCACGTTCGCTCCCGAGGGGCATCGGCAGAAAGCTTCGCAAAAGCTCCGCCTGCAGCATAACCGAGATCGAAGTCACCTCCGAGCTTGCAGGCTTGAAGATAGGCAAATCCAAGGGCAGGTATATCACGGTCGAAACGGACAGGCTCTCCTATGCGCCGTCCGACTTCGAGGAGCAGGCGCAGAACATCGCCGATGAGATAACCGCCCTGCTGAAAAGCCATAACTGCGGCACGGAGAACGGTCTTGTAGTCGGTCTCGGCAACTCGGACATCACCCCCGATGCGCTCGGACCTATGGTAATATCGCAGATAATCGCGACCCGTCACCTTAAAGGTTCACTGCCGAAGGATCACGAACTGGCTTCACTGAAAGTCGTTTCCGCGCTTGCACCGGGTGTTCTCGGTCAGACGGGGATCGAAGCCGCCGAGATAGTCGATTCGGTCTGCTCGGGGATAAAGCCTGCGTTCGTTATCGCGGTGGACGCGCTCGCCTGTTCGGACGTTTCGCGCCTCGGCACAACGATACAGATAACCGACACGGGCATTTCTCCGGGCTCGGGCGTGCAGAACCGCCGCAAGGAGCTGACCGAAACGACCCTCGCCATTCCCGTTATCGCAGTGGGAGTTCCGACCGTTGTCGATATGCACACCATTGTCGAAAATATCACGGGCAGCGCCCCCGACAAGCATCTGCCGAATATGATGGTAACTCCGCGTGATGTTGACAAGCTTATCGAGCGCGCCGCCCGTCTTATAGCCTGCGCCGTGAACAAGGCTCTCCAGCCGCATCTCAGCTTTGCCGATATTTCGGCACTCTCATAATGGTCACCTCTAAAAACCACCGGCTAAAGCCTT
>UQQA01000002.1 GCA_900543105.1 uncultured Ruminococcus sp. | reverse complement strand
TTCTATACGATCTGACGAAAAATCTGACTGCGCATCTGAGGCACTATGGTTTTTAGAGGTGACCATAAGTGTATTATCATTTCGCTGCCGAAACAATGCTTTCGATAACGGCTTTATCAGCGATAAAATAAACCGTTTCGCCGTATCTTATCTGCACAGAAACAGTACTGCCGTTCATTTGAACAGTGTAAAGGATATCTCCGCTCACATTGTCAAAAACACTGAACGAAAGTGTCGGTACGAAGCTTTCTCCGCCGCTTTGTGTAAGCTTTTCCGCCGCATTTGCGAAAGCTTCATTCAGTTTATGCGCCTTTTCGCCGAAAATATCGGTGCTTTCACCGTCCGAAGCCGTGACATCGGCGTTTATATCGTCCTGCGAAGCAAGAGCGAGGAATTCACAAAGCTTTTCCGTATCTGTCGGTGAAAAATCAGGATAAGCCAAGGCATTTCCACCCGAAAGCTTCGTAAATGCAGGCGCAACAGGCTTATTGCCGCCATTTATATCTTCTGCATCGTCACAAATGTCATCATCGGTGTCCGTACCTGCATTGCCGTCAGTGTCGCTGTCATCGGCAGACGGCTTTTCGGTATATTCAAAGCCGCCGTCAACATAGCTGTTCGTTCCTTGCGCCGTGTCCTCTTCTTCGTCGATCGCAGGCATCTCGGCTTCATCGCAACAAACGCTGTCGTCTGCGTTTTCCTCGTCCCAGACCTCCTGCACTGCAAAAGCTGCGGGCTCGTCAGCACTCGGTTCAGTTTCGGGAACTTCACTTGATACGGCTGTCTCAGCTTCGTCAGCAATGCTCTCCTCGGACAAAGCTTCGTCAAAGACTTCATCATTTGCAGGGGCTTTATTTTCATCTGCTTCATCGGAAGAAGCAATTTCGGTGCTTTCTTTGTTGTTTTCCGCATAAGCGGTATAAATACTGTCGTCCGTCTGAACCGTTTCAACACTCTTATCTTTGAGCGTGTTCACGCCGACAACCGCAATAAGCGCAATGCAGGCAGCTGCCGCGGCAAAAGGCGTAAGCTTCATTATGAACGGCTTGCGGCTCGGCTTTACGGCTTTCTCGGTCTTTGCCGCTTCTTCGAGCATAAGCTTCTTCGTTTCGGCAAGAAATCTCTCGGAGGGTCTGATATTTTCAAGTGATCTTGTATAATTTTCTCTGTTTATATCCATTATCGTCATTCCAACTCAGTTGGAATTTCCTCCTTTCAGAATTTCTTTGAGCCGCTCTCTCGCCCTTGCGAGCAGTGTCCCGACCGTTGCAGGCTTTTTGCCGATGATGCCCGCAATATCGTTTATCGAATAGCCTTCGTAATAAAAAAGATGTATCGGCAGTCGGTACTTTTCGGGGAGCTTTTGCACCGCTTCAAGGACTTCGCTGCCCTCATCGGGTTCAAAGTCCTGCGAGGGTTCTTCCACCGTTTCATCGATCGGAACGGTGTTCTTCACCCACCCCGACTTAACGTGGTTTTTGCATTTGTTTACCGCCGTCCTCAGCAGCCACGCCTTTTCATGCTCGGCGCTCTCAAAGGCTTCTCCGTGCTGTATCAGTGCGATAAAGGTTTCCTGTGCAATATCCTCCGCATCGTGGATATTTTTCGTGTATGTATAGCAAAGCTTTATGATGCTGTCGGAGTATTCCGCAAGAACGCGCTCGATATGCGCGCTGCTGCCGAATTTTTCGCCGTGTTTTTCAGTCGTCATAATTTTCTCCTGCAAAGGAACGCCCAAGACCTCCTTTCGGAAAGCCTTGGATATCCTCTATATATAATACAATTTAAAAGCCTATAATTTTTCATTTGAAGAAAAATTTTTTATAAATTTGCAGCCGCAGAGAATTTTAAGAAATCTTTCAGCCGCTGCAAGGCTCATATCCGGCACTTCACCGAACCTTTCAGCCGAACCCACCGCTATTTCTTCAAGGGTGTGAGAACCGTCTGCTTTGAGCCAGAAAAAGCTGCCCTTTTCGTCAAGGTGGATAAAGGAACGCTTCGGCTTATTCATAAGCAGCTGCAAAGCCTTGTTGAAAAAGCCGCCGTTCTCCATTGTAATAGTCACAAATCCGTTCCCGTCCGCCGTCCAGTCTATGCTTTCCGAGCGAAGAGGAACAACGCTTTCGTCTATCCGCTTCATTCCGACCTCACTTCCTTTGACGGGCGTGAAAACTTCACAAGCAGAAGTATTATCGAAGCCAGCACGAGCAAGCCGAGAACTATCGGAACGGACGTATATTTCCCCGTATATTCGGAAATATCAAGATATCCGCTCACCCCGAAAACAGCCGCAACTGCGAGCAGGATACCGACAAGTCCCTCCCCTGCTATCATTCCCGAGGAGAAGAGAACGCCCTTGTTTATCGCCTTTTCTTTCGCTTCATCATCAGCCTTTGCACGCTCCGCAAAGTGACGTATAACTCCGCCGATGAAAATGCAGGCGGAAAGCTGAACGGGAAGATACGAGCCTATCGCAAAAGGCAGAACGGGGATACCTATTATCTCTGCGAAAACAGCCGCAAATGCACCGATGAAGACCAAGTTCCACGGGAGCTGTGCGCTCATAACGCCCTCGGTTATCATCTTCATTAGCGTTGCCTGCGGTGCGGCAAGCTCGGGAGAACCGAATTCCCACGCCGCATCGAGCAGATAGAGAGTTCCGCCTATGACGAGTGAAGCGGCAGTTGTGCCGATCATCTCGCCGATCTGCTGTTTTTTCGGAGTTGCGCCGAGGATATAACCCGTTTTCAGATCCTGCGAAGTATCACCTGCGACCGATGCGATAATGCTTATCACCGAGCCTATCGCAATAGCGGCGGTCATTCCCTCTGCGCCGCCCATTCCCATTGCTTTGAGAAGCATTGAAGCCGCAAGCAGCGTCGCTATCGTCATTCCCGAAACGGGGTTGTTGCTGCTGCCGACAAGTCCGACCATTCGTGATGAAACAGCCGCAAAAAAGAAGCCGAACACCACCGTTATCAGCGCACCGACAAACGTCACGGGGATAACGGGGATAAGCCACAGCGCGAGCGTAAGAACTGCCACCGCCGCAATAACAAAGCGAAGATCCAGTTCACGTTCGGTTCGCTTTGTGCTTTTTCCGCTCCGTCCAACGCCCGAAAGCGCAGCACGGAACGTCCCGAAAATAAGCGGCAGCGAGCGGATAAGGCTGATAAGTCCTCCTGCGGCAAGTGCGCCTGCGCCGATGTAGCGGATATAGTTCTGCCATATCGCAGACGCACCGCCCTCGGCATAAAGTTCTGCTACCGATGCGGTTTCGGACGGATACATTATCGTTGCTCCCCCGAAATTCACGATGACGGGGATAAGCACGAGCCAACTGAAAATCCCTCCTGCGAGCATATAGGACGAAATGCGAAAGCCGCAGATGTAGCCAACGCTCATAACAGCAGGATAAAGCTGCGTTCCTATCTCTCCGCCGAAGCTTTTCAGACGAAGCGAAAGCTCCTCGGGGACGGCTTTCAGTCCGTCAATGAGCAGCTTGAAGAACGCACCTGCGCCCATTCCGCCGAAAACTGCCGAAGCCCCCGTTCCGCCTTTTTCTCCTGCAAGAAGAACCTGCGCACAGGCTGTACCCTCGGGATAAGGCAGCGTCCCATGCTCTCGGACGATGAGCGCATTTCGCAGAGGTATCATAAAAAACACGCCGAGCAGACCGCCTATCACCGCAATTATCGTAATTTCAAGTATCGAGGGGCGTTCACCCGTCCCCTGCGCCGCCCATAAAAAAAGCGCAGGCAGCGTGAATATCGAACCCGAAGCTATCGATTCGCCCGCCGAGCCTATAGTCTGAACGATGTTGCTTTCGAGTACGGAATTTTTCCCCGAAAGCATTTTCATAACGCTCATTGCAATGACCGCCGCAGGTATCGATGCGGAAACCGTCATTCCCACACGCAGTCCGAGATAGGCGTTCGATGCGCTGAAAACAATGGCGGTTATGATGCCCGTAATAATGGAAGAAGCCGTAAATTCCGCTGTCGCTTTTGAAGATGGAATGTACGGCTGAAAGTCAGTTTCTTTTTTCATTTTTTCGCCTCCGACTTACAAGTCTTTGGCGGTATTATTTCCGTTTTTTATAGGATTATACAATCAATATAAGCAACGCTGCGGCTATCCCAAGTGCCGCCGCTGTCCTGCAAAGAACAGTGAACACATTAAGCTGACGTGCCTTTCGGTCAAAAGGATTATCACCCTTTATGCAGGCGGTGTCCGTTTCATCGCAGTAGTAAAGCTCCACCTCGTCACCGCGAAGATAGTGTTTTCCATGGCTTTCGGTGTAACGGTGAACTATGGTGCTTCTGCGCTCCTCGTCACGGAACTGGAGAATTACTGCGCTTACGGTGTTGCCCTCACGGTCAACGGGAACGTCCTTTACGTCAAGCACCGAAGCTTTGTAGTGTCTGCACTTCCGCATAAAATCTTCCAGTCCCCGAAGATACTTTTTCCTGCGTTCGGAAAGTTTCGCCCCAAGTATAAGCAGAGCCGCAGATAATACAAAAACTGCGGCTGCGATAACGAATGATGTCATAATTCTGCCCTTTTTTATACTGATTTTTAAACTGAAAGTGTACAAAATCCAAGCAAAAGCCCGCAGCTGCTGTAAACAGTTTTATATGGCTTTTGCGCCAATTTTTTGTCTGCACTTTGATTAAAAATCAGTATTAGTCCTGAACAAGATCGATAAGCTCCGCACCGAGGTATTCGGCAAGAGCTTCGCCGTTGACGATTATCTGCGCGCCCCTTATGCCTGCGCTGACGGCGATCTCATCGAAAAGAATTGCCGTTTCATCGATAAATGTCGGGAATTTTTTCTTCATTCCGACAGGCGAACAGCCGCCGCGGATATATCCCGTTGTCGGAAGAAGATCTTTCAGCGGAAGCATCTCGGCTTTCTTGTCGTGAGCGGCTTTCGCTGCTTTTTTGAGGTCAAGCTCCTTGTCAACGGGTATGCAGCAGACGAAAAATCCCGTCCTTTCTCCCTTTAAAACGAGAGTTTTGAATACCTGTTCGGGCGGCTGACCGAGTTCTTTTGCAACGTGAACGCCCGAAAGGTCGTTTTCATCGACCTCATATTCAGCCGTGCGGAAATTTATTTTTGCGGTTTCAAGCTGCCGCATTGCGTTTGTTTTATTCATAGTGAAAATTACTTCTTTCGATTTTAACCTGTAATCAATTTAAAAGCAAAAATGCCGATACCAAGCACGATAAGCACAATGCCGACCGCACGGTTGAGCGTCTTAGGCTCAGCCTTGTTTGCGAAAACAGCTGCGATCCTTGCCCATAAAAGCGTGCTTAAAATGCAGAATACGAGCGCCCATATATCGGGTGCGCCGCCGAGTGTAAAGTGGCTCAGAGAACCCGTCAGAGCCGTAAAGGTCATAATAAATACGCTCGTTCCGACTGCGGTTTTAAGCTCATATCCAAGCACGGAGGTGAGTATCAAGAGCATCATCATTCCGCCGCCTGCACCGACAAATCCGCATATAAAGCCGATGAGCATTCCGCATACGATCGACCGGATAACGCGCTTTTTCGGGTCGGTCTGCGCCATTTTTTCCTTTGTCGTCATAACAGGCTTCACAAGGAATTTTACGCCGAGGAAAGTCGTCATTATCAGTGAAAAATTGCCCATAGTGTTGCTCGGTATAAGGCTTGAAATATAACTTCCGACCATAGTAAACACAAGCACCGTGACCATCATGATAAGACCGTTGCGAATGTCAAGATTCTTGTTTTTGCCGTAGGTGTAAGCGGAAACTGCACTTGCAAGAACGTCCGAAGCAAGGGCGATGCCGACCGCCATATAAGGATCCATTCCGAGAAAAGCAACGAGCATAGGTGTGATAACGGCAGCCGCACTCATTCCTGCGAATCCCGTTCCGAGACCTGCACCGATGCCTGCGATAAAACAGATGATAAATTTGTAAAGAATGACAAAAACTTCCTTTTCGATAAATTTACCCCTGTGCACACTTTTCAGCAATATTATACCTTAATCGGCGTTTTTTGTCAAGCTCAAATATCTATGAGTGATGCAAAGCAAAGCAGCCGGTCAAGCTGAGCACAGCTTGCGAGGGGTCAAGGGGGCTTCTCGCCCCCTTGATCCCTCGCCACCCTTTGAACAAAGCGAAATTCTTGCAGAATTAACGTAAACTTTATTTGGCTTCGCAATACTGAACAAAGTTGAGTTTTGCAAATAATTCCGAATTCCGCATTAATTTAAACCACCTGGAACAAATAAAACTTCAGATAGTCCGTTTCGGGAACGTTCATCAAAGTCGGGTGGTCGGGAGACTGACGGCGGACTTCTATCAGCTTCAGCTGAACATCTGCGTCCTTTGCCGCCGACATGAGCATCTTAACGAAAAGCTCGTTGTTCATAAAGTGCGAACAGCTGCACGTTGCAAGGTAGCCGCCCCTCGGCAGGAGCTTCATCGCACGGTAGTTTATCTCTTTATAGCCACGCTCTGCGCTGCCGATAGTTCCCCTGCTCTTGGTGAATGCAGGCGGATCGAGGATTATCATATCGTAAGGCTTTTTCTTCTCCTCGGCAAGCTTCGGCAGGAGGTCAAAAACATTCGTGCAGAGGAAATCCATTCGGTCGTCCAGTCCGTTTTCCTGTGCGTTGCGCTTCGCCATATCAACAGCGGTCTGCGAAACGTCAACGGCTGTAACGTGCTTTGCACCGCCCATTGCGGCATTGAGGGCGAACGAACCCGTATGCGTAAAGCAGTCGAGTACGGTCTTGCCCTTGGCAATTTTTGCAGCGGCAAGGCGGTTATACTTCTGATCGAGGAAAAATCCCGTTTTCTGTCCGTTTTCAACGTCAACGTGATATTTTACGCCGTTTTCGCAGATAACGGTCTCAACCGAGTCGGGGATTCCCACAAAATCAGCCTTGTACCAGCCTTTTCCGCACTCCATTCCTTCGAGTTCACGGATAGCAACATCGTTCCGCTCGAAAATTCCGCTTATCTTTTCGTTATCCTCGGCGAAAACCTCAACGAGCGCACGGAAAACCTCGTCCTTTACAAGCTCCATACCGTAGGAAAGCACCTGCGTTACGAGCAGATCGTTGTAGCGGTCAACGGTAAGTCCGGGAAGTTCGTCCGCCTCGCCGAAAATGATACGGCAGCAGGAAATATCCTCGCCCATAACGGTTTTGCGGTAGTCATAAGCGTACTTCACGCGGCGTTTCCAGAAGTTATAGTCGAATTTATCGTTCGCATTTCTGGAGATGATGCGAATTCTTATCTTGCTCTTTTCGCTCAGAAATCCGCTGCCGAGGTATGAGCCTTTCTCGGAAAAAACATCAACAATGCCACCATTCGGTGCGCCGTCGTCAAGGCTTTCTATCTCGGTATCATATATCCAAGGGTGCCCTTTTTTCAGAGAAGCTTCGGCTTTCTTGGTGACAACTGCTTTCGGGTAAATTCGTTCACTTTTCATATTTTAAATATCCTTTAATCGTGTCTTTCATCTTCGTTATCGAAGCACTCGCAGAATCTTGCCGCAAATGCGGGCGGCTCGCCTTTCACATAAAGGTGCGAAGTGTCGCCGAACGAGCCCGTGCGGAAGTATGCAATGCCCTTGCGGCGTTCCTCAGTGACGAGCGTTGTAACGGAGGTCGGAGCGGCGCAAAAGCCGTGCCAGAGCAGAACGGGCGAGATACCGAGCAGATAGCCGAGCATCACGCACTCAACGCCGAAGTGACAGAAAAGCACTATCGTATCATTGTTGGGCTTTTCGGCACGGTAAAAGTTTCCCTCACGGACATAGCCGTTCTCGGCGAGAATTTTGTCCAGTCCCTCATAGACCTTTTTCGCTTCGTCAATGACATTGCCCTTAGCCATAAGCGGAGCTTTGTACCACTCGTCCTTGCTGTAATACTCGCTGACCTTTGTCCAGTCCTCGGGGAGCAAGTCCCACGGGATACGCTGTTCGCCGCTGTGTTCGTCCGTTATTTTAGCATCAAACTCACGCAGCCACGGACATTCCTCGGCTGTACGGTTCATCTTTTCGAGAGTATAAGCGGCTGTTGCCTTTGCTCTGCCGAGGGGCGAAACGTAAAATTTTCTTACATCAAGCTTTGAAATGCGCTCGGAGAGAAATTCGGCTTCGCATTTGCCTTTTTCGGTCAAACCGTCTATCTCGTAATTCGGGTCGCCGTGGCGGATTATCAGTATTTTCATAATTATATATCACTCATTTTCAGTTTATAGGGGACAACTTCGCCGCTTTCGAGCGACTTTTTCACATCGATCATGCGCTGGTTGGAAGAACCTCTGAAAACGAGTGAAACGTCCTTTAATTCTTCCCTGAATTCGCCGTCAACAAGCACATCGATTAGCGAAAGCATCTCGTCCGTGACCTCGCATCTTGCGCGGCTTTCGGAGAGCAGCTCTTCATCGAAAATATATCCCGAATAGCACCACACGTCCTTGTCGGGAAGCTCGGCGCGCACCCTTTTCAGCAGCTTTACAAGCTCACGCTGATTATCGGGTTCAAACGGCTCGCCGCCGAGCAGCGAAAGTCCGTCAATGTAAGGAAAAGACAGCATTTTCATTATGCTGTCTTCTGTTTCCTTTGTGTAGACGCTGCCGAAGCCGAAATTCCATGTTTCGGGGTTAAAGCAGCCTTTGCAATGGTGGGTGCAGCCCGAAACGAATAACGAAACTCGGACACCCTCGCCGTTTGCAATATCAAAATTCTTTATTTCACCGTAATTCATTACAGATGGAGTACCCTTTCTTTTATCTCCTGCGTTCTGCCCTGATTCCAGAACTGTGTGCCGATATAACCGCAGGTGCGGCGGGCAACATTGAGCTTGTTCTGGTCACGGTTCTTGCAGTTCGGACATTCCCAGACGAGCTTGCCATCCTCGTCCTCGACGATCTTTATCTCGCCGTCATATCCGCATACCTGGCAGTAGTCGCTTTTTGTGTTGAGTTCCGCATACATAATGTTTTCATAGATGAATTTCATTATCTTTATAACGGCAGGAATGTTGTTCTGCATATTCGGAACTTCAACATAGCTGATAGCTCCTCCGGGGGAGAGAGCCTGGAACTGCGATTCAAATTTGAGCTTTGTGAAAGCGTCTATCTGCTCGGTAACGTGAACGTGATAGCTGTTCGTGATATAATTCTTGTCCGTTACGCCCTTGATTATGCCGAAACGCTTCTGCAGGCACTTGGAGAATTTATAGGTCGTGCTTTCGAGCGGAGTGCCGTAGATAGAGAAGTCGATGTTCTCTTTCTTTTTCCATTCTGCGCAGACATCGTTCATGTGCTGCATAACTTCAAGTGCAAACGGTGTAGCTTCGGGGTCGGTGTGGGACTTGCCCGTCATATATCTTGTACATTCGCAAAGACCTGCATAGCCGAGCGAAATGGTGGAATATCCGCCGTAGAGGAGCTTGTCGATAGGCTCGCCCTTTTTAAGTCTTGCGAGTGCGCCGTACTGCCAGAGGATAGGTGCGGCATCGGACAATGTGCCTTTGAGCCTTTCGTGACGGCACATCAGCGCACGGTAGCAAAGGTCAAGGCGGTCATCGAATATCTTCCAGAATTTATCCATATCGCCGCCCGAGGAGAGCGCAACGTCAACAAGGTTGATAGTTACAACGCCCTGATTGAATCTGCCGTAATACTTAGGCTTGCCGTTCTCGTCAACATAAGGTGTGAGGAAGCTTCTGCAGCCCATGCAGGTATAGCAGTGTCCCTCGCCGTTCCTGTCCACCTTGAGCCGGAGCATTACCTTTTCGCTGATATAATCGGGAACAAGGCGTTTCGCCGTGCATTTTGCGGCAAGCTCGGTGAGGTAGAAATACGGGCTGTCCTCGTCTACGTTATCATTTTCGAGAACATATATAAGCTTCGGGAAAGCAGGTGTTATCCACACGCCTGCTTCGTTCTTTACGCCCTGATAGCGCTGACGGAGCATTTCTTCGATGATGAGCGCAAGATCCTGCTTCTCATTTTCGTTCTTGGCTTCGTTAAGATACATGAACACGGTGAGGAAAGGAGCCTGACCGTTTGTTGTCATCAAGGTCACGACCTGATACTGGATAGTCTGAACGCCCTTTTCGATCTCCTTGTGAAGACGCTTTTCAACTATCTCTGCAACCTTTGTTTCGCTCGGTGTCGCACCGAGAGCCTTTACTTCTTCGAGGACATCACGGTGAATTTTTTCACGGGATATCTGTACAAACGGAGCAAGATGCGCAAGGCTTATGCTCTGACCGCCGTACTGATTTGAAGCGACCTGTGCGATTATCTGAGTTGCGATATTGCAGGCAGTTGAGAAGCTGTGAGGCTTTTCGATGAGCGTTTCGCTGATGACTGTGCCGTTCTGGAGCATATCTTCAAGGTTCACGAGGTCGCAGTTGTGCATATGCTGTGCGAAATAATCGGAGTCGTGGAAGTGGATAATGCCCTGCTTGTCGGCTTCAACGATATCGGGCGGCAGGAGCAGACGATTTGTGATATCACGGCTGACCTCGCCTGCCATATAGTCACGCTGAACGCTGTTGACAACGGGGTTTTTGTTGGAATTTTCCTGCATAACTTCCTCGTTGTTACATTCGAGAAGGGTGAGTATGCGGTCGTCTGTGGTGTTTGCCTTACGGATGAGCGAACGGGTGTAACGGTATCTTACATAGCGGCGCGCAACGTCGAATGCGCCCTTTGCCATGATCTGACCCTCGACCATATCCTGAATTTCCTCGACAGAAACGGCTCTTCCGACCTTGCCGCACTTATATTCGATATAGTCGGCGATGTCTGCGATCTGACCCTCGGTAAGCTCGTTCTTATCACCTGCGTTGTTAGCCTTGGCGATAGCGTTCACGACCTTGTTGATGTCAAAAACCTCTTCCGCTCCGTTTCTTTTGATGATCTTCATTTTTGGCCCTCCCTGTTCCTTGCCTTTTCATTCTTTTTCGCCGAGCTGTTTATCGGCTTTCTGTCAAATTTATTAAACTTACAGTAAATATCAAACGTTTAACGCCTATCGGTACACTATATATTGTAAAATGTTTTATTTTCGAGCACCATATATTGAATTATATCACAGTTCATAATTAAAAACAAGGGAGTTACATATTTTCATGGTCGGCGTTTTTTATGAATTTCCCATTCCTTTTTTGGCGATATTGCGGATTGACAAAAAGAGCCGTTCCAAAAGGCTTGACGGAACGGCTCATTTTATGCATCAATACTATATATAGTGTTAAGGTCAGAACATTTTCACTATATCTTCGGTATTCTTCCTTTCAGGCTTCTGAGGTTCAGCGGCTCTCTTACCAACTGCGATCACAGACATAACGTGCTGATCTTCGGGGATACCGAGCATTTCACGGAGCTTTTCCGCATTGCGGATACCCATAATGAGCGTGTCAAAGCCGCTGTCCCTTGCGGCAAGGAGGAGGTTCTGATTCTGAAGTCCGAGGTCGTAAGCGCCCCATTCGTTTCCGCACTCGTTCGTGGGATTGCCGTCACGGTCAAAGCCCGAACGGTTGGCAACATAAGCCGCAACGATGAGCGCACCTGCATTTCTGGAATTGTTTTGATTGAACTCGGGCAGACATTCGCTCTGCACCTTAGCGATCATTTCCGGCGAGATAACAGCGTAATATCTTCCCGTCTGTGAATTTTTCCACGACGGAGCCTGCTGTGCGGCGCTTATCATCGATTTTATATCGTCCGCAGTAACGGTCACGTTTTCGGCGTAAGCTCTGATGCTTCTTCTTGCTTCTATAAGTTCTTTGAATTCCATAATGGTACGCTCCTTTATACGAAAATCTTCTGCCATAAATATACCACACGAACCGAGTTTTGTCAAGCAACACGGCACTGAATCAACTACTCATTGTTTATTTTAAATATAATATTACTAAAAGTAATTTTATATAACAAAATTTTAAATGTTGTTTAGTATAAGCTATTGTAGGGGACGGTTTTTCCGTCCAGCAGTCAACAATATCGTCCGAAAACGGGACTGGCGACCCGTTCCTTACATTATTCTTGCCGATATTCTGCTGCTAATGTTTGATACAGATAGTATTATATTGTTTGATATTACAATTCGTATACGGAGAGATCCCCATAAAACGAAGCTCCCCCTGCCCGAGAGCAGAGGGAACACTTTTCCGTTTTGTATATCTTTATATTTTTTTACAGAATGTAAATATTGACCTGCTTTGCGCCCCAGTCGCAGCTTGCGTCGTAGCTTTCCATAAAGAGGTCAACGAGGATACGTCCATCGAGAAGCGCTGTTCCCGTATCGGCTGCGACAGCGTAGCCGTAAACGTATTTTCCGTCGGTGGAAACGATGTAAAGCTCCGTTCCGTAAGGGATTATTGCAGGGTCAACTGCAACATAGCCGACCTTGACCTGTCTGCCCGAGGCTGTCTTTGCGGTTGGCTTTGCGCTATATGCGCAGGATTTGCCCGTGAGGACGTTTGAATATGAAGTGGGAACGCCGTTTTCATCGAGCGTGAGATAATCGGGAACATCAAGCTGTGAGATGCTCATTGCGGCTATCGGATTTACCTCGGCTGTGCCCTGAACGATAACTTCGTCAACAGGTTCTTCTGTGACTTCCGTGCTTACGATGTCCGAGCTTGCGAGCTTTCCGTCAACGTAGGTGTGACAGATAGTCTTTGCGAGTTCGCCCTCTTCGCCGTCAACGAGAACCTTGGAGAAGCCGATAATGTAGCTGTCGTCTTCCTTGTATTCGGTCGCATAGTCGATAGCTTCAAGCTTGACTTCGGTAACGTATTCAACCCGGTTGATAACGATGTCTGTATTTGCATTGAGCGGTTCGGAAAGTCCGACATTGATAAGGTCATCATCATCGACCTCGATGCCTGCCGCGTTGATAGCATCGGCAACGTTTCCCTTTGCTCTTACAACGTAATTGTTTCCGTCGGCAAAAATTTTCACCTTGCGGTACGGGTTGGGGTTCACTGTAACAGTTTCTTCACCGATGCGCGAAGCGTTGACGATGTCTGCTTCAAAAACAGGCTCGTTGGAAGAAGCCTTTACAGCCCCGAAAATGACCAGCAGAAGAATTACGATTCCGGCTGCAGCAGCAGTAGCAATTGAAACAACTTTCTGTTTTTTTACGTCCTGCAAGCTTTTTAACGGTAGTTTAATAGGTCTGCTCATAAAATCTCCTTTTTGATTGCTTTGATCTGTTGGGTCACATTATGTCATTACTGAATATTAATCGTTTGTAACCCATTTGTAATCTTTAAGCGACTTTAGCTATTATAAAATCAAAATAGCTGTTTGTCAAATTTATTTGAACCTCTTTTTTGTTTAATATGCACAAAACAGGCAATTTTCGCCCCCTCAAACACCCCTGATAAAAGCTGAAATAGGGAGAATTATGGAATTTTGTTCCAAAAAGCTTTATGCAAACTTCCTAAACCTGCCTTTATCAAAATCAATGTAACGCCATATTATGGGTTACATACCATTATCTGTTACATAAGTTGACAAATTTAAACTAAAAGTTTATAATTTTGGAGGGCGATTTGTGAGATATCACAAATTACTTCTAACTTTAACACATTTTGTTAGTCAAAACATAAAATCGCGTTTTTGCCCCCAATAAGCTCAAAAAAAGGGTCCAAAAACGCTTTTTCAGAGCTTTTTGAGAATGTTCTTCTTCACGGACTTGACAAAAACGGTGTAATAATATTGCCTTCAAAAAAAGCCTCGGCACTAATTTTTAATCAAAGTGCAGCGTTCGCTTCGACGTTTTGAAAAACGGCTGAAAAATATTAATCGGTATTTTCTTAGTATAAAGCGGCAATAAAAACATACTATAATTATATAGCTTTTTCAGGAGGAAATAAAATGTATAAAAATATTGCAAAGCAGGAAAAAATAAACCTTAAAGATCAGGTCGAATACCGGAGCGGTCAGGTCGCAAGCAAGACCCTTGTTCAGAACGATCTTGTAAGCATGACAATCTTCTCATTTGACAAGGGCGAGGAAATCTCCACTCACGCAGCATCGGGTGACGCTATGGTAACAGTCCTTGAGGGCAAGGGCAGATTCACAGTCGGCGGCGAGGTTTTCTTCCTCAAATCAGGCGAAACGCTCATTATGCCAAAGGATGTCCCTCACGCTGTTTACGGCGAAGAACGCTTCAAGATGCAGCTCATCGTTTCCTACTGAACTTTGCGCAAACTTTATCACTGCACAGAGTGAAAATTCTGTGCGGTGATTTTTTATACTATAATAAAGGTGAGCGCATATCAGTTTCAACAAATAGCGCAGCATACTTTGAAATATAAGTAGCAAACAAGGAAGAAAAATATCCGATAGCAATATTTTTATTGACACTTCCGCAGAAAAATACTATAATCTATTATAAGTAGCTGTAAATATGGCAGCTTATACTATAGATAGAGGATCAACAGATGTTTGAACTTTTAAAAGAACTGAAAAGGGACGCTGAAAACACCGACAAGCGCTCGATAGGACTTATTTCGGTCACGGTCGGTATTATCAGCCTTTTGATGTGTACTATTAATATTATCACGCACTCAACGCTCATGGTCTGCATAACCGGCACTGCCGGCGTGTGGTACTTGCTGAATTATTTTCTGTACAGAAAAACAAACAACTTTCTTATTTTAAGCGTGAATACTCTCGCCGCTATCGGGGCGATGATGATGTTTTTCATCATAACCGGCGGAAAGGACGGTTTCAGTATCGTCTGGCTGCTGCTCGTTCCGCCGATAGGCATTGTATTCTATAAGCTTTTTTACGGAGGAGCGTTCTGCATACTGCTCGGCATTTTTATGGCGGTGTATATGTGGTCGCCGCTGCGTGAGCTTGGTTATGCTTATTCCGAAACCTATCTTGTGCGCTTCCCGATAGTGTACTTTTTCGATACTATGGTATGCATATACATCAACTACACGCTTTTTGAATCGAGAAAAAAGCAGGCGGCTCTGCTTGAGATCGCACAGCAGGCGAACAGCGCAAAGGGCGACTTCCTTGCGAATATGAGCCACGAGATACGCACTCCTATGAACGCTATAGTCGGAATGTGCGAACTTATCCTGCGTGAAAACAATATCAGCGACACCGTCAGGGACTACTGCTTCAACATTCAGGATTCGGGACGGAGCCTGCTCGCGATAATAAACGATATCCTCGATTTCTCCAAAATAGAATCGGGCAAAATGGAATTCATCTCCGAAGAATTCAACATTGCTTCAACACTCAATGACGTTATAAACCTCGCACTCACGCGAAAGGGTGACAAGCCGATAGAGCTTATCGTCAAGTGCGACCCCGACCTCCCGACGGGACTTGTCGGTGATGAGCTCCGTATTCGTCAGGTGATGATAAACCTCGTTACGAATGCAATAAAATTCACCGAAAAAGGCTGCGTTGTCATTCGCGTTTCGCAGACAAGGCACGAATACGGGATAAACCTCTCCGTTTCCGTCACCGATACGGGCATAGGCATCTCGCCCGAGGGTCTGGAGAAGCTTTTCAGCAGCTTTCAGCAGATAGATACGAAGAAAAACCGCTCCGTTGAGGGAACGGGGCTCGGACTTGCCATTTCGCGCAGGCTCGTCGGCGCAATGGGCGGCTTCATCAATGTTTCGAGCGAGGTCGGCGTTGGCTCGGAGTTCCGATTTGTTATTCCGCTCGAAGTTGCGAACGGAAAGCCCTTCATCACCGTAAAAGACACCGAAAAGATACACGCGGCGTTCTTTATCGATATGGCAAAGCACGTTACGCCGAGGATATCGGAGGAGTATTATTCGCTCGTTTCGGAGCTTAAAGCCTCGCTCAATGCCGATTTTGAGCTTTTCGATTCTCTCTCATCTATAAAAAGGGCAGCCTCGGCAAAAAGATACACCCATATTTTCATCGGCAAGGATGAATATACCGAAGACCTCGCTTTTTTCAATGCCATGTCCGAGAATACCGATATCATCATCGTTCAGGACAGACTTGGCGCGTTCGAAGTTCCGCCGAAAATGAAGTGCGTTTATAAGCCTTTCTATGCGATAACAGCCGCTTCTGTGTTCAATCACGAAAAAACGCCGACAGCTATAGGCGAGCGCAGGACCTCATCGGTACGCTTTATTGCGCCGAAAGCAAGAGTGCTCATTGTTGACGATAACATCATCAATCTTAAAGTCGCCGCCGGACTTATGCGTCCATACGGTATGCAGATCCTTACCGCCGACAGCGGCAGGGCGGCAATATCGATGCTCCGCTCAAAGGATATCGACATCGTATTCATGGATCACATGATGCCTGAAATGGACGGCGTTGAAGTCACAAAAGAGATCCGCAGCATGGACGACAGATACTATAAAAACGTCCCGATAATCGCGCTGACGGCAAATGCCGTGAACGGTGTAAGGGATATGTATATCGAAGCAGGCTTTGATGATTTTATTGCGAAGCCGATAGAGCTTTCAGCGCTTGACCGAGTGCTGAAAATGTGGCTGCCGAAGGAGCTTATGACTGTTCCGAACGGATCGGCTTCATATACAAAAGATCAATGACGGCATCTTTCGTGAAAGGGTAAATTTTTATGGGAAAGAAAAAAGTGGGCATTCTCGCCGAATGTGTCTGCGACCTGCCGAAAAGCGTTCTGAACAAATGCGGTGTCGATATGCTCTATTTCCTTGTCGAAACGGAGAGCGGCGTTTTCACCGATTCGGACGAGATAACGGCGGAAAACGTCATATACTACCTTGAAAACAGCGGCGGAAAAACAAGGTCGTCGCCTCCGCCGTCCGATGTTTACTACAGAGCGTTCGAGAAAAATCTTAAACGCTATGATGAGCTTATCCTCGTTGCTATCAGCTCCGGAATAAGCGACTCCTGCAAAAATGCGCAGGCGGCTGTGTCAATAATGGGTTCGGAGGGAAAGCGTGTGCATATCTTTGATTCGCAGCATCTTTCAACGGGACTTGGCTTTCTCGTCCTGCGCGCCGCCGAACTTGCGAACGAGGGCTTCGGGAGCGAAAAGATTCTCGCAGAGCTGGACGAACTGAAAAAACACGTTTCGACAAGCTTTATTGCGAAGAACGCAGACTATCTCTACCGCAACGGACGTGTTTCCGCCTTTGTGAAAAATGTCTGTACAGCATTTGGCATACACCCCGTCCTTGCGATGAAAAACGGAAGGCTTTGGGTGAAGCGCATCATCTTCGGGAGCTATGACAACGCCTGCAAAGCGTATGTTCGGCAGGAGCTTAAAGATGAAAAGAACATCGATAAGCGGTGCGGCTTTATCACACACGCAGGTTGTTCGGTCAAAAAACTCCGTATCATAACATCGGAAGCGGAGAAATACTGCAAATTCGATGAGCTGAAAATAACAAACGCCTCCGCGACCGTCACCTGCAACTGCGGACCGGACGCTTTCGGCGTTTTGTATGTGAAAAAGTAAAAAAACAAAAGCTTCGTCTGTCAAAAAACAGACGAAGCTTTTGCGTTTACCCCTTTTTCGGGCAGCATTTTCTATAGATAATATAAGAAGCCGCGGCGGTAATTATCTCGGTTATCGGAAAAGCTATGAATACGCCGTCCGCACCGTATAAACGGCTGAAAAGCATCGCCGCAGGGATTATCACGGCAACATACCGCATCACGGAAATTATCAGCGACGGTATTCCCCTGCTCAGCGCTTCAAGCACTCCGCAGCAGGTGACGGAAACCGCAGAGAACACAAAACCTATGCTGATAATGTGAAGAGCCGTCACGCCGATAGCAACGGTTTCTTCGCTCTTGGTGAAAATGCCCATCATTTGGCTTGGGATAAGGTAACAAAGGATAACGCCGACCGCCATTACGCCTGCCGAAAGCGCAAGTGTTGTTCTTGTCGTCTGACGTACGCGCTTTTCCTCGCCTGCACCATAGTTAAAGCTTACGATAGGACGTATTCCCTGAATAATGCCGTTTGCGGTGAGGTAAATGAACGTCTGGAGCTTGTAATATGCGCCGAGGACGAGGACGTATTTATCCGAAAACGGTGCAAGGATACCATTGAGCGCGGAAATGAG
Source organism: uncultured Ruminococcus sp. (assembly GCA_900543105.1). Taxonomy (GTDB): domain Bacteria; phylum Bacillota; class Clostridia; order Oscillospirales; family Ruminococcaceae; genus UMGS363. The sequence continues at coordinate 49,669 of UQQA01000002.1, read as the reverse complement.
CAGCGACGGCAGAGCCATATTGAGTGCCGCAGGGATCCCCACCGAGTAGATCCGCTTCATCAATTCCTTGTCAAATGAAATAAACTCTCTGCGGAACGAAACGGGCAGCGGTCTGAGCTTCGCAAAGAGCAGGTAAACGATGAGCGTTATCGTCTGACCGATGCCCGTTGCATAAGCCGCGCCTGCAATGCCCATTTCGGGGAAAGGACCTATGCCGAAGATCATAAGAGGGTCAAGTATTATATTCGCTATAAAGCCGCACATCATACTCAGCATTGAAACTTTCATTCGTCCGACCGACTGGAATATCTTTTCCATTGAAATGCCGAGCATAATAATTATTGAAAAAGCGAACGCCCTCACGGCATAAACTGTTCCCATAGCGATGACGGTTTCTTTCTTCGTGTACAAAGACAGAAACCAAGGCATACCAAGTATACATATTATCGTAAGTATGATGCCGTGGATAACGCTCAGAAACATTCCCGTTGCTGCGGCGCGGTTCGCATTGTCTTTGTCATTTGCGCCAAGGCAGAACGCTATCCTTGCATTCAAGCCGATGCCGAAGCCGACCGCAACGGACGTAATAAGGTTCTGCACGGGGTAAACGAGCGAAAGAGCCGTCATTGCGTCCTCGCTTATCTTTGCCACGAAGTAGCTGTCAACGATGTTGTAAAGCGAGTTCACAGCCATGGAAATGACCATCGGCAGTGACATCGACAGCACGAGCGGCAGTATTTTTTTCTCTTTCATAAATGTTTGATCCATATAATTCCTCCCGAATTTTTGACAATAATACCAAACACCAATAAAACTATAGAAAAAATCTGCGCAAAGCCATATATGCGAGCTTTTGCTTGATTTTTCCCAAATTTTGAATGATGTTTAGTATAAAAAAAGCCACACAGTCAAAAGTGACCGTGTGGCGAAAAGGCGAAAAGAAAACTCTTCCGAAAAATCCACTCCCGAACGAAACGAACGGGTTTTATATTATTAATATATCATAGAGAGAGGGAAAAGTCAAGGGGGGATTTTTTAAATTCGGAATGCGGAATGCGGAATTAATTTTGCTCCGTAAATTTATCGCGAAACACTTAATTCCGCATTCCGAATTCATAATTCCGAATTCTTCACTCTGATGTGGCTTTCTCCCGAGCGTACATCTTTAGTAACGATCACCTTGCTGTCAATCCGCTCTTTAAGTTCTGCAACGTGGGAGATTATGCCGACCGTCCGTCCGCTCTGCGAAAGCTTGCACAGCGTGTCAACAGCCTGCGTCAGTGCCGCCTCGTCAAGCGTTCCGAAGCCCTCGTCAACGAACATCGACTGGAGCTGTATGCCACCCGAGTTTGAACATATCTCGTCCGAAAGTCCGAGCGCAAGCGAGAGCGCCGCTTCAAACGATTCGCCGCCCGAAAGCGACTTTACGCTTCGCACCGAGCCGTTGTAGTGGTCGATAACATCAAGCTCCAAGCCGCTCTTACCGCTCAAAGACTCCGCATTCGTGCTTCGTACAAGCTCATACCGCCCGTCCGTCATCTCCATAAAGCGCACATTCGCGCGGTCGGTGATGCGTTTTAAATACGCCGTCTGAATGTAGGTTTCGAGCGTTATTTTCTCTTTTCCGTTGAGAGTTCCGCCTGCCGTGTCGCAGAGCGAGCGAAGCATCCGGTAACGCTTTTCAGCCTTTTCCTGCTCGCCGAAGCCGTCCGAAAGATTTTTGAGCGCAGTCGTGTTTGCCTCTGCCCTCGATGAAAGCTTCAATCTCTGTGAATCGAGTTCACGCCGTTTGTTTTCGAGCGAAGCTTTTTCCTCCGCAAGCTTTTCCGCATCCTCAAAAGGCAGTTCTTTAAGCTGTGAAGCGTAAGCCGAAGCCGCCGCCCTCAGCGAAGCGATATCAGCCGAGGTCTTTTCCAATTCCGATTTTGCCGATTCATATTCGGAGCAGATTTTGCTTCTTGTTTTCTCCAGTTCCGCAAGGTGCTTTTTCGCTTCATCTTCGCCCGAAAATTCAAGCGTTGAAGCAAGCTTTTCCGCCGCCGCTTCTGCCGCCTGAGCCTGTGCCGAAAGCGAAGCCGCCTGCGCCGAAAGCTCCGATGCAAGCTGTGTGAAGCTTTTCTGCTCCGCCTGCGCCTTTTCCGTAAGCTTTGCAAGCTCCGCACAGCGTTTTTTCTTCTCTTCGGCGAGAGCGATATCCTGCATTATCTTCGCAAGTTCGGTTTTTTCACGCTCAAAGTCCTGCTTGATGCGGTCTTTTATGCCGTCAAGCGGAATTTCGCCGAAATAGCCCTCCGCTTTTGCAGAAACAGCCTTGCGCAGAGCGTTTTCCCTGCCCGAAAGCTCACCTGCGGCACGGCTTTTCTGTGAAGCATTTTCACGGGAGTTCTCCGCACGGAGCCGAGCCGCTTTGAGCTTGTCCTCGCTGACATTTGCGGCGTGGAGCTTCGCAGGATGAGGGTGTTCAGTGCTTCCGCAGACGGGGCAAGGCTCACCGACCGCAAGCTTCTGCGCCAGAACTCCTGCCTGACTGTCGAGAAATGCCCTTTCAAGCGTGTTGAAAGCCGAAATGTCGTCATTAGCCGTCTTTGCCGCAGTGAGATATTCAGCCTGAGCATTTTCAAGCTTGGCGCAAACGTCCATATAGTCCCTGACCTCAAAAGCGAACGCTTTCAGTTCGGACATTATGCGGTTTTTCTCCGAAGCGGCGGCTTCAAGACGAGCCTGATCCTCGGCGGCTGTTTTTATCGTTTCAAGCTCTGCGGCGTATTCATTTATATTGTTTTCGGCGGTGAAAGCCGATTTTTTCGCCTTTTCGCATTTTGCCGAGGTCTGCTCCGCAAGCTTGTTTTTTTCCTTTGCGATGTTTTGTTCAAGGCTCAGCTGTGCATAATCGGAAAGCCGTTCACGCTCACGGGTGATCTGCTCCGCAAGTCCGTCAGCCTTTCCGTATTCCGTTTCAGCCGCAGAAAAGCGCTCTTTCAGCTTCGGCATAAGCAATTCCGATGCTTCTGTTTTTGTGTTCACTTCGTTAAGCTTTTTCTCGGCATCAAGCCGTATATTCGAGCGTTCTATCTTCGCCGCAAGCTTTTCCGAAGCGGTCAGAAGCTCCGCCGAAAGCTTTTCGGTCTCGGAAAGAGCCGACTTGTCCTCATCGATAATTTTATCCGCAAGCGTATTTATCTCGTCCGAACCGAACAGAAGCGGCTCTGCTTTTAGCTTGCCGAGCTCCTCGGAAAAATTGCTGTTCTCGGCGCAGGAAAGAGCGGCGATGTACTGCCCGTTTTTCACGCCGATAAGCTTTAAGCTGTTAGCCGCCGCAGACATATCATCGGCAATGCGCTTTTGCAGACGCTGATATTTTTCCGTGCCGAAAAGCGAGCGGAAAATGTCTATCTTGTCCTTTGTCGGAGCAAAAAGGAGCCGCAGAAAATCCCCCTGCGAAAGCATTGCGACCTGCGCAAAGTGGTCACGGTCAAGTCCGATTATCGAGTTTATTGCCTTATTCACACCCGAAACGCCGCTGACGGTTTTCCCGTCGGGCAGTGTAAGCTCCGCACCCGCAGGCTCTTCAATGAGAGCGTTCTCCGACTTCGTTCTGCGCAAAGCCTTTCGTGCGTATGGAGGGTTTCGTTTTATCGTGTAGACCTTGCCGCCGTATTCAAATTTCAGCTCAACAAATGTCTTGCTTTCGGGCGAAGCGTACTTGCTGCGGAACATCGAGGAGGATCGGACGTTTCCGCTCGCCGTGCCGTACAAAGCGAAGATGAGCGCATCGAAAACGGTCGTCTTGCCTGCACCCGTGTCGCCCGTGATAAGGTAAAGTCCGTCCCTGCCGACCTTGGAAAAGTCGATGTGTTCCTCGCCTGCGTAAGGACCGAAAGCGGATATCGTAAGTTCAAGCGGTTTCATAGCAATACCTCATTATCTTTTGTATGGCGGTTTGTATTTTTCCGAAATGCCTCGCTTGTGTTTCGTGTTTTTGGCGATCTCAAGCATTTGCCTGCGGTATTCCTCACGGCGGCGTGTGCGCTCGGCTATCTTGTCACGGCAGAAAAGAATCCTCTGCGCAATGCGTTCGCCGTCCGTGTAAAAATCGTGTATCTCAATGGTGTCAACGGTCTTTCCGCCGTTGGAATCGTACCACCAGTTGTCAAAATCAACACCGTTTTCCGTCCGCTCGAAGCCGAGCCACTCTGCGTCCTGACAAAAATACCGTGCCTTGCCGTGAATGATCATGTAGTTCTTCACATACTCAACGTCCTCAACATCGTTAAGGTCGATTATCCACAGCTTTTTGTAGTGGCGGAGCTTTCCCTCGCACCGAACGGTCTGATAAAGCTCGGAGATGATGAGAAGCGAGTCGGAAATTTCTATAGAAGTGTGTTCCTTGTGCGCTTTTATCGAAATATCGGCAAAAATCCCCGTGATGATGCATACAATAAGGCTGTAGGCTATGCAGAAATACGTTCCGTAAAAAATTGACTTGTATATTACGCTCGGTATATTCATATCCGCCGTCACGGATATGATAACGATAACGAGCAAAGCTATCATAAGGCTCATCGGGGGTATGTTCGCAAGAAAAAGCCTGCGGTCAAACACGGAAGCGAGCCGCTTTTCGTTTATATGAAATGTTTTTTTCAAGCCCTCGCCCCCCTTTTTTTAATGCGTAATGCTTAATGCGTAATGCGTAATTATTGGAATTGGGAACTTTGTTTTATCTGCCCGATAAATTGGAATTTGACGAATTAAAGCTTACATATCATAATGTACTCTTCTTCGTTTTCGTCAGTTATTTCAAATCCAACATTCTTGTACATATTAACTGCATAGTTTGTTTTTTGAACGGCAAGTGATGCCTGTTTATATTTTTCTGTTTTCAGTAGATCAATCATTGATTTCATCAAAGCAGTTCCTATTCCATGGTTTCTGTATTCTGGGAATAATGATATTGCAAAAGATGGAGTTTCATTATCAACATGACCATAATCATTCATAATCCGAACCCATACGGCACCCACAATTTTTTTGTCAGACTCTGCAACAAGACAGTAATCTCCACTATGCTTTCCAAAATCTGATATATACACCTGTAATTCAGGTTTATTAATAATATCTTTTGGAGGTGCTTTGACACCTTCGGGAATAAATATTGCTTCATATAAAAAATCACTTAATATTTTATATTCAGCTTCTCTTATATTTCTAATTGTATAGTCCATAGATTACCTCTCCAAATTCCGATTTATCTTTCAGTCGTATTTCCTTTTGTGCTGTAAATATAAACTGCTCGATAAATTGGAATTTATTGCACCGTGTCTAAAATCAACTGGTTGAATCTTTTTGCAAACATCGGCGGAATATTGTGAGCAGCCTTATCCCATATCTCACACCGACAATTCGGATTGATCTCAGCCATTCGTTTGACGCTGTCCATTACTTCTTTTGATTCTTTTCCTCCGGCCAACGCAATAATAGGAATTGGCACTTTGGCAAAGTCCGGTTCACTTTCAAATGTTATGCCATTATTCACGGAATTACGAATAGTATCAATCTTAACATTCTGCATCTGATGAACAAATTTTTTTCTCGGCTCTCTGGGAAGTCCATTCATCATGCCTATGATATTACAAAGCCACTTTTTCTTGAATGAAGCAAATTGCTTTTCATTCATTTTCATAACTTCCGCTAATGAAGATTCCGTTTTGTTCAGCCACGGACTGACGATTATGGCAGAATAAAATAATTCCGGATATTCCGATACGAGCTTGAAAGCAAGTTGCGCACCCAATGAAAATCCCACCAGTAAAACTTTTTTGTTGAGGCTTCTTATCATGTTTACAAGTTCGGCACAACACGTATCTGTATAAAAGATTCTGCCCGCTTCATCTCCAAATCCCATGATATGGGGTACGATAATGTGAAAAGAATTAGCGAGCGAATATTGCCTACCATAGCAATGCACAAAATTTGCTCCATGCAGCATCACTATAATGCTATTGTTTTCCTTCCCATATTCTTCAAGCTTCAATTTGTGTTTCCTCCGTCAAATTTCGATTTATCTTTCAGTCGTATTTCCTTTTGTGCTGTAAATATAAACTGCCCGATAAATTGGAATTTATCGAAGAATTTGCTTTGCTAAAAAATACTTAGATAATTTAGGATTTTTATCTTCTCGAACGAATTCAACGACATACCCAAGTTTCTTATAGAATTCAGGTGCTTGAAACCCAAAAGTCGTAAGTGTGATTTTATCATATCCTGCATTTTGAAATGTTTCCTCAACTGCTAAAACAAGTTTGCTTCCCAATCCGCATTTCCTGTGAGCTTTATGTATAATTAAATCGCCTATATGCACCTCATTATAATATGCACGACCTGTAATAACACCTAAGATCTCGCCATCATCGCTTTCTGCAATAAAGCAAAATTCATTATAATTCAAATCAACATTATTATGTTCAGCATAGGATAAGAATTCTTCATTGATAAAACTGCCTATTCTGCTGTCTTCCTCATTTATACGTTTTATATTCATTTTTCAATCACCTTTAAATAAAATATCATAATTCATCAAACAAAAATTCCGATTTATCTTTCAGTCGTATTTCCTTTTGTGCTGTAAATATAAACTGCCCAATAAATGGGAATTTTTGTGTATTTATATATAGAACTTGTGCATCTAATAAACACTATTTGTACCAGTAAAACCCGTTATTTTGAGTATGAACTAAAGCACCTTTAGGTACTTGTTTGCAAATAATGTGTATATCCATATAATCCGGCATCGGAGAAAGCATGCCGATAATTCCCATTGGAATACATATTCCCGAAAGAAATGCATTGGGTGGAGATAAAAGAAATATAGCCAAAGGTATTATACCTAAAAGCATCGGCATTAAACTCATCATTATAAAACGACATTTGCTGATCGGTTCGTGACATACTGCAAAAGCAGCAAACTTTTTTAAACATATTCCTATGTAAACTTTTTGACCTTTTTTATAACAAACTCCGTGTAAAACTTCGTGAACAGGCAGCAACAGCAACCCCAATATTATTCCTAATGGAACATATATCGGATTCATTGCTATTTCGCCGATAATAAACCATTTAATGTATATTATCGCATAACTAAAAATTAATGGTAAAATACCATACAGCATACTGCTTTTAAAAATATTATCCGGTCTTTCTATTAGTTTTGCATTGCTTGGCAACGTATTTTCCGGGAAATCCGTATCCCAAGATTTGTTACCGCACCAAATTATTTTAGGCATAATTCATTACCTCCAAATTTCGATGTGTCAGACAGTCATATTTCCTTTTGTGCTGTAAATATAAACTGCCCGATAAATTGGAATTTGTGTACTTTTAGCTTTCAAATTTTTTAGCTTGTTCCATCCAATATGTCATAATTTTTTCTATCATAGAAATACACTCACTTTTTGCAGTAGTTTCATCGTACTCTTGCATATCACTAAATATATGACCACATGGTTCCAGATCATCATCTTCGAAACCACCGCATACACCAACAAGCCACTTGCCAAATACTCCTTTTTTAAACTTAAAAATATAATATCGCATTTCACTATACTCAAATTCTCCAGCACATTCAATTTTGTTTGGTCTTTTACCTAACTCATGTGAATCTGCTAACCACTCAACCATTGCTTCCTGTGCTACATTAAGCTGTGTCTTGTTCATTTTACATTTCTCCTGCAATATTCCGATTTGTCGGACAGTCGTATTTCCTTATTTTACAATTATGGGGTTCTCCGAAAACCGAGACAAAATAATACTTTGCGGTGAGGTGGTCAGAGATATGTCAGTGATCTTATCCGGTTTTTGCTAATGTGTAATTATTGAATTGGGTATGATAAAGCCGGGGCTGTGGTTCTGCTTATTCAAAAGCCGCCATAATGCTTTAAGGTTTCCGCTGCGATTTCCGAGCCGACATTCATTGCCTTTTCAATATCATTTCCGAGCATATATGAGCAGACAAATCCGGCATGATAGCTGTCGCCGCATCCTGTCGTGTCAATTATGTTCTCAACTTTTACAGCCTGCACTCTGAATTCCTGTCCGTTAAAGTATGTAACGCTTCCATGTTCTGCAAGTGACATATTGAACAGACAGTGGTATTTATCCGATAATTCTCTGAACCTCGGCAGGAGTTCCTCCGAGCCGCTTATCATAAAGAAATCAACGTACGGAGCGTATCGTTCCATATCCGAAAAATCTCTGTATATATCAAAATCCACCGCAAGCTTAAAGCCGAATGTTTTTTTCAGTTCGATCACCTGCGAAAAACACGAAGCCCAGAAATGAACAAAAACTACATCGGATTCCGATAGGACGTTGATCTCTGTATCATTCAGCACAAGGTTATCGAGAATTTTCCCGTTCCACGAATCATCTTTGTAATACCTGTCGCCCGATACTGTAAGATAAGTCATATTATTTGCAGTCGGATATCTTTCATCGATGCGAATATGACTTTTATCGATATCGAGCTTTGATATTGCTTCCATTATCGCTTCCGCATATTTATCTTTTCCGACAACACCGAGAAGCGTAACATCTATATCCCCGAACCGTGAGGCATGAGCGGCAAAATTCAATGCTTCACCTCCGGGTCTGATAGTGTCGGTACCGTAAAAAACATCTGCACATAAACAAGGAAGTGCAGTCAGTCTGATCCTTTTCATTTTAAAACCTCATAAAATCCGATCTGTCGATAGACAATAATTCCTTTTATTCAATTATACACAAAAGCTGCGGGTCAGTCAAGGATTATCGGACAGGTTTTGCACAGCATTTCAATGCAATATCTGCGGAGCAAATTATTTATGATTTGTTGCAAATCAACAAAAAGATATGTCGAAATGTGTTGATTTCTACAACGTTCAAAAAAACAGTTGCAAAACCGAGCACTTTTTGATAAAATAAGAATGTATCTTTATGCGCTCTTTTAAACGTTTACGGATATATCATTCAGTCGAGTCAAGGGACAATGGGGGAAGAGTTATGATAAAAAAGGATAAGGTCGGCAGAGTTGTTATCTATGACAGTCAGGACAGAATGCTGCTGGCAACCAAATCGGTGTTTTTTCCGAAGGACTTCTTCCGTATCAAGGGTCGTGACCTCGTTATGATAAAGGGTACGGGGCTTCCTCTTATCCCAAAAGATGAATACATAACCGCTGTTTTTGAATACATAAACGGCGTGCGAATGAAATACAAGACCTCGGTAGACCTTTCCACCGAGTATCAGATGAATTTTCACGTCGGCGACGGCATCGCACTTGAGGAAAGACGTGCTTCGTTCAAGATAAATACCGAATTTGAAACGACCTCGCCTTTCTATATCCGCAATGAGGAGATTATAAACTTCGACAAGCCGCTGAATATCCACGTCTGCAACATCAATCTCGGCGGCGTTTATATGAAAACGAACTTTGACTTTGAGCCGGGAGATCAGCTTATGCTCGAGCTTTTCGGCGGAGATATGGAGCTTCTGACCGAGGTGCTTCGCATTCAGAATGTTATGGGGACGGACGTTGTTGACGGTTACGGCTGTCACTTCCTCAACATCTCCCAGTCGCAGGAGGAACGCCTTGCACGCTTCATTTTTGAATGTCAGATAGAGGAAAGAGAAAAGCTCAAACATCGTCAGAATAAGGACTTTTGATCTATGGCAAAAATTATTGTTGTAACAAATCAGAAAGGCGGAGTCGGCAAGACGACTACCTGCGCCGCTTTTGCAGGCATCTTCCGCAGCAGAGGGAAAACTGTCCTCGCAATAGATATGGATCCGCAGGGAAACCTTTCGTTCTCACTCGGGACGGAGGACAGAGGATATACTATCCACGATGTGATGACGGGTGTATGCAATATCCGCAGCGCAATAAAAACTACGCACATCTGCGATGTTATAACGTCAAATATTCTTCTTTCGGGAAGCGAACTCGAACTTCCCGTAGAACACCGTGAGTTCATATTAAGGGAGATACTCAAAACCGTCCGTGACGAGTATGACTATATCATCATCGACACGCCGCCTGCGCTCTCGGTGCTTACGATAAACGCCTACACAGCGGCGGACGATCTCATTATACCGATGACACCGGAGATACTTTCGCTTCAAGGGATCGCACAGCTTCGGGAAACTATTCTCGCCGTCAAGAAATACTATAATAAAAAGCTCAACATAAGGGGCATACTCCTTACGAAATATGTCAGGAACCAGCAGCTTGCGGATGAAGTTGCGGAAATGGCGGAGATCGTTGCCGAACAGCTCGGAACGGTCGTACTTGATACGAAGATATCCGTTTCCGTTGCAGCTGCCGAAGCGCCTGCGCATCAGGAGGTAATTACGACGTATTCGCCGAACTGCCGTGCCGCAAGGGATTATGTAAAAGCCTGTGAATCGCTTTATCCTGAAATAGTTATTGATAAAAAGAAAAGATAAGGAGGAATTTGTATGGCAGGCAGCACCGCAGCAAAGGTCACGCACAAGACCGATGCTGTTATGAAGCTTTTAACGGGAAAAAGCACTGCGACCAACCCGATAATCGATAACGAGTTCAAGCAGTCTGTCATAGAAATGCACACGAACACGCAGAAAGCCGCCGAAAAAGCCGAGCCTAAGACGAAAGAGAGCGAGGCTGCCGAGATCTGCGTCAGCTCCGAGCTTATAACCGAGCTTTTGCCGATAGCATTGAAGAGATTCAACTGCTGTACCTGCGACAGATGCTTCGCCGAGGCAATGGCGGACGCTCTTGACGCTGTTCCGTACCTCTCCTGCAGGGTCAGAACGCCGCAGGACAAGAAAAAAGCAGACGAAATGAAGAAAAAATATACCCGCAGTGTCACAAATGAAATGGTAAGACTTGCCATTGCGCGGCGTACTCTTCCAAAACATATATAAACACAAAGCTATACACGGATATCGTGTGTACTTTGTGTTTTTTCTATTATCTGTCAATAATAAGCTTTTTGGTACATTGTTGTTAAAAATATACAAAACAACGACTATGAAACGGCAAAAATTTATAACTAAAAGCAGACGCTTTGTCGTTTTTGGAAAAAATTCATAGATTTAATAATAAAAAATTGTTACCGCTGTAGATATAAATTTTGCGATAACTCTTGAAATTTTTATTAAAAAGGTATATACTATGAATGGTGTACTATACCCTTTAAAGGGGTGGTTTGCCATTTTCCGAAAGAACAGTCAGCGAATCAGACCAACATAGGAGGTATATCGTGGGACTTTTTGATAATAAGCTTCAGACCCTTTCCGAGCAGACGCTCGATGCGGCGTGGTATAAACAGCGTGTTATCTCAAACAATATCGCCAATGTTTCCACGCCCGATTATAAAGCAAAAACCGTAAACTTTGGACTTGTGCTCAAAGAAGAGATGTGCAAGTGCAGCTACCATACGCCGACCGATAACGAAAGCGGCAAGGTCTCACTCAAGGTCGCAACGACTTATGAGACCAACACCAACCAACTTCTGAACGGCAACAATGTCGATATCGAAAAGGAACAGCTCGATCTTGCCGATGTTCAGTATCAGTACAGCGCACTTATGGATCAGATGAACAACAACTATTCGATGATACGCACGGCGATAACCAAGTAACGCCGTCGGCTTTGGAGGTACATAAATGTCATTCTTGAATTCACTCGATATAGGCGGCTCTGCACTTTCGGCGCAAAGGCTCCGAATGGATATCATCTCGCAGAATATCGCCAATCAGGGTACTTACAACACATCGGTCGGCGAAGATCCGTACTGCCGTCAGCTTGTTGTTTTCTCCGAAAAGAAGACTTTCAGCGAGGAGTTGGACAAGTTCAATAACGAGGACGACGGTCCGAAGTATTCCCGTGGCACATATTATCTCTCACACAAGAACAAATACAGATACTCGGGCGTGACCGTTGCGCAGATAATTGACGATGATGCGCCGTTCGTTCCCGTTTACGACCCCGATAATCCGCTTGCGGACGAGGACGGATACATTTACCAGAGCAACGTTGACAACAGCAAGGAGCAGATGGATCTTCTCGCTGCGCAGCGCTGTTACGAAGCGAACGCTTCTGCCATTTCCGCAGTAAAGGCTATGCTCACAAAGGCAATGTCCCTTAATGGAAAGTAAAGCGGGGAAGCTCTTGCGGCAGGTTCACGCCATATAAAGAAAGGCAGATAAAGATATGTTTATAGTTCCTATCTCGGGTGCGATCTCACCCGTACAGTCAGTTTTTGACAACGAGAACGGGCAGGTAAAGGAGATCACCGAAAGCTCGCCTCAGTTCTCCGATGTTTTCAGGGAGGTTTTCAATGACGTTCAGGAGACCCAGCAGCAGACCAACATCGATGCTGTAAAGCTTATGCAGGGCGAAATTGACGATCTCCACACTATTTATAACAATATGACAAAGGCTTCGATAGCTGTCGAGACCTTCGTTGCGGTAAAGAATGCCGCTGTTGATGCTTACAATCAGGTCCTCCAGATCTCAATGTAAGCCATTTTATCTTTGATTCGGGAAGGAAAATTCGTAAATGGATATGAAGGAACAGCTTTCAAAGCTTTCAACTTCGTTCAAGCAGTTCTGGGCTGCCCAGGAGAAGAAAAGGAAGATAGCATACATAGCGATACTCGTTGCGATAGTTCTTATCGCTGCGATCGTGGTTATAATCCTGAATAAAAAGGATTATACCGTCCTTTTTGAGGGACTTGAAGCGAACGAGGCTTCAGAGATCGTAACTGCGATACAAGACCTTGGCTACGATGTCACGCTCAAAAGCGGCGGCACGATAATGGTACCTGCCGGAACGGAGAACGTTCTTACCATGGAAATGGCTATGAAAGGCTATCCGAAGAGTACCATCAACTACAATCTTTATACAAACAATATAGATATGTTCACCACCTCCTCGCAGGAGAGAGAATATGCGCGAATGGCTCTTGAAGAGCGTCTGAGTGCTATTGTCGGAACATTCGAGGGAGTTCAGAAAGCTACGGTCACGATATCTATCCCCGAGCAGAAGAACACGGTCATCTCCTCGCTGCGTCAGGACCCGACCGCTTCGGTCACGGTTTATCTTAACCCCGACTACAAGCTTACGGACAAGCAGATAGTCGGTATAAGAAGCACTGTCAGAAACGGCTGCGTCGGTCTTACCGATGAGAATATCAGCATCGTTGACGGATATGGCATACCGCAGATCGAGGGTGAGAACGAGATAGATGTTGTTGCCGATGAAACAAGAAAATTCGCTTTCAAGACAAATCTTGAAAATTCAATAAAGAACAAGGTGCTTGAACTTCTTATGCCTGTTTACGGCGATGACGGAGTATCCGTTGCGGTAAATATGGTACTCAATTTTGATAAAAAGGTTTCCGAAAACACCGACTATTCGGCTGACGGAAACGGCAACACGGGCGTTCTCCAGCACGGTGATGCGTCCGAAGCCTCGGGCGGAACTACCGCTGACGGCGGCGTTGTCGGCGTTGAAACGAATGCTGACGATACCTACCCGACGGGTGATACTAACGGCACGGGAGCTTGGACGGAAAATTCCGTTTCCAACACATACCTTGTCGATACATACAAAGAACAGATTGAAAAGGCAGGCTACACTATTGACGGACTTTCCATTTCGACTGTCGTTTACACGGACTATATCTCCGAAGCGCAAAGACTTGACCTTGTGAACCTCGTTGCGAACGCAGGCGGCGTAAATCCGACCGTTGCGCAGGACGTTGTTACGGTCACCAACTTCCCGAAATTCGGCACGGATATTGCAACCGATACAGCTCCCGTTTACCTCTTCGGTCTTACGCTCAATCAGCTTATTGCTGCGGCAGCAATTCTTCTCATTCTTCTTATCGTTGTTGTCGTTGTGCTTATCATCACTTCGAGAAGCGCCAAGAATAAGAGGGAAAAATTCGAGCAGCAGATACTTGCTTCCGAAGCACTTGCAGGTGCGGACGGCGAACCTATCGTCGATACGTTCACAATGGATCTCGACGGCACAAGTCCTGCCGATATCCCGAGTCTCTCGGTGGAAGAAGACACCAAAGAGGTCGCTATCCGCAGAGAGATCAGCGACTTTGCGAAGAACAGCCCCGAAATTGTGGCTCAGCTGCTTAAAAACTGGATGAAAGACGAAACGGAGGAGTAAGCAATGCCTGATATCCAAGAACTTACAAACCTGCAAAAGGCTGCGGTCGTTGTTACATCGATCGGCGCTGAAAATGCTGCCTACGTTTACAAACGCCTTTCCGATGATGATGTTGAAAAGCTCACATACGAAATTTCAAGCCTGCCTTACCTTGAGGCTAATATCGTTGATTCGACTCTGAACGAATTCTACGAGCTTTGCCTTACCCAGAAAGTTATCTCCGAGGGCGGCATTGAATATGCAAGAAGTATTCTTGAAAAGGCTTATGGTGTTGAACAGGCAAACAAGCTCATGGAGCGTGTTTCCAAGTCGATGCAGACGAAAGCGTTCGAGTTCGTCAGAAAATCCGACTACAAGAACCTGCTTGCTATCATTCAGAACGAAAATCCGCAGACTATCGCCCTTGTGCTTTCTTATGTCAAGTCCGAGCAGGCTTCCGCCGTGCTTCAGGAACTGCCTAAGGAAAAGCGGGTCGAAGTCGTTGAAAGGATCGCGAAAATGGAATCGGCTTCGCCTGAAACCATTCATTCTATTGAAGAAACACTCGAAAGAAAGTTTGCCGCAGTCGTTTCTATGGATCTTACTACGGTCGGCGGCGTAAACTTTGTTGCCGATATCCTCAACAAGGTCGACAGAGGAACAGAAAAGCACATCTTCGACGAACTCTCCTCGAAAGATCCCGCACTTGTTGAAGAGATCAAGAAGAAGATGTTCGTATTCGAGGATATTCTCGGACTCGACTCTATGTCCATTCAGCGTTTTATCAGAGATGTCGAAGCGAAGGATCTCGCTATCGCGATCAAAGGCTCGAACGCCGAGGTCGCAGCGGCTCTCTATGCGAATATGCCGCAGAGAATGCAGGAATCCATTCAGCAGGAGATCGAATATCTGCATAACGTTCGTATGCGTGACGTTGACGAAGCTCAGCAGAGAATTGTCGGCATCATAAGACACCTCGAAGAAGAGGGCGAGCTTGTTATCGGCAAGGGCGGAGAGGACGAGATAATTGCTTAAAATATACAAATCCCAGTCGTACAGCTATGGCGCTTCCCAACCCGTCAAGATCGATAATACCGTCATTCTTCCGGGTGAGGAGAACGTCGGGCAGGAAGCTCCTTCGCGCGAAGAGCTTGAACAGCAGAAGCAGAGGGAAGCCGCCGCTAAGGAAGCGGAGTTCCGCGCCGCAGTCGATCGTCAGGTCGCGGCGGCAGTCGAGGATTACCGCATAAGAACGGAAGCCGCACGGCGTGAGATAATCGAAAATGCAAAGCTTGAAGCGAAAAGCATCGCTGAGGACGCTAAGGCAACCACTGCCGCAGTTATCGAAAAGGCAAACAAGGAGTGTGCTATCTTAAAGGAAAAGGCGAAAGCCGAGGGCTTCAAAGAAGGCTATGACGAGGGCAAAAAGCAGTCGCTCGAAAAGTGCAGAAAGTACGTCGATGCGTCAGCACAGCTTCTCTCCGATATAAATTCGCACAAGGACGCGTACTTCATCGACAACGAGAACGAAATGCGCGAAACGATGTGCGAAATGCTTGAAAAGATCACGGGCGAGGAACTCAAGGTCAACCCCGAGGTCATTGAAAGCATCATCGAAAATGCCGCAAAAAGCTTCCGCAACTCCGACTACATAAAAATTTCGCTTGCGCAGGGTGAGGTTTCAAAAAAAATCAAGACCGATGCAAAGCTCATCAAACAGATAATTCCTTATATCAAAGATATTGAAATAGAAATTCTTCCCGATGCTGAGGACGGCACTGTTATCCTCGACAACGGCGAAGAGATACTTGATGCTTCCGTTCCGACCCAGCTTGAATTCCTCAAAGAGATAATGAAGAATACAAGGGGCGAGGAATGACGAGGAGATAACCCGAATGAACTTTAACGCTATCCGTGAAAACGTCAAAAATGCCGATCTTTACAGGCACATGGGAAAAATTGAAAAGATCATCGGTATGACTGTTGAAGCCACGGGTCCCGAATGTAACATCGGCGATGTCTGCCGCATATTCCGCAAAGGCTCGGACGAGTTCATTTACGGCGAAGCGGTCGGCTTCAACGAGGGAAAGGTCGTGCTGATGCCGTATACCGACATCGACGGCATAGGACCCGGATCGATAGTTGACAATACGGGCAGACAGCTTGAAGTCAGAACGGGCGATGCACTCGTCGGACGGATCATCAACGCTATCGGCGAACCGATAGACGGCAAAGGTTCGATACATACCACAGACAGCTACCCCATTGCAGGAAACCCCGTAAATCCGCTCACCCGACCGAGGATCGACGATATTATCCCGTTCGGCGTAAAGGCGATAGACGGTCTGCTCACAATAGGCAGAGGTCAGCGTATGGGTATCTTCGCAGGCTCGGGTGTCGGAAAATCGACGCTCCTCGGTATGATAGCGAGAGAAGTCGAAGCCGATATCAACGTTATCGCTCTCGTAGGAGAGCGTGGACGAGAGGTGCTTGAATTCATCGAGCGTGACCTCGGGGAAAAGGGAATGGCAAGGTCAGTCCTTGTCGTTGCGACCTCCGATCAGCCCTCGATGATGAGAAATAAATGTCCCATGACCGCCACGGCTATTGCGGAATACTTCAAGGATCAGGGCAAAAACGTCCTGCTGATGATGGATTCGCTCACACGATATGCTATGGCACAGCGTGAGATAGGTCTTGCAACTGGCGAAGCGCCTATAGCAAGAGGCTATACGCCGTCAATTTACACCACTATGCCGAAGCTGCTCGAAAGAGCGGGCAATTTTGAAAAAGGCTCGATAACGGGCATCTACACCGTTCTCGTTGAGGGCGACGATACCAACGAGCCTATCTCCGATACGGTCAGAGGTATCATTGACGGTCATATCATTCTTTCCCGTAAGGTAGCGGCAAAGAACCACTATCCTGCGATAGAGATACTCGAATCGGTTTCGCGACTTATGTCTGAGATCGCCGACCAAAAGCACAAGGACAACGCTGCAAAGCTGCGAAATCTCCTCTCGGTCTATAACGCAAACTACGACCTCGTTTCGATCGGCGCATACAAAAAGGGCACAAACCCCGCGCTCGATGAAGCGATAAGAAAAATAGACAAGATAAATGCATTTTTACAGCAGAAAACGGACGAGGCATTCTCCTTTGACGAAACGCTGAAGCTGCTCGAAGAAGCTGTAAAATAACTCCTTGGAGGTAATCATTCTTGAAGCGGTTTGAATTTTCACTAAACAAGCTTATGGGTTATAAAAAACAGGTGCTTGACAGAGAAAAGAACAATCTCGCTCACCTGCGAATGCAGCAGCAGCAGATGCAGGAGGAAAAAATGCAGCTCGAAGCCAAGCTCAAACGCTCGGCGGATGAGTTCAGGGAGCTTTCGGGCAAGGGCATAACCGTAATGCAGATAACGATGTTCAAAAGCTATCACCAGTCGCTCCGTATGCAGATAAAGGAGCTTGAAAATTCAATAGATGAAATGGAGAAAAAGGTACAGCGTCAGCTCGGTGTTGTTATCGATGCGACAAAGGAGGTCTCCTCCCTCGAAAAGCTCGAAGAAAAGCAGCTTGAAGAATACAAATTCAAGGTGCAGAAAGCGGAAGAACAGTTCATTTCCGAATACGTTATGAACAGCACATACAGATAAGGCAGGAAAGCACTGCGAAGCATAGCGTGGATTTGCAGTGGGGCTTCCCACCCGAATTGAATCGACGGCACAACAAAACTATCTTCGCGGCAGTAAATTCATTTATACCGCAAACGTGCGAAACAAGGCGTGGCGCGAATTTGCAGCGGGGCTTCCCCGCCCCACTGAAAGGAGGTGAAAATTATGGATATAAGCAGCATTCTCAATATCGGTATGGGCGTAAATACTCCCGCCTTCGGTTCGACCGATGCAAACGCAGCTTCGGAAATAAGCTTTGGCGACATTCTCGGCTCGGCTGTAACATCGAATACACCCGTTGACGATATCACGCAGGAGGTTGACATTACCGAAGATGCATCGGAGGATAACAACACCTTTTCAAAGCTTGTTTCGGAGCTTGCGCAGGACGTTTCCAACGCAGACAAAAGCGTTATCGATGCAGCGGTGAAAATGATGCTCTCGGTCGGAAATGCGGCTGAAAAGTTTATGTACGGCACTTCGGACAGCTCTTCGCAGAACGATGATGAAAATACCGACGTTATCAATATTCTTTCCAATATGATAAAGTTCGTGACCTCGCAGGACGGCGAAGATTTCGTTTCGGACGAAGAAACGGGACTTGCACTTACGCTCGGAGATATCTCGGCGGTGCTTGAAACGGGTCTTTCCGAGGGAAAGTCGGCAGATGAGATCGCAGATGAGCTGAAAAAGCTTGCAGAGGGCGATGATACCAACCTTTCGGCTCTCGCAAACGCAGTCGTTTCTATGATGGGTATGATGCCTGCCGGCACAAACGAGGAAATTCTTGACGAGATCCCTTTTGAAGCAGCGGCAAAGGCAGCTTCGGTGACGGAAGTTCTTTCCTCCGATACCGCTCCAACGCAGAAAGCCGAAACGATAGTGTCTATCCTCGAAAATAAGACGGAATTTAACGATCTGTCTTCCTTTGAAAGCTTCCAAAGCGCATTAAAGCTTGCACTCTACAATGATAACAGCGCAAATTCAGCCGATACCTCTTTTGCAGCGTTCCACAAGACAGCCGCATTCGCAAGGATAAACGATGTTTCGGCGCAGATAAGAGTTATCACGGGCTCGGACGAAAACAGCGCAGAGCAGGCAGCGGCAAACGTTGTCCTTACGGCGCAGAACCCCGTTCAGACGAATATTTTGGCTGATATCGAGATACCGACAGACACAGTTGAGGTCTACAAGCAGCTTGCAGATTTTGCAGTCCGGCAGATAACGCAGAGCGTCAGTGAAACAACGCAGAACGGCGCAGTCCGGGAGCTTGTGGTGGTTCTCAAACCCGAAAACCTCGGCGAAGTTGCAGTTAAGGTAACTTCCGATACATCGGGCGCGGTTTCCGTAGTCCTCGCAGCTTCAAATGAAGAAGTCGGCAAGGCACTCGCAGCGAACTCGGCAGCACTTACCGAAAGCTTTGCAAAACAGAACGTTGACGTTCGGAATGTGAACGTTGTTGCTCCCTCGGAGGCGGCTTCCTATATGGGACTCGACTTCTCGAACCAGAGCTTTAACCGTCAAAACGGCGGTGCTTCACAGAGCGAAAGCACGAACAGCGGACGTATCTCGGGCATTGCAAAGGCTGATGACGAAGCGGAAAGCGGAGTTACAGCGGCAAGAAAACTTTTAAAGGAGGCAAAATTATGGCTAACAGCTTAGGGAACCTTTCGATCGATTCAACGGGCGGCGCTTACTCAAAGTACAGCAACAAGGTCGTTGATACGACAAAGGGTGACGAAGCTACTTCCTATATGGACTTTGACAGCTACTTAAAGGTACTCGCAACGCAGATGTCCAATCAGGACTTCAACGACCCTATGAGCGATACCGATATGCTCCAGCAGATGTCGTCCTATTCGATGCTCGAAGGTATCAAGAATATGACCTCTCAGGCAAATATCAGCTATGCGACAAACCTTGTCGGAAAGGCTGTAACGGTCAATGACGGTCACGATTATGACACGGGCATTGTTGAATCCGTAGTTGTTTCGGACGGTACGCCTTACCTTGTTGTAAACGGCAGCAAGTATGAAGTTTCAACGGTTTCAAACGTTACTTCTTCCGATATCTACAATCTTCTCTCGAAGCTTATCGGTCAGGAAGTCAATATCAACGGTTCTTCCGAGGGCGAAGTGGTCGCAGGCGGCAAGGTAACCAACGTTCTTGTACTCGACGGAAACGCTTATGTTATCGTTGACGGCAAGGATAAGTATCCGCTCAAAGATGTTTCGCTCAAAAACAGCGGAAACAAAGATGAAAACGGCACTGATAAAACAGAGGGAACAGACGGTCCTTCCAATACCGAAAATGGCGGGGAAAACACAAACGCTCCCGAAGGCACAACGACCACTACCGATTCAACCGTAACTCAGGCTGAAACGATGTCAAGCTATATGGCTCAGTCGGACGCTCTGTTCAGCGAGCTTATGAGCACTATCGATTCTATCAGCGGCACTGAAACAAAGTCGCAGAGCGTTATAAACAATCTTAAACCGAACCTTGACGGTTATGAAACGGTAACGGTAACAAAGCTCGATATCCCGAATTATGCGGCTGCATATCTTGCACAGTATGAGGATCTTCAGGATCTTATTCTTCCGAATGCGTCTTATGCGAACGCAAATGACAATGTGACCTCGGCAAACCTTTCCGCAGGCACACAGAACGCAAGCTACAATACGCTTTATGCCAATACTTCGTCAAATACTTCCTCCGCGGCGGCTTCATCTTCATCGGATACAGCTGTAACACTCACCGCAGGCAGATATGATATCCCGCTCACAACCTCTAACCTTTATGCTGTTGCAAACGCATCGAGAACGGGTCAGCTTACGCCGACACTTTCCAATGCGCAGGTCTACAGCATCATTTCAGACGGAAGCTACAGCACAAGATACAGCGCAAAGTATGGACTTGAAGCCTATTCCGATTCAAAGCCGGGCATTTCAAACTCCGACTGCGCACCTCACAGACTTGATGCAGACAAATATCCCGAACAGGCGGCTCTTGCAGATGCTCTCGGAACAAGAATGTATGATATCAAGTTCATCAACAACAGAGCTATCACTTCGAGAATAGATACTTCCAGAGTTATCGGAAAAACGATCAGCGGCAGAGAGATCTCGGAGATCGGCTACTGCGGTGTCGGCAGACTTGGCGAAGTCGTTACCTTCAAGAACGGCAAACAGCGCGTTGAGATAATGTTCGACAACGGCAATTCAGGCTGGCTCGAAACATCCGGCAAATACACCATCGACCAGATCATCAATGAGCAGGTCGGAAGCGATGTCACACCGTTTGAAGTTTCGATCGCATACTATGCAAAGTCACAGTCCGCTCAGAAGTTTGAGAACCTCAGACAGAACCTTACTTCAATGGGAGTAAATGTTGTCGGTTAAACGAAAGGACGGTGTTTCGGGGTGCTTATAAGCGAACTGATGCAGTCGCGAGGCATTACGGCGGTCACGACGGGAAGGGTCGGCGGATTCACCGCGCAGAAAACTTCACCCGAGGACAGCGGTTTTGCAAAGGAACTGCAAAGTCAGCTTGACGAAAAAAAGCGCACTGAGCAGAACGTACAGAGCGGAGTGGTCTTTTCAAAGCATGCTCTTGAGAGGATATCCGAACGTCGGATCGATATTGAAAACGGCGATACCCTCGAACGGCTCAATAAGGCTGTCGAGCTTGCAGGCGAAAAAGGCTCGAACGATGCACTTGTCATGATAGGCTCAAATGCTTTCATCGTCAGCATAAAAAACAACAAGGTCATCACGACCCTCTCCGCAGATGATATGCAGGGAAATATTTTCACGAATATTGATTCTACTGTTATAAT
This sequence comes from uncultured Ruminococcus sp., assembly GCA_900543105.1. Taxonomy (GTDB): domain Bacteria; phylum Bacillota; class Clostridia; order Oscillospirales; family Ruminococcaceae; genus UMGS363. The sequence goes on along the minus strand of UQQA01000002.1, from coordinate 27,975 downwards.
GTGAAAAGAATAATGTGCGGTCAGAACGATCGGACCTAACCGGAGATCATAAGCGTCCCGACTGACTTGACGGACGCTCCGCACAGATATAACAGCAACTTTTTTAAGGAGTGTAATTAAAATGGTTAGATCTCTTTATTCAGGTGTTTCGGGACTTACCTCCCACCAGACAAAAATGGACGTTATCGGTAACAATATCGCCAACGTCAATACTTATGGCTTCAAATCCTCCAGAGCTTCGTTCAGCGATGTTTTCTACCAGTCGGTAAAGACAGCCGCAGCAGGTACTGAAAGCTTTGCGGGCAACAACCCGTCCACAGTCGGCTACGGTACGCAGGTAGCTTCGATCGACAGAGATATGTCGCAGTCCTCGTTCCAGTCCACCAACAGGACCCTCGACCTCGCTATCAGCGGCGACGGCTTCTTCGCAACGGGCGCATTCTCCTCAGGCGCAGACGGCGGCGCTCCCGACCTCACAGCTTCGCCCGACTCTATAACATACACAAGAAACGGCAACTTCGGCATCGACAGCGCCGGTAATCTCGTTTCCAACAACAACAGATTCATTCTCGGTACAAGAAATACCGAAAAGGGTCTTCTCCTTAACAGCGACCTTTCCGCTCAGGAGCTTCTCAAGAATACTCTTCAGGACAACAACGGCGACAATCAGATAAACTCCACAGACTATACCTTTGAAAACACTATCAACGTAAACGACCTCATTGCAGACGCTTACGGCATTTATACCGATACGGACACAGGCTATCTTTACACCAACAGAAAGCCTGAAGCTGTTATCAAGGACGGAAAGATCGTCGGCTACAAGCAGGGTGAGATCGATAAAGATGACACAACGGGCGATGAGACCTTCTATCTCTGCGACCTCAAGGGCAACTATGTAACAATGGAGGACGATAACGGCAAGGCTCTTCCTTTCTTTAAATACACAAAGAAAGACCCCAACGATCCCACAAGCTCGGCAGCTATGTCCGCAGTGACGATCGATGACACAGGCGCACAGCAGGCATACACCCTTGTTAATCAGAAAAAAGACGATGCAGGCAATGATGTACCCTATACAGTTGACGACCTCGCTGTAACGGGCAAGTTCACATATGCTGACCTTGCTGCGTTCACTATCGGCTCGGACGGCGTTATCACAACTACATACAACAACACACTCAAGGCTATCGCGCGTGTTGAGATCACAGTTTTCGACAACCCCGAGGGTCTTATCGAAAACGGCGACACAAGCTTCTCCGAGACTGCAGCTTCAGGCTCGGGCAAGGTAAGAAAAGCAGGCGAGCAGGGTGCAGGTACAGTTGCTTCCAACAAGCTCGAAATGTCCAACGTAAACCTTGCTCAGGAATTCTCCGATATGATCGTTACACAGAGAGGCTTCCAGGCTAACGCAAGGATCATCACGACTTCCGACTCGATGCTCGAAGAACTCGTAAACCTCAAGCGATAAGCGCAGGGAAGCCCCTGCAGGCAGTTCGCGTCACGCTCCGCTTTGCTGCGCTTGTTTTTGTTGAAAATTGGTTTATGTTCGCGAATATAGTTTTTTGGCAGTCGGGCATTTTACAAGGTGTGGTGGAAGCCCCTGCAGGCGGTCTGAGTCACACTCCGCTTGGCTTTGTTGATAAACTGCTCGGTGTATCGGCTCAATTATCGCATAATATTTTTCCTATGGTCGGCGGCTCTGCTCGGCGGAGCTGCTGTTCCGTGGGAGATGGTGGTGAAAAATCATGATACTGGTAACAAGACTTAACGGGACTCCGCTCATTCTCAATGAAGAATTCATTGAAGTGGCAGAGGAAACCCCCGATACCGTCGTCACGATGATGAACGGTCACAGATACATACTTAAAGACAAACTCGATGAGATCATCGAAAAATCGTTTGAATTCCGCCGCATGAACGGCGCTTGCAAAGAATGATCCGGGCATGGGACGCTCGTTTAGAATAGATATAAAATCAAGGAGGATATCTGTCAAATGAATATTTCAGGTTTGATCGGTCTGGTTCTTGCACTCGGACTTATAGTTTGGGGAATTATGACGGGAGGAAGTCTGCTGAACTTCTGGGATCCGGCTTCGGTCGCTATCGTTCTCGGCGGTACTATCGGCGCACTCATTTTTACATATCCGTTTTCGGTAATTAAAAATACGGGCAAGATGCTCAAGATCGCATTTATGCCGAAAAAATACGATCCCGAAAATTACATTGCCCAGATGGTAGAGCATTGTAAGACTGCACGTATGAAAGGTATTCTTGCGCTTGAAGAAAGTGCAAATGCCTGCACAGACCCGTTTATGAAGTCTGCGCTTATGCTTATTGTCGATGCCAATGAATCGGACAAGATAAAGTCAATGCTCGACGACTCGATCGACTTTATGTGTGAGCGACACGAAAATAACTACGCTATGTGGGTAAAGGGTTCAGCCGTTGCCCCTGCGATGGGAATGGTTGGTACGCTCATAGGTCTTATCAATATGCTTAAAGGAATGGATGTAACGAATTCCGATTCGGCTTCATCGCTCGGTCTTTCAATGTCCACTGCCCTTATCACAACGTTCTACGGCTGTATTCTTGCCCACGTTTTCTGCGGACCTATCGGCAACCTTTGTAAATATAACCATAATCAGGAAATACTTTGCCTCCAGATCATCGAAGAGGGTACACTCGCTATCGCCGCAGGCGCTAATCCAAGATATGTCGAAGAAAAGCTTCGTATGATGCTCCCTGCGACCGAAAAGCCTAGGGCAGGAAAGGCTTCTTCTGCCGAATAATGGCTGATTTGTCGGTTTTGGCGGAAAAATGACGCAAGAAATTTTGAAAAATTCTGCTTTTTTACAAAAAAACTATGGCAATTTGTTAAGAAATGTGGTATAATTATTTGAAAGCTATTTTTAAGGCATTATATTACAGAATTTCTGATTACAAAGTGTTATATCTATCTGTATTTATACTGTGAGGTGATTTTTGTGGCTCGCAAACGCGGCGGAAATGAAGAAGAAGGCGGAAGCTGGATGGATACCTATGGTGACATGGTAACGCTGCTTTTAACGTTCTTCGTTCTTCTGTTCTCAATGTCATCTATGGACTCCAGCAAATGGCAGTACATTGCCGAAGCCTTTTCAAAAGGTAAAATTTCCGATACCGATATCCGTGTAGTCGGCGAACCCGACCCTACCAACGATCCCACAGCTGTCTATGACGATACTGTTCCCGAAGTGGATAATCAGGACGAACAGATCGTTGATTTTGAAGACTTCTTTATGTATCTTAAAGAAGTAATAGTTTCAAACAACCTTTCCGACAGTGTGAGCGTTGAAATGTCCGATACGGGCGTTTATATGCGATTCAGAGATAATATTTTCTTCGCGGGCGACAGCGATGTCCTCCTCGACGAAGGTAAATTTATCCTTGATATAATCTCCGACGGCATACGTTCGATAAACGAACTTGTTTATGCCATAAAGGTCAGCGGTCATACAGCCGCAAGCGCGACCTCAAACGTCAACGAATGGGATCTTTCTTCGGGAAGAGCAAACTCCGTCATCAAGTATATGATAAGCCTTGATGCGTGCGACTCGGACAAATTCTCGTCGGCAGGATACGGAAAGAACCGTCCGCTTGAAGACAACTCCACCGAAGAGGGAAGACGGCAGAACCGCCGTGTTGAGATCGTCTTTATCCGAAACGATATGGACTTTACCAATCCCGATGTCCTGAATGAACTTCTCCAGCTTGAATTCGGTACGAACTTCGTCCTCCCGTCCGGTTCGGAAGGCTCGTCTATGCTCGATGCAGACACGACAGCCGATGCCGATGCAGAGACGATCACCCCTGCCGATACGGGAAGAAACGACCCCGACAGGACCTACGTTTCCAAAGAGGATGCAATAAACGAAATGAAGGAAAGCAAGGCCGCCGCTCCAACGGCAGCAGAATGATAGGACCCACAGGGAACCTCTAAAAAGTACAGACCGATTTTTCCGTCTGTCAGAAAGGAATGATCCGAATATATGGCTGACATACTGTCGCAAAGCCAGATTGACGCTCTTCTGAACAGCTTTTCCGAAGAGGGTGCTAAGGCTTTGGACGAGATCGAGGAACAGTCAAACGAGAAAAAAGTCAAGACTTATGACTTTAAAATGCCGAAGAAGTTTACCAAGGAACAGCTCAAAACGATCGACGGCATTTTTGAAAACTATTCACGTGTGCTTTCCTCTTATCTGACCGGTCTGCTGCGTGTTTACTGCAAGGTAGAGGTCATTCAGACAGAAGAGCAGCTCTATTATGAGTTCAACAACGCTCTTCCCGATTATGTTATAATGTCTATGGTCAATATGGGGATCATGGACGATGATGTGCTTGAAACGAGCTGTATCATACAGCTATCCAACCCTATCAGCTATACGATGATGGACAGGCTCATGGGCGGTGCAGGAACTTACACCGACCAGTCGAGGGATTTTACCGAGATTGAAGTCGAGCTTATGACGACCGTTCTCAAACGAATGGCTGCCCTGCTTAAAGAACCGTGGGGAAGCTACATAGACGTAAATCCGTCCCTTACATCGGTCGAAACGAACTCGCGTGTAGTTCAGCCGTTCTCGCCCGATGAAGTCGTTATAATCGTAATGCTTGAAGTCGAGATCAAGGACGTTAAGAATACTATTTCAATATGTATCCCTGCAATGGGTCTTGAATCGATAATGGCAAAGTTCGGCGATAAATGGTCGAGAGGCACGAAGAAGCTTGATCCTAAGCGCGAAAATGAGAGAAAGATATCCCTTATGGACGCGATAAAGGACTCCGACCTGAAGATAGATGCCGTTCTGTGCGAAACTACGCTTGATCTGTATGATGTCCTCACCCTTCAGGAGGGAGATGTCATTCCGCTCAATGTACCGATAGACAGCAATATTACCGTTAAGATCGGAAATAATCTCTGGTTTGACGGCAAGCTTGGTATAAAAAACAACAAAAAAGCCGTAAAAATCGATAATATATATAAAGAATTGAGGTAAGAGCAATAATGAGTGATGAAAAACTTGTTGACGGATTCGGCGAAGTCGAGAAAGATGCCATCGGTGAGATAATGAATATCACCATGGGTTCGGCTGCAACCGCCGTATCCAATCTTCTCTCGGCTAAGGTTTGGATCACCACTCCGACCGTTACCGTCATGAGCGCAAAGGATCTCTCGTTTCCTGAACTTGAGCCTTCGATCATGGTCAGGATCAAATACATACAGGGTGTTTCGGGACAGAACGTTCTCGTTCTCAAACAGAACGACGTTCAGCTCATTCTCGATCAGCTCATGGGACTTCCGCTCGAGGTCACGGACGATTTCAAGTTCGATGAAATGAATATTTCCGCCGTCTGCGAAGTCATGAACCAGATGATGGGCGCGGCTGCAACGGCTCTTTCGGAAATTATCGATACAACGGTCGATATTTCCACACCGGAAGCTATTGTTGAGGACAGCCAGAAACTGATCTCCGATTTCTATGATGTCAACGGCAATGAAAACGTAGTAAGCATCAAGTTCAACCTTACTATCGATGGCGTTATAAATTCCGAGTTCATTTCCGTTCTTACAATAGACCTTGCCAAGGAAATGGCTGAAAAGATGATGGCAGGCTACAGCGCAGCAGCCGACGAGGCAGCTACCGCTTCAACACCTGCCGCAGATACTCCGACCGAACCTGCTTCCGGCGGCACAACGCTTTCTCAGGCAGAGATCGAATCGCGCCTCAACGGCGGCACAGGCGGCGCAGCAGCTCCGGCACCTCAGCCGACACCGGCACCTCAGCCGATGCCGCAGATGCCTCAGCAGCCAATGCAGGCAGCTCCTCAGCAGGCAGCTCCTCAGCAGACCACACAGCAGCAGGCTATGCCGAACGGTATGCCGCAGCAGCCGATGCAGCAGGGTATGCCGATGCAGGGAATGTACGGCTACGATCCGAATATGCAGCAGTACGGTATGTACGGTCAGATGCCGCAGGGACAGCCGATGCCGAATATGTATCCCCAGCAGCCCTACGGCTACCCTCCGCAGCAGCCGCAGATGAACATTCAGCCCGTTCAGCTCCAGAACTTTGCTACATATAATAACACTTCGCTCAATAAGGAACAGAACGATAACCTTAAGCTTCTTATGGGCGTTCCTCTCAACGTCAGCGTTGAGATCGGCTCAACGACCAAAAAAGTCAAGGAGATACTCGAGTTCACACAGGGTACGATCATTGAGCTTGAAAGACAGGCAGGCGCACCCGTTGATATCGTTGTAAACGGAAACCTTATCGCAAGGGGTGACGTTGTTGTTATCGACGATAACTTTGCTGTAAGAATAACTGAAATAATCAGATCCAAATTTTTGGATAATTTAGGTAAGGAGTAATTAATTATGGATAAGAAAATTATGCTTGTTGATGATGCCGCATTCATGAGAATGATGATCAAGGACGCTCTCACAAAGAACGGTTATACAAATATTATCGAAGCTGCCGACGGTGAGATCGCCTGCACAAAGTATGCCGCAGAGCACCCCGACCTCGTTATCATGGATATCACAATGCCTAACAAGACCGGTATCGAAGCTCTCAAGGACATCAAGGCAAGCGACCCTGCCGCAAAGGTTGTAATGTGCTCTGCTATGGGTCAGGAAGCAATGGTCGTTGAAGCTATCAAGCTCGGCGCTCTCGACTTCATCGTAAAACCTTTCAAGCCGGACAGGATCCTCCAGACAGTTCAGAAGGTTCTTGGTTGATCGGTTTAAGAGAGGACGGCAATAGTGCCTGAATTATTAATGGTGATCTGCTCCCTGCTCGGAGTGATCGGACTTATTTTTCTTGTTTATTACGGAACAAGATGGCTCAATAAAAAATTCCGCAGCAACGGCTGGAACGGCTTGGAGCGAGGAATAAAGATAATCGACTGCATCGGCGTTGCGCAGGATAAGCAGCTCCTTGTCGTTAAAGTCGGCAAAAAGGGTATGCTTCTGGGCGTTGCTCCGAACAGCATCACAAAGCTCTGCGATATCGACGATGATGATATCAGTGATATGCAGAGAGAAACAGAGGAAAATTCCTCCGTTTCGTTCTCGGATAGCTTGAAAAAAGCTTTCTTTAAGAAAAATACAGCGGAAAACGGCTCGGCTCGGGAGGACGGTAAGGAAAACAATGAGAAAAATGATTTCTGATGCCAGGGCTTCTCTGCCGATAACGGTCTTTATCGCGGTGGCGGCAGCAATTGCGGCAATGCTCATATTTGCGCCGCTCAATGCACACGCAGAGGACGGGATAACGGTCACGACCACTGCGCCTTCGACCGAAATATCGATCGAAACCACGATACCGAACGTTGAGACCTCAGTTCCGCAGCAGACCCAGCCGCTCCAGAACCCCGAAACGCAGGTTCAGGAGCAGCAGGACGATGAGCTTCCTTATGAAACGCCCAAAACGGACGATGAAGCGCAAAGCCTGCTCGATCTGCTTGACATAAATAATTCCAGCACAGTTGACCTCATTCTCCTGATAACGATATTGTCGCTCGCACCGTCAATTCTTGTGATGCTGACCTGCTTTACAAGAATAATCATCTCATTCTCGCTCCTGCGAAATGCGATGGGCGTTCAGCAGACTCCCCCGAATCAGGTGATGATAGGTCTTGCGTTGTTTTTGACGATGTTTATTATGAAGCCCGTTTTGTCCGAGATGAACGAGGTAGCGTATGTGCCGTACAAGAACGGCGAATATACGATAACCGAGGCTGCGAAAGAAGCCTCCGTTCCGCTCAAAACGTGGATGCTCAAAAACACATCGAACGAATCGATGAATTTCTTTCTCGAGCTTTCCGATACGGAGATAGATGCCGAAACGGAAGAGGAGTTCATCGAAAAAGTCAGCTTTACCACAGTTGTGCCTGCATTTATCCTCAGCGAGATAAAGATCGGCTTTGAGATCGGTTTTCTTATCTACATACCGTTCCTGATAGTCGATATCGTTGTTTCAACGCTGCTGATGTCAATGGGTATGATGATGCTTCCGCCGACAACGATCTCGATACCGTTCAAGATACTGCTTTTTGTGCTTGTGGACGGCTGGTCGATGCTCACGGCATCGCTCGTGAACGGATTCAATCCGCTCGGAACATAGTCGGAGGCAGGGTATGACGCAGGATATAATATTACAGGTCTTCCGTGAATGTCTGCTGCTTAGCATAAAGCTCGGCGGTCCACTCCTCCTTGTGAGTATGGCAGTAGGTCTGGTAATTTCGATTCTCCAGGCGGCAACGCAGGTGCATGAGCAGACGCTCTCGTTCGTGCCGAAGCTGCTTGTTATAGCTGTTATGCTGCTGCTTATGGCGCCTTTTATGATGAATGCGATGAATGATTTCTTTTATGAGATATTCGATATCATTGCAAAGGTCAGCAGCCAGACAGTCCTTTAAAAACGGGAGGGCAGAATGGATTTTTACAGCCTCCTGTTCGATAATTTTGAAACAAATCTCTTGGTCTTTTCAAGAGTTCTCGGCATTTTTGCCTTTAATCCGATACTTTCGCGAAGAAACATTCCTCAGATAGTAAAAGTCGTCTGTTGCATACTTATCACGATGATAGTTATAATGGTGCGGCAGCCCGAACCCGTCGAAACGGGAACGGTGATAGGCGTTTACCTTGCGATGCTGCTGAAAGAGGGATTCGTGGGAGTGGTACTCGGTTTTATTACCGATATGTTTTTTTACAGCGTCCAGATGAGCGGCGAAATAATGGATATGCAGTCGGGTCTTGGCATGGCCAAGGTCTTCGACCCCGGTACGAACCTCCAGATGTCAATAATGGGTTCGTTCGTCAGCTTTATGATGTATCTCTATTTCTTCGTGATAAACGCTCATTTGACATATATAGAGCTTTTCGTGAAGTCGTTCGATATCATTCCGCTCGGGTTTGAGGGCATAAACCCCGACCTTGGCATTTCGATAGTCGGATATTTCAGCGTTGTGCTTACGCTCGTGCTGAAAATTGCGATGCCGCTGATAGTTTCGCAGACGATACTTCAGTTCTGTGTCGGCGTACTTATGAAATCAGTTCCGCAGATACAGATAATGGTCATAAATATTCAGTTAAAGGTGGGCTTCGGCTTCCTGATACTGTTCCTTGTGGCTGTTCCGCTGTCGGATCTTATCGAAAAGTTTATGAATACTTGGCTTGAGACCCTTGAGGGCGTTCTTCCCCTCATACCTGCATAGTCCCGAGGGGGGAGAATAAATGGCTGAAAGCGCAGGCGAGAAAACCGAAAAGGCGACCGAACATAAACGGCGTGAGGAGCGTAAAAAGGGCAACGTTATGCAAAGCAAGGACGTTGTTACCGCAGCTTTCATTCTTATTGTATTTGCGCTGCTGAAAGTCCTTATGAAAGCGATGATCGCCGTGTGCGAAGGCTCGTTTGACTACTGGTTCAGCCTCGCAGGCAGCGGAATGGACGGGATACGCATTGACGGAATGCCGTTTTATTCCAAGATGGCGATAGAAATAGGCAAGGTCCTGCTGATATGCGCAGGTCCGACGCTTATAGTCGGCGTTCTCGTTACGGTCATCGCAACGGGCGCACAGACAAGGTTCATTTTCTCAAAGGAATCGATAAAATTCAAGTTTGACAAGCTCAATCCGATAAGCGGAATAAAGAAGATGTTCTCTGTAAGTTCGCTTTTTGAGCTTGCAAAGTCGATCCTGAAGCTTGTTATCCTCGCCGTCATAGTTTATGACGAAGTAAAAAAGAGAATACCCGAGTTTGCGAAGCTTTTTGATATGGAGATAGCAAGCTCGATGATGTATATGCTCGATACGATATTTTCTATCGTTATCAAAGTCGCAGCCGTCTTTGTCGGCGTTGCGGCGGTCGATGTCCTTTTCCAGTATTTCAAGTTTGAAAAGGATATGCGAATGACCAAGCAGGAGGTCAAGGAGGAGTACAAAAACCTCGAAGGCGATCCGCAGGTCAAGGGCAAGCGCCGCCAGATACAGCGCCAGATGGCAATGAGCCGAATGATGGATTCCGTTCCCGATTCGGACGTTATCATAAGAAACCCTACGCATTTCGCCGTTGCGATAAAGTATGACAAGGACAAAAACAATGCGCCTGTCGTGCTTGCAAAGGGCGCAGACAACCTTGCGATGAAGATCGTAGGAATCGCCGAAGAGCACGATATCGCCATGGTGGAAAACAAACCGCTCGCCCGTGGTCTTTACGATTCGGTCGATGTCGGAAAGGAGATCCCACCCGAGTTTTACCGCGCAGTAGCCGAGGTACTCTCGTTCGTATATAAATTACAGGGCAAGCTGCCCGAATAATAAACGCAGACCCTATTCATATATTTCAGAAAGGCAGAGTGTTGCAGGACTGTGAAAAAGTATCTCGATAACATTGTAACGGTATTTGTGATACTTGCCGTTTTCCTTATCATTATTCCGTTGCCGACATGGCTGCTGGATATGCTTTTCGTTGTAAATATTGCATTGTCGCTTACGATACTGCTTATTACAATGTACATAAAAGAGCCGCTCGAATTTGCGATATTCCCCTCGCTGCTGCTCATCACGACCATTTTCCGACTTGGCCTTAACATATCTTCGACAAGACTTATCCTTGCGAACCAAGGAAACGCAGGACATATCGTTTCGGCGTTCGGCTCGTTCGTTATGAAGGGCAACCCCGTTATCGGATTTATCGTATTTATCCTTATAACGGTCGTTCAGATGCTCGTTGTAACGAAGGGTGCGGAGCGAGTTGCCGAAGTAACGGCAAGATTTACCCTCGATGCTATGCCCGGTAAGCAGATGGCTATCGATGCCGACCTCAACTCGGGTACAATAAATGAGACCGAAGCGAAGATACGCCGTGAAAAGATACAGCGTGAATCCGACTTCTTCGGCGCGATGGACGGTGCTTCAAAGTTCATCAAGGGCGATGCAACGTTCTCTATCGTTGCGGCAGTTGTAAACCTCCTCGGCGGTGCGGTAATGGGTCTTGTGTATAACGGAATGGCGTTTTCGGACGTTCTCACGACATACAGTATGGCTACCGTCGGTGACGGTCTTTGTTCGCAGGTTCCTTCGCTCCTCATCTCGACGGCAATGGGTATGATCGTTACCCGTTCCGCTTCAAAGGAGAACCTTGCGGTCGATGTAAAGAACCAGTTTGCGGCACAGCCTATGGTTCTGATGATATCGGGCGCAATAATGCTGCTGCTGATGCTCATTCCGGGATTCCCGAAGATACAGCTCATTATTCTCGGTTCGGGACTGCTCGCACTTGGCTATGTATTAAGACGAAACAACGCACAGCTTGCTCTCGAACAGGGCGCAGAGCAGAGCGAGATAGCTGAAAACAAGGAAGCCCTCTCCGAAATGGAGTATTATAAAGACATCGACAACGTTTATAAGCTCCTCGAAGTTGAGCCTATCGAAATGGAGTTCGGCTACAGCCTTATTCCTCTTGCGGACGAGGCTTCGGGCGGAACGCTTATCGAACGTGTCGTTATATTCCGAAAGCAATTCGCAATGGATATGGGGATGGTTTTCCCGTCCGTGCGAATGAGGGATAACCAGCACATCAATCCTAACCAGTATGTTATCAAGATAAAGGGTGAGATCGTCGCTCAGGCGGAGGTGCTTGTAGACCACTATCTTGCACTCGACAGCGGCGGAGTTACGCACGAAGTTGACGGTATCGATACGATAGAGCCGGCTTTCAATATCCCTGCAAAGTGGATAAGCGAGCAGAACAAGCTCCGTGCCGAAGTCGCAGGCTATACGCTCATCGACCCGACCTCCGTTATCATCACGCATCTTTCCGAAGTTATCAAGGCTCACGCCTATGAGCTTCTTTCCCGTCAGGATGTCAAAACTATGCTCGACAAATTAAAGCAGACCAATCCTGCAGTTGTTGAGGATATCGTACCGAGCATCGTTTCGGCGGCTTATCTGCAAAAGGTGCTTTGCCTGCTTCTTAAAGAGGGTGTTCCGATACGCGACCTCCAGACTATACTTGAAACCATCGCCGATAATCAGCACACGATGAAAGATGTTGATATCACGACAGAATATGTCCGTCAGGCTTTGAAGCGAACCATTACAAGGCGCTTCGCGGACGGCGGACAGATACGCGTTCTTACTCTCGATACCGAAACGGAGAACAAGATCATCGCCTCGGTAAAAAAGTCCGACCAAGGCTCTTACCTTGCAATGGATCCGCAGACGATACAGCTTCTCATAGCTTCGCTCAACGAGCAGATCAACAAGGTAAAGGATATTATCCCTATGCCTATCGTCCTCACTTCGCCGATAGTAAGAATCTACTTCAAAAAGCTTGTTGACCAGTTTATACCGAACATAACAGTTCTTTCTTACAGCGAGATCGACAATTCTGTACAGATACAGGCAGTCGGCAATGTTGCAATTGCCGATAAAGCCGGCGTGTGAAAGGAGTTGAGCATTGATGTCCGATAGATACGAAGCGGAAAAGCTTTCCTCGGAAGAAAAATCCGAACTTCTCCGCAGGTATAAAACAACGGGCGACAAGGCTCTCCGAAATCAGACCGTTCTTGCATATATGAACATAGTTCGCTATGCGGCTGTTTCCACAAGGAATATGTATGCGAAATTCGCCGACAGCGAGGATATCATAAATGAAGCTACTATTGCGCTAATGTCTGCGATAGACAGCTTCAGTTTCGACAAAAACGTTAAGTTTGAGACTTATGCCTCTATCCGTGTGAGGGGCGCAGTCATTGACTATATCAGACGGCAGGACATCGTTCCCCGAAACGTGCGGAAGTTCGCCAAGGAGTACGATACAGCCTATTCCGAGCTTTACTCCGAGCTCAACCGTGAGCCTACCGATGAAGAAATGGCTGAACGCCTCGGACTTCCTCTTGCGAAGTTTGAAAGCTATTCGGCAAAGGCGGCATCGGCGCAGACGCTCTCGTTCGAGGAGCTTGTCACAAATACAGGCTTCGATATGTCGGACGAGGTTTCCGATGACGGCGTGTGGTCGCCCGAAGCTTCCGTTCACCACGAAGAAAAGCTTCACTATCTTGCAAAGGCAATTTCCGAGCTTTCCGACAAGGAAAGGCTCGTTATAACGCTTTATTACTACGAAAAACTCAAATTTTCCGAGATCGGAGCCGTCCTGGACGTTTCCGAATCGAGGGTCTGCCAGATACATTCAAAGGCAGTTATGAAAATGAAACATTCATTGGCAGAATATATGGAAAAAGAATAAGAAAGGACGGATATCTATGCTAAGAGGCTACTATACCGCCGCAAATGGCATTATCAACGAGGAACGTATCCTCAATGTTGTCACGAACAATATGGCTAACCTCAAAACGGCAGGCTACAGAAATGAAACAGCTATCCCGACCACTTTCGCCGAGCAGATGGTGCTCATAAACGGAAAATCAAGCCCCACGGGTACTATCCGATACAGAACTTTGCAGGAGACCTATACAAATCTTGAGCAGGCTTCGTTCGAGGACACGGGTTCAAGGCTTGACTGCGCACTTGTCGGCAATATTTACTATAATATCGAGAACCGCAAGACGGGCGAAACGCTCCTCACAAGGAACGGTCAGTTCTCGCTTGATGCCGAGGGCTATCTCTGCGTAGGTCCGTCGGGACGTATCCTTGACGAGAACCGAAACCCCATTCAGCTCGGCACGGCGGATATCGATATCTCCCCGACGGGACTTATCACCACCGATGACGGACGAACTTTCCAGCTCGGACTTACATATCTTCCGCCCGATACCGCTATCGAGCGCATCGATGACAATATGTTCCGCCCTTATGACAACTTTGACGTGAACAATATCCCCGCAGGCGAAGATTACCGTGTTCGTCAGGGAAGCTACGAGCGTTCCAACGTTGACGTTGCCGAGGAGCTTATCAAGGCCATGGATTCGCAGAACGTTTTCACCGCTTGTTCGCAGGCTTTGAAGATAATAAACAACGTGAACCAGATCGCAGCCAACGATCTTTCCAAGATATAAAATTTATCGAACGTAATTCATAGAATTTTGTCACGAAATCACTGAAAGGACAGAGATTATGAGTAAAATCGGTTATCATACAGCCGCTTCGGGCGTTATAAGCTATCAGCTCGGAATGGATATCACAGCGAACAACCTCGCAAACGTAAACACCTACGGCTTCAAGGCTTCACGCCCGTCCTTCGCCGACCTTTTATATACAAAAAGAAATACCGACAATGAGGAAGTCCAGTTCGGTCACGGCGTAAGGGTGGACAAGACCGACCTTATGTTTGAACAGTCGCAGGTAAGAGATACGGGCAGAGAGCTCGACTTCGCCGCACTCAACGAGGGATTTTTCGCCGTTGAAGAGGGCATCACGGGCGAGGTAAAATACACCAAGGACGGAGCTTTCTACCTTTCCAACAACAATGACGGCACTTATACTCTTGTCGATTCAAAGGGCGGCTTTATCCTCGACTATGACGGAAACCGCATCACAGTTCCGTTCATCGACGGCACTACGGATATCGACACAGTTACATTGACAAATATGATTGGCACATATACCTTTGAGAACCCTTACGGTCTTGACCAGATCGGAAACAACTATTTTGAAGCGAACCTGTCGAGCGGAGCTGCCGTTGCGAACACGGACGTTGTAAAGAAGAACGGCTACCTCGAAGCTTCTTCAACGAATATCGCAAACGAAATGTCAAAGGTCATCGAGTATCAGAGAGCGTTCCAGCTCAATACAACTATGGTAAAGACGCATAATCAGCTTGAGGATATCATCAACAACCTCAGAAATTAATGCGAAAGGAATACAATTTTAAATGGCTATCACGAATATAGAAGAGCTTCAGGGTATGCACCTTGACGTTCTCAAGGAAATAGGAAATATAGGCTCGGGCAATGCCGCAAGCGCACTTTCGACAATGCTCAACGTTCCGATAGATATAAGCGTCCCCGATGTAAGGCTGCTCAACTTTGACGATGCGGTGAATTTTCTCGGCGGTCCTGAGAATGTCGCTATCGGTATGCTCGTAAACATCACGGGCGATATCACGGGAATGATGCTGTATGTTATCCAGCACTCCTGCGCAAGCAGTATGACCGAAGCGGTTTTCGGTATGCCGATCGAGGATATCACCAATATGAACGAAATGGAAGTTTCCTTTATCAGCGAGATTGGAAACATTATGTCTGCTTCATATATCAACGCGATAGCTTCGCTCACAAATATGACGATAGATATTTCCGTTCCGAATATGACCGTTGATATGGCAGGCGCGATACTCAGCGTCCCTGCGGTAAGCTTTGCACAGGTCGGCGACAAGGTACTGCTCATAGACGACAGCTTTATAATCGGCGGCAACAAAGTCAAGAGCAATATGATCCTTGTCCCCGAAATGAATTCGCTCGAATATCTGTTCAAAAAACTGGGAGTAGGTATCTGATATGGGAACAACAATAACAGTTGGCATCGCCGATCTCAAAGTCGGCAAAGGGGACGATGTTCTCGTTACTTATGCGCTTGGCTCGTGCGTCGGAATATGCCTTTATGACGCGGAGAAGAAGATCGCAGGTCTTGCCCATATAATGCTTCCACTCAGTAAGGACGCAGCCGTAACGAGCAAGGCGACACCCGAAAACCGCCGCCGCTACGCCGATACGGGCATAACCGAACTAATTCAGGAAATGTCGTTCGCAGGCGCTTCCACGAAAAATCTCACCGCCAAGATCGCAGGCGGCGCGCAGATGTTCTCGTCCAATTCAGCCGTTTTCAATATCGGCGAACGCAATGTCGAAGCCGTAAAGAAAATGCTTGCCGCATACCGCATAAAAATAATCGCAGAAGAAACGGGTCTTAACTACGGCAGAACGGTATTTTTTCACGCCGATACGGGAATAATGGAAGTCAGAGCCGCAACAAGAGAAACCAAAATGGTATAAGAGAGGGGTCTTCAAAATGAGCAAAGCTTATGAAAGACTTCAGAAGTGTTATGAATGTTTTAAATCAAAGATAAGCTTCGTGCCCGATATAGCGCTGATACTCGGCTCGGGTCTTGGCGACTATGCCGATACGATAAAGCAGGAAGCCGTTCTTGAATATAAGGATATCGAGGGCTTCCCTGTTTCGACTGTCGCAGGACATAAGGGAAGATTCGTCTTTGGTTATGTCGGCGATGTAAAGGTTGTCGTAATGCAGGGCAGAGTTCACTATTACGAGGGCTATTCAATGGAAGATGTCGTTCTTCCCGTTCGCCTTATGAAGCTTATGGGCGCAAAGGTGCTGTTCCTCACGAACGCTTCGGGCGGCGTGAACTTTGACTACAGCGCAGGCGACTTTATGCTCATCTCCGACCAGATATGTATGGCTCCGTCACCGCTCATCGGCGAAAACCTCGATGAACTCGGCCCGAGATTCCCCGATATGAGCAATATCTACGACCGCGAACTTCGCAAAACAGTAAGAGAAACAGCCGCTTCGCTCGGAATAAAGCTCCAAGAGGGCGTTTATATCCAGCTCACAGGTCCTAACTATGAATCACCTGCGGAGATACGAATGGTGAGAACGCTCGGCGCAGACGCAGTCGGAATGTCCACCGCCTGCGAAGCTATCGCAGCAAACCACTGCGGATTGAAAACAGTCGGTATCTCCTGCGTTTCAAACCTTGCCTGCGGAATGACCGATAAACCGCTCTCCCACGCAGAAGTTCAGGAGACCGCCGATAAAGCAGCACCGCTTTTCCGCCGGCTCGTAACGGAATCAATAAAAAATATCGCAGCATCACTTTGATAGGAGATGTATTAAAATGTACGATGAGATCACAAATTTATTAAAATCGACAAGGGATACAGTCCTTTCGCTTTCGATAGTCCTCGCTGTCTACGGCATCGTTGAAAGACTTTTTATGCCGAAGCAGACAAAGATAATCGTCGATGACGGCGTTCCTGCGGAGCTTACCGTCCTCGGAAAGAAAGGCAACCCGAAAGCTGTCTATGTCAGCAGCAAAAGAAACCATATCAATTTCAGAGGTGCGGCAGTTCTCTCAACTATCGCATTGCTGCTCACAAAGTTTATAAATAAGTATGAGGAAGACCATAAGGTCACCGTTAAGGAAGACTAAATAAGAAAATACCGCTTGTTTATTGTAAATGTAAACAAGCGGTATTTTTTATATTATATTTTACAGTGAGTTATATGCACTCTGCATATTTATCTCCGAGTATTCAACACCTTTGGAGAAAAGCTTTGCGCCGTTTATCCTGTCACGAAGCGTCAGAGCGCTGCTCTCATAAAGATAAGCGCCCCAGAACATCTTCACAGCCGAAACCGCAAAGTATGCAAAGTAAGCCTTTGAAACGATATCTCCGTCCGAAAGTGATTCGGGAAAATGTCGGAAAATGAAGTATTCCGCAAGCCTCCGCATTTCGTTTTCTGCCGAAAAGTCACTTCTGTATTTGCCGCCGTCAAGCTTTTTCAGCAGTTCGTCCCATTCGGGCGAGATGCTTTCCATTGCTTTGAGCACGGTGATAATTTCTTTGTCGGAAATTTCTTCTACAGCGAATGAATATCCCGAAAAATTCACATACAACTCGGAAATTCCCGAAAAATCGCTTTCCGCAAGCATATCCTGAGCATCTATCGCAAGCGCACAGCATTTTCTCAGTGCAATGAAAGGCTCGTCACGCTCACAAAGCTTAAAAAGCATTTCACGTATCTGCAAAACGGCTTTTTCAAGCGCATCATCGGGAAGATCTGCTTCGGGGACGATATGTACAGGCTTTTTCTCGGTCAGGATCATCTCAGCGGCGGCTTCACAGCAAAGTCCGATGCCGATCTCCGTCCTGTCCGAAAGGAAGCTTCGGAAGCGTGGGTGGTCGGTGCATATTCCGCAGAGCGATTCTTCGCCGAGAGCAATATAAAGATCGCAGAGGTTCGAGCTGTTCAGAAAGGGGCAGCGATCGTCTTCTTCAAGGATAAAATGTGCGCCGTCACCGTCGATCGTGATGCTTTCGGAAAGACGCTGACCTATTGCACCGCCAACAGAGCGGTATCTTTCGAGCGAATCTTCGTCAATACATATTTCCCAGCCGCGGCAGCAGGTATCACTGCATTTATCGGCAATGCACTTGAAGCGAGGGTAGTAATCGGGGTAAAAAAATCCGTTTTCGCCATTCTGCATAGCTTAAAGTCCCTTGCAGGTCTTGCTGTAAAGCACGAACGAGAGGATAACGCAGATTATCTGCGCAGCGTTGACGGAAAGCGTAAATCCGAACGCAAGCTTGAAAACGATGAGGTCAAGCACCAACGGGCTGTTCGTGTCCAGTCCGACAGACAGCGTGTAGGAGAGCCACGAAAGGTAAGGTACGCCCTCGCAGATATTTCCGAGTATCGTTCCGAGAAGAATTCCTGCAAGAAGAAAAAAGAGGAATGCAATAGTGCGCTTTAAACCGCTGCTCATGAGTTTGCTCCTTTATCGGTAATTTTTCTGAATGCAAAGCCGCAGAGTATCCAAAATATCGGTGCGCAAAGGATAGAACTGAAGCTGAAAAAGCTTTGGATAATGTAAGCTGTGATAGCGACAAACAGCGCAGTATCCTGCCATTCGCAGTCCTTTATCGAAGCCTTGAACTTGCCGAATGAGCTTTTGAGCGAAGCTGCGAGGAAAACGGCGAATGCGGCAGCTGCAGGTATTCCGCGCGTTGCGGCAACATAAACGATCTCGTTGTAGCTTCGGTCGATAGAGCAAAGTGAAAGCGTTTCGTTCGCCATCTGGTATTTTGCCATAAGATCGGGACCGATACCGAAGATCGGGTGTTCCTTTATAAAATACAGGCTCTTTTCAAGTCCGATGCCGTAAAGCGACTGTTCATTCACATAAGAATAATTTGTCACTATGAAAAGACGGAAAAATGCGTCATAGTAAGCAATAGCCTTGTCGCGTATATAAATGCCTTGGAATATCCATATCAGCGCGAAGATAACAGCCATTCCGACAGCGGCGGCAGCGTATCTGTAAACGGAGCTTTTAAGTATGCCGTTTTCAAACGCAGTCGGCTTTGAAGCGAAAATTATTATCGATACGATGATAAACACCGCCGACATTCCTATTATCGGAACTATGGACGAAGTGAAGAAACCGACGAGCCAGAAAAGCATTGAAGCTGCGCCGTAAATTCTTGCGCGGAGTATGTTTTTTTCGTAGACCGCACCCGTTAAAGCTGCGGCGAATACGATAGTGAGGAACGTTCCAAAAACGATAGGATTCTCCGAAAGTCCCTGAGAAAGCATTACATCTTTGAGTGCGACCGTAGGAAGATCGGCGAAGTTCGGCATAAAGCGAAGCTTCGGGATATGCTGAAAAACTGCGAAAAGCGACTGTACAACGCCGACTGCGATGATAGTATCCATGATGATGCGAACCGTCTTTGTGCGTGTTACACAGGCTGCAAGGCAGAAGATACCGAAGTAGCCGAGCAGTGAAAGCAGACCCTCGTATCGTCCTATCTCGCCTGCGAGCGCAGTGTTAACGACCTCGGAGACAACATTCGGGCGGAGGACAACACCGTAATACGAAGCGAATGCCCAGACCGCCATAAAACCGATGAGCCAGAGTATCTTGTCTTTTTTGAACGAAAGGCTGCCCTTTATCATTGCGATAAGGAAAAAAAGTATGCAGGAAAACCCCGTGAAGTACAGTCCCGCGCTCATAAATGCAGGAGAAGCATTCACGCCGTAAACGAGGAATCCCGTTATCTGCGGCACGATGACGCAGGCTGCGAGCAGAGCCGCTATCCAGTTCTGGAGCGTTTCCTGCTTCATATTTAGGATAAAGTTTGATCTGCTTGTTGTACCGAATATGGTTTTCGGCTGTTTTTTCGTCTGATTCGGTGTATCCATAAATAAAACTCCATTCAGAAAAATATCCCTGCGATTTGCGCCGCAGGGATAATTATTGCTTTCGTGTTTACAAACTGTAATATACACAATGTATATTACTTGGCGTATTCGACTACGCGGCTTTCACGAATGATATTAACTTTGATCTGTCCGGGGTAGTCCATTTCGTCCTCGATACGCTTGGCAATATCTCTTGCAACAATGACCATCTTTTCGTCGTTGATCTTATCGGGATAAACCATGATGCGGACTTCACGGCCTGCCTGGATAGCGAAGGATTTTTCAACGCCCTCATAGGAGCAGCAGATCTCTTCGAGCTTTTCAAGACGCTTGATGTAGTTCTCGTAGTTCTCGCTTCTTGCGCCCGGTCTTGCCGCTGAAATAGCATCGGCAGCCTGAACGAGAGCGGCGACAACGGAGTGTATCTCAACATCGCCGTGGTGAGCCTCGACTGCGTGAATGACCTCGGGGCTTTCCTTGTACTTGCGGCAGACATCAACGCCGATCTGAACGTGTGAACCCTCGATCTCGTAGCTGAGAGCCTTACCGATATCGTGGAGAAGTCCTGCTCTTCGTGCGAGGTTTGCATCAACGCCAAGCTCGGAAGCCATAATTCCTGCAAGATGTGCGACCTCGATAGAATGGTTGAGTACGTTCTGACGGTAGGAGGTTCTGTAGTGAAGCCTTCCGAGAAGGCGTACAAGCTCGTGGTTAAGACCGTGTACATTGGTTTCGAGAACGGCTCTGTCGCCCTCCTGCTTCATAATATGCTCGACTTCACGGCGAGCCTTGTCGACCATTTCTTCGATACGGGACGGGTGGATTCTGCCGTCTGCGATAAGCTTTTCAAGTGCGATACGGGCAACCTCACGGCGAGCCTGATCGAAGCAGGAAAGCGTGATAGCTTCGGGTGTATCGTCGATGATAAGATCAACACCCGTGAGCGTTTCGAGTGCCTTTATGTTTCTGCCCTCACGTCCGATGATCCTGCCCTTCATTTCGTCATTCGGCAGAGGAACAACGGAAACTGCGGATTCGGATACCTGATCTGCTGAGCATTTTGAAATTGCAAGGGAAATAAGATTTCTTGCCTTTTCCTCACATTCGTCCCTGAGCTGCTGCTCATAAGACTGTATCTTGAGAGCCTTTTCATGTACAAGCTCATTTTCGAGCATTGAAAGCAGGTGTTCCTTTGCCTGATCCATAGTGAACTGTGAGATCTTTTCGAGGGTCTCCATCTGCTGCTTTTTGATATTGTCGGCTTCTTCAAGCTTTTCGTCAGCCTGCTTGATCTTTTTCTGGAGTATTTCGTCCTTTTTATCAAGGCTGTCGTTCTTTTTGTCGAGATTATCTTCCTTTTGCTGGATCCTGCGTTCCTGGCGGGAAATTTCTCCGCGGCGCTCTTTGAGTTCCTTATCAAGCTCGGAACGGCTCTTCTGGATCTCCTCCTTTGCATCGAGAAGTGCGATCTTTTTTTGATTTTCTGCTTCTGTCTTTGCTGCTTCGACAAGTCTTTCGGCTTCCTTTTCCGCCGAACCTATCGCTGCTTCAGCCTGCTTTTTGCGGTGGTTGATACCTGCGGCGAAGAATATCGCTCCACCGACTGCGAAGCCTGCAATAAGCGCAATGACAGCCGCAATGATAGCTGCTGTGTTCAAGTCCTTGACCTCCCCAAAATTATATTATCGCTCGGAGGGCCTGAACAAGAGGATTTCACATTCCGCAGTCAGAAGTTCTCTGCGAAAACGGTTAAAAACGAAAATACCCCTGCCTTTTACAATGCTTTAAACGTTTAAGCTGATATTGCTATAAAAAGATATCAGCCGAGTAAAATGTTAAAGCGGCAGAAAGATATATCATCGTTACCCCGAATATTATCCTCAATTGACAATTTTCACTACATAACGTATAATTTTATCCGAAAAATACAATCTGTAAAGAATAACTGAACCCATAAAACGGGTTTGATAATGATAATGAATATATGAAACCTCTGTTCAAAACGACAGAGCGAGTGAAAAATGAACTGCAATTTATCAAGCCGACACCGTTCGCCGTCAAAAGACCGTCCCGCATAAACGAGCAGAACAGCGTATGAACCGCATACGGCAGCCGCCTTAGTGACAAACCTGCGAGCCTTTTTATCGGCAGGCAGAATTACCTCATATTGCATTTACTTTATTATTGTAATATAAATCATTAATAATGTCAAGGTTATTTTAACATTTTCACACTTTTTAATAAGAAAAAAGCCTCTTAACTGTGAAAAAAGACGGTTGACAAATTCCGAGAAGTGTGATAACATAAACACATAATAACATAAAAACGTTGATAAAGGAAGGCAACCCTCCGTTGAGGACTTTCAGAGAGCGGCAGTCATCGGCTGAAAACTGCGGCAGGTTCGGGAGCTTTGCACACCGCCTTTTGAGTGCGCTCAATCTGCGCCGTCAGCCTGCGTTAAAGGCATTAATGAGGTGTGTTTTTCAGGAAAAAACGCATAAATTAAGGTGGAAACACGGTTTTTATCGTCCTTAGTGCTTGTAAAAGAGCATTAAGGGCGTTTTTGTTTTCTTAAAAAGGATAAAAAACGAATTTTATGTTAAAATTACTATAATATATGTGGAGGTAAACGAAAATGGTAAAGCTCACACTTAAAGACGGAAGCGTTAAGGAATGTGAAAAGGGCACAGCCGCAGCAGAAGTTATCAAGGGCATCGGAATGGGTCTTTATAAGGCTGCGTGCGCTGTAAAGCTCGGCGGAAAGGTATGCGATATCCGCACACCTATTGAAGAAGACTGCGAATTTGAAGTTCTCACATTCGATTCCGAGGACGGCAAAAAGACTTTCAACCACACTGCATCACATATCCTTGCTCAGGCTGTAAAGCGCCTTTACCCGGAGGTAAAGCTTGCTATCGGCCCTGCAATTCAGGACGGATTCTACTACGATTTCGATGCGCCTAAGGCGTTCACACCCGATGACCTCGCAAAGATCGAAGCCGAGATGAAGAAGATCGCCAAGGAGGGCATCGAGCTTGAAAAGTTCGAGCTTTCCCCAGAAGAAGCTATTAAAAAGCTTGAAGAAATGGGCGAACCTTATAAAGTCGAACTCTGTCAGGAACACGCAGGCAAGGGCGAACCTATCTCATTCTATAAGCAGGGCGACTTCATCGACCTCTGCGCAGGTCCACACCTTGCTTCGACCGCTCCCGTAAAAGCTGTAAAGCTTCTTTCCTGTACAGGTGCTTACTGGAGAGGCGATTCAAAGGGCAAGCAGCTCTGCCGTGTTTACGGTACAGCATTCCCCAAGGCAAGCGAACTCGAAGCATACCTCGCAGCAAGAGAAGAAGCTCAGAAGCGTGACCACAACAAGCTCGGCCGTGAACTTGAATATTTTTCAACGGTTGACTGCATCGGTCAGGGACTTCCCATTCTTCTTCCAAAGGGTGCAAAGGTAATCCAGATACTCCAGCGCTGGGTAGAAGATGTCGAAGCTTCAAAGGGCTGTCTGCTCACAAAAACTCCGCTTATGGCAAAGCGTGACCTCTACAAAATTTCAGGACACTGGGATCACTACCTTGACGGTATGTTTATCCTCGGCGACCCATACGATGAGGAAAAGGAATGCTTCGCACTCCGTCCGATGACTTGCCCGTTCCAGTATCAGGTATTCCTCAACCGTGCAAGATCGTACCGTGACCTCCCGATGCGTCTTACCGAAACCTCCACACTTTTCAGAAATGAGGACAGCGGCGAAATGCACGGACTTATCCGTGTCCGTCAGTTCACAATTTCCGAGGGTCACTATATTCTCCGCCCCGAACAGCTCGAAGACGAGTTCAGAGGCTGCCTTGAGCTTGCAAAGTATATGCTCGATACAGTAGGACTTCTCGAGGACTGCACATTCAGATTCTCCCAGTGGGATCCCGCAAACCCGAAGAATAAGTACGAGGGTACGGCAGAGCAGTGGGAACACGCTCAGTCCGCAATGAAGACTATCCTCGACGACCTCGGCGTTGAATATTCTATCGGCATCGACGAAGCCGCATTCTACGGTCCGAAGCTCGATATCCAGTATAAGAACGTATTCGGCAAGGAGGATACACTCGTTACTATCCAGATCGATATGCTCCTCGCAGAAAAGTTCGGTATGGAATATACCGATGTTGACGGCAAGAAGCGCAGACCTTATATTATCCACAGAACATCACTCGGCTGCTATGAGCGTACACTCGCATACCTCATCGAAAAGTATGCAGGCGTGTTCCCGCTCTGGCTCGCTCCCGAGCAGGTAAGAATCCTCCCTATCGGCGAAGCTCATCAGGCTTATGCTCAGGAGATCGCAGATAAGATCACAGCACACGGAATGAGAGTAACAGTCGATAAGCGTGACGAAAATATCGGTACAAAGATCAAGGCTTCGCGTCTTGAAAGAATTCCATATACCTTTATCATCGGCGATAAGGAAACAGAAAACAAGTCCGTTACTATCCGTTCGAGAAAAGAGGGCGAACTTCCCGACGTTAAGCTTGACGAAGCTCTCGCTAAGATCTTTGAGGAGAATGATACTAAGGCAAAATAAATTTGCCTCATCGAAGTAACTCGCTTCGGCTAAGTAAATTACTCTCGGTGAAGTAAACTCGCTTTGAAAAGTGACGATTTAACAGCAATTTGAAAAACAAGCTGCCGCGCGAAATGTTTCGTGCGGCAGCTTTTGTAAAAGGGTGGACAAAATGAGTAAATTCACAGAATATATCGGCAGGCAGTTCGGCGACCCTCACGGCTTTGTCGGAAAAGTCTGCTGTATCATAATGAATGTCATAAATAAGCGTATGTATCTGAAAGTTGTTGACGAAGTAAGGCTCTCGGGCGGCGAAAAGCTGCTTGATATCGGCTATGGAAACGGCTATCTTCTGCAAAAGCTTTACAAAAAGGCAAAAGCCGAGCTTTACGGCATTGATATCTCGGAGGATATGAAAACGCAGGCGGAAAATCGCTGTAAAAATGCAAAGTCGGACGGCAGGCTTTTTCTTCGGGTCGGGGATTGCTGCGACCTGCCTTATGATGATGAAATGTTTTCCGCCGTGACCTCGGTAAACACCGTCTATTTTTGGAGCGACACCGTGAAGGGTCTGTCCGAGATAAGGCGAACGCTCAAAACGGGTGGCTCGTTCTATAATATAGTATATACGAAAGAGTTCCTCGACAAGCTTTCCTACACAAAAAAGGGATTTCGCAAGTTTTCACCCGAAGAATTGACCGAACTTGGCAGAAAATCAGGCTTTGACAACATCGAAGTCAGGGATATCATCAAGGGAAAAAGCTTTGCGGTGATATATACCAAGTGAGGTACGATTATGATAGAGTATAAAAAGCTGACCGAAAATGAGCTTGACCGCTTTATCGAAATGCGGATAGCACAGCTTCGTGAGGAGGGCGCAAAGGAGGATATCGACCTGCGCCCTGCGCTGAAAGACTACTACGAACGCCACTTAAAGGACGGTACTTTCGTCTCGTGGCTCGCCTTTGACGGGGACGAGATCATCGGCACGAGCGGAATGTCGTTCGTGGAAAAGCCGCCGTATTTCGGATGTCCGAGCGGTCGCATCGGCTTGCTTTCGAGTATGTTCACCGACAGCCGCTACCGAAGAAAGGGTATCGCGACCGAGCTTTTGAACCGTGTTGTCGGCGAGGCAAAAAGCTATGGCTGCGGAACGGTGCAGATAACCGCTTCCGATATGGGTGTGAAGCTTTATTCTTCGTATGGCTTTGTACATAATGAGAATTTTATGCAGTTTAATACTAATTTTTAATCAAAGTGTAGACAAAAAATCGGCGTAAAAGCCATATATGCGAGCTTTTGCTTGATTTTTTTACACTTTTTAGTTTGAAAATCAGTATAACATATTTTATTATTCAAAAATTTACAGAAAAAAAGCAGTTGACAATACTATATATATTGTGTTATAATAAACGTCTGTTTGTAATACTAAACACCAATAAAATACAGGAAAAAATCTGCGCCAAAATCCTATATATGCGAGATTATCGGCTTGATTTTTTCCAAATTTTAAATGGTGTTTATTATAAAAATTATAATTATGTGTCGGCATAGGACAGGAGAGTTTTGTCAGAGAGCGTGTTTTGTCCAATGCCATGTTATGGAAAGGAAAAAATTATGCTTTTTAGTGAACTCGGACTGCCGCAGGAGATCGTCCGTGCGGTCGAAGAAATGGGATATGAGGAGGCTACGGAAATCCAGGCGAAGGCCATTCCGCTTCTTCTCGAAGGAAAAGACGTTGTGGGACGTTCACAGACGGGTACGGGAAAGACCGCCGCTTTCGGACTTCCCGCAGTTGCAATGATAGACCCTGAAGGCTACCGCCGCGTGCAGACACTCATACTCTGCCCGACAAGAGAGCTTGCAATGCAGGCTTCGCAGGAGATCGAAAAATTCTCGAAATATCTTCCGTATGTTAAGTCCTGCGCTATCTACGGCGGCGCAGACATCGAACGCCAGATAGTTCAGCTCAAAAAGGGCGCAAATATCGTTGTCGGAACTCCCGGACGTGTAATGGATCATATCCGCCGTCATACGCTTCACCTTGAAGAACTCCGCTCGGTAATTCTTGACGAAGCTGATGAAATGCTCAATATGGGTTTCCGCGAGGATATCGAAGAAATTTTGCAGTATATCCCCGAAGAGCGTCAGACTGTGCTTTTCTCGGCAACAATGCCGCCGCAGATAATGGCTATCACGGGCGAATATCAGCGCGACCCGATCGTTGTCGGCGTTGAGCAGAAGAGCCGCACAGTTGAGAGCGTTGCGCAGTTCTATTACGAAGTTCCTATGGGAAGAAAGACCGATGCGCTCCAGATGCTCCTTATCGCATTTGAACCCAAGCTTTCGATGATATTCTGCAACACAAAAGCAATGGTCGATGAGCTTACCGAAAACCTCGTTGCTAAAGGTTTCAAGGCGGCGGGTCTTCACGGCGATATGAAACAGCAGAGCAGAACTCAGGTGCTTAACGCTTTCAAGAGCGGCAGAATAAATATCCTCATTGCGACCGACGTTGCCGCAAGAGGCATCGACGTTGACGATGTTGACGCGGTTTTCAACTATGATATTCCGCAGGACAATGAATACTATATCCACCGTATCGGCAGAACAGGCAGAGCAGGTCGTTCGGGTTCGGCTTATACGATAGTGAGCGGCAGAAAGCAGGTCTACGAGCTTAAAGATATCGCGCGCTTCACAAAGGCTGATATTATCCGCTGCGACCTCCCGACAAGAGATGATGTTATCGAAAAGAAAACACAGCGCGTCCTCGATAAGGTCTGCGACTATATCACAACGGAAAAATATCCGAACGGCGCAGAGCTTCTCGAACGCCTTACCGAGCGCGGATATTCGGCAGAGCAGATCGCCGCAACACTCCTCGGAATGAGAATTTCCAAGGAAACACGCACCGTCCCCGAGTTCATCAAACCCGTTTTCCGTCCGCGCGACGAAAAGGGCAGATCAAAGGGCAGCTCCTGCAAGATCGAGATCTCACTCGGCAGACAGAACCGCATCGCACCGAACTTTATCCTCGGCGCACTCGTTGACGCAACGGGAATGGCAGGCAAAAACTTCGGCAAGATCGATATCTACGACCGCTATACAACAGTAGAAGTCCCCGAAGTCGACCTCGACCACATCATCGATTCCATGACAGGAACGAAGATAAACGGTCAGAAGATAAAGATCAAGCGCTATGAGGGCAAGCAGAACGAGGGCAGACAAAACGGCAGCTACGACCGCAGACGTTCGGGCGGTGAAAAGGACTACCGCAGCCTCCGCAGAAAAAATACAGGCAGAGCAAGAAAATTTGACGGCTCGCAGAATAAGAAAAGAAAACAATATAATTAATGCGTAATTTTGCATAGCTGACATTTGTTCGGCAATGCGAAGCCAATTAGCTGGTCGAGCTGAGCACAGCTCGTCAGGTGTCCAGAGGGCGGAAGCCCTTGGT
>UQQA01000001.1 GCA_900543105.1 uncultured Ruminococcus sp. | reverse complement strand
ACTTATTCTATCTGTCGATTTTGTCTATAGAACGATCGAGAATTAGTATAAAAAAGAATTTCTTCAAGGAGAACGGGAAAATGCGTTTTGTTATTCAAAGAGTAAAAAATTCAAAGGTTACGGTAAATAATGAGGTCATAGGTAAGATCGGCAAGGGCTTTATGGTTCTTATCGGCATTTCAAACGAGGATACGACCGAAACGGCGGATAAAATGCTCCGCAAGCTGTTAAATATGCGCATATTTGAGGACGAAAACGGCAAGACGAACCTCGGCTTGCAGGACGTTGACGGTGAACTTCTGCTGATATCGCAGTTCACGCTCTATGCGGACTGCCGAAAGGGCAACAGACCGTCGTTCATCAATGCAGGTGCGCCCGATATGGCAAAAAAGCTGTATGAATACATAATTGAAAAGTGCAAAGAAAGCGTAGCGGTCGTTGAGCAGGGCGAGTTCGGTGCGGATATGAAAGTTGAGCTTCTCAATGACGGACCTTTCACTATAATCCTTGACAGCGATGATCTGGCTTAAGCTGATGCGCAGTCAGATTTTTCGTCAGATTGTATAGAAATTTCGCAGGTATACTGTCGTATGTCAAGAAATTTATGTGCAAGATGACGTAAAATCTGCAAGCAGATGAGGTGCTAAGGCTTTAGCCGGTGGTTTTTAGAGGTGACCTTAAGGAGCTTAAAGCCTTCGTGGTTGTTTGAAAAAGAAAAGTGTTCAATAACAATAACGCCGTCTGAATCAACAGCCGCAGCTACATGAGTTTCCTTTGCAATATCAATTCCAACATAAATCATAAGTTTTACCTGCCTTGTAAAGTTATTTGGTACTGTTTTCGTGCCACTTAGTTTTATTCCCGTAAACTTGCGTGAGATTAAAATTCTTTGACTTATCCAGCTATAAACATTGTAAATAAAACTGTGGCTTTACACTCCTTATAGTAGTCAAGCTACAGAAAAAAATTAAAAGTCCACAGCACCTGTTTTATTATACCACAAATTTGGAAAGGAGAGTATGATTTAGGCTTTACTATATCATACAAATGTATATATGGAAAAGGAGACAGACCCGAATGAAACGCCAAATAATTAAATTGACTTTATGCATAATAGCAGGTGTTTTAATAGTGATCGGTATTTTCTTTTTAATAACAGAACCGAATCATGGGCGTAAGTACACAATACCTCTAATTGACGGAATGGTAATTCAGGCTGATCCTCCTGCAAAAAAACTGCTGAAATATATGGAGAAAAAGTATAACAAGGAATTTACGCAGGTTTATGTTGAGCTAAACACCTATTCAGATGAATGTCGGCATCATGATTGGGGTTCTAAACTATGGGACTTTTATCATAATGGGATAACTGTATCAACATCAGGCAGTGACGAATATTATCACGTTCGTGATGATTATGGTACATATCTTGATAATTACGGCTGTTATCTGGTGAATGAAGAAGCTGAACAAATTCTTTATGATAAAATTTCATCTGTAGTTAGAGATGTCAAGGTATCATGTTTCCCGAGGGATTTACAAAGCAAAGAATTACCTGCTTTTATGACGGCAGAAGAATATCTTGCTAATGCTGGCAAATGGTTATGTATAGTAATATGTGGAGAGGGGGAAAATGCAGAGAAGGATTATCGAAAAATATGTGATGCATTGGGCAAAGAAAGCGGTCAAGGTTGTATGACAATTCATTATCTTGATGAGGAAACATATAACAATATTGATATGGCAAACCGTAATGTTATCATTTATAATGAAAATTATAATCGTAAACTGGAGTTTGATGTTTATACAGGCGAGCCGATGTTTATTACACCGGGGACAAAATAAAATGAAATAATTAAATTCAGCAAACATTATAGGAAACCTCTAAAAACCTCCCTCACGGCAAATTTTCTACGACTTTGCGCATCTTCTGCGTTAGCGAAACTTGAAATACATTCGGAATGTATTCCGTAGTATTACACTGCGTTTCGCTGCCTTGAAGCTGCGCAAAGTCCCAACGAAAATTTGCGAATAATACAAAGTATTATTTTGTTTCGGTTTTTTAAGAACCCCTTATTTAGGTGGGACGGACAGAATATCCGCCCCATTTTTTACAAAATAATTACGCATTAAGCATTAAGAATTACGCATTAAATACCCCCTCTTGACAAAAGCCTATTTATGTGATATACTTTGTAGGCGAAGAAAGGGAGGGACACTCCAATGAAGGTCGTACCATATTCAGAGGAATACAAAAATGAATTTATCGAAATGAATAAGCGCTGGATAACCGAGATGTTCAGGCTTGAGGACGAGGATATCGCTGTGCTGAACAATATTGACGGGATAGTCGCAAAAGGCGGCGAGGTCTGTTTCACACTCTCCGATGAGGGTGAAGTTATGTCCTGCTGTATGCTTGAACCGCACGGGGACGAGTGGGAGATCGCAAAGTTCGCAACGAAGCCCGAGTTCGGCGGAAAGGGCGCAGGAAAGCTCTGCCTTGATGCCTGCATAGAAAAGGCTCGCGAAAAGGGAATAGAAAAGCTTCTCATCGTTTCAAACACAAAATGCCATGCCGCACTTTCGCTCTACAGAAAAGCAGGCTTCAAGGAGATACCCGTTGACAAGAGCTTTTTTAAATATGACAGAGGAAATATTGCTTTTGAAATGTACCTATGATAGAGAAATTCGGAATATCATTTTTGCTCCGCAAATTCACGATAAACTCCGATTTTTCTGTCCCGAAATGTGTCAGCGTTTTTTGGCATACATATTGTTTTTGTAAAAAAGAACCTGTTTTCATAGAATTCAAAATCTTTGAAAACAGGTTCTTTTATTTATTATGAAACGTCTTGCGGCGCAGGACGGACAATTCGTCCGCTACAAATTTTTGTGTCCGTTTTTGCGCTCAAATCGTGCGAATCAGTTGGGCGGATATAGGATCCGTCCCTGCGGAATTTGAAGTTTTGCTGCAAATTTGCGGAACAAAAAATTACGCATTAAAATAGTAGTTGAGCAAAAGATCAACGAACCGTCCGTAGGACTTTACGCCGTCCGAAACGCCGTTGAGCCGCAGGCTCGTTTCCATTGCCTTGTCGGAAACGACGGACATCGCCGTGCCGAGCTTGGTTTCCTTTGCCTCGCGGAATATCCTGCCCTTTTCGACAAGATCGTGAACAACGTTATCGTTCGCCGCAGAGAAAAGCGCAGCCTTGTCCTCGTCGGAGACAGAAGCTTCGCTGTAGACCTTTGAACGCAGATAGGACAGCGCGGACATATATCCCGAATAGACAAGCTCGGGCGAGCCGCTTTCAATGCAGGCAAGATATGAGATAAAGTTCGCTTCGTCCTCCTTTATCCAGCCTTTGAGGTGCGCAAACTCGTGGCATATCGTTTCGGGCAGTTCGGAGTTATACATATCTTTATTATAGTTCGCTTCAAGGCTGAACGGAAAATATATCCCAAGCAGGTCAAAGTGCGTCATCACGTCCGAGCATAAAATTCCTTTCGGGTCGGGATAATATCCCGAGAGGGTGGGATATTCGGACGAAATGTTCAGCATTGCCGCCTTTGATTCGGCGTAAACATCACAGGTGATGAGCATATTCCCGTTCTCATCACGCTCGATAAGAGCTTCGGCTTCGTTGCATTTTTCGGTTATTGTCATTGCGAGTGAATAAAGCTCGTCAGCGGTGAATTTCTCCTCACCGATGCCGTAAACCGATGCAAAGCTGCTGCAGCGGTACATTATAAAGCAGTTGAGCGTTTCGGTAAGCATCACGAATGTAACTATCCACAGGACGATGAGCGAGCAGACAACGGAATTTTTCCTGCGCCTGTCTTTTCTTCGTATCATAAGAATTACATAGACCGCAATGAGCGAGATTCCGCCCAATAAGGCTATCATTATCATCAGTTCGCCGAGAGAGAACGGCAGAGCGCCGCTTATCCTGCCGAAAACCGCCTGCAGCTTTGAAAAAACTTTGTTGCGGTAGCCGTCCGCAAATGCCGCCGATCTCCTTGAAACGGCAAAAAGCACGGCACAAACTGCGAGAATGACTGCGATGATGATATATTGCACAAGATATTTTTTTGACAAAGCTTTTTTCATATCGATCTACCAAAATTATATGTATGGTCTTTTAAAAAGGAATATTTTATGATATAATTTTAGCAGATGAGAAAAACATTGTCAATCATTTTGACAGCGGTAATTTATACCAAACACCATTTAAAATTTGGAAAAAATCAAGCCGACAATCTTGGATATATGTGATTTCGGCGCAGATTTTTTCCTGTATTTTATTGGTGTTTAGTATTATTCCTGCTCAAAGTTGAGAACGCTGCGCTTTGTGAACATAAGGAACAGACCCACGGGAACGAACAGCAAAAGAAGTTCAACGTCCTCAGCGAAGAGAACAGCCGCAGTCGGAACGACAGCCGCAGCCAGACCATAGAGTTTCTGTTTGAGCATATTGCGGCGGTGGGCGCAGTTCACAAGAGTGATATCCGGGCGTTCGGGATCGTATGATGGAAGCTTTTTGGCAGTTGAATTGAAGTGTGTCATAATATTTCCCCTTTTCATTTTTACGCTGAATTTTGATCTTTATTTTTAGCACAAATGTTCAGCACTTTTGTTCTGTTTTATATTATAGAACAAACGTATCATTTTGTCAAGGGGTTTTGATAAAAAATTTGTTCGATTTATTTTTCTGTCCGATTTATGGTACAGCTTGCGAAAATAGAAGAAGTTTTTAATACATTGAGTATAAAAATTTTATTTTTGACAGTATTATGCACCTATGCTTGATAAATCTTTAACAAAAAATTGAAAGGAGAACGCCGTGAAAGCAGTTATACTTTACCTGAACGAAGAAAAGCCGTTCGCGGAATACAGCCAACTTTTGCCGCTGATATCGCAGGGGCGGCAGGAACGCATCGCCAAAATGGCTGTAAACGGCGACAAAATCCGCTCGCTTTTTGCCGAGCTGCTTATACGGTATGAAGTGTCCGAACAGCTTGGGGCTGACTTCAACCTGCTTGAATTCGGGCAAAATGAGTTCGGCAAGCCTTTTATTATCGGAAAAAACGGCTATGATTTTTCCGTTTCACATTCGGCCCGTGCGGTCGCATTTGCAGGTGTGAGTTCCCGTATCGGGGTCGATATTGAGCGCATAAGACGGCGAAAAAGCGGCTTTTCGGAGCGTTTTTTTGCCGAAAATGAAATAAAATTTATCGAAGAAAGCGAAACTCCCGATGAAGCTTTTTTTGAGATATGGACGAAAAAAGAGGCTTACTCAAAAATGCTCGGGAAAGGTCTTGCGGCAGGATTCAGCTCGTTCGATGTGACAGGAAACGCGCTTGACTGCAAATTTTTCACGAAAATAACGAACGGTTATGCTTTTTCAGTGTGTGAAGAGAAAATTTCTGCTTTGCCCGAAACGGAAGAGCTTTCCGAAGAGAAATTTTTGCAGAAGCTTGCGGAGTTTCTTAACTTTACTTTATATTAATAGAATATTTACAAAATATCCTCTTTTGTGACGGGTTTTGACCGTACAATAAGAAAAGAGTAACATAAAATACTCATATTATTCAAAAATCCCACACCAAGGAAACGGCTGTTTTGGTTTTGAGCTGTTTTTCTGACATTGACAAATACATTTTTTCAAGGAGGACAACACAATGAAAACAAAAGCGATAATTTCGGCGGCATTATGCTCACTTCTTCTCACTGCCTGCGGAAGTATGGCAACCGACAAGACGGCTAACACGGCTTCAGATTATGAGTACAGCTATGAAACATCGGCGAGCAATGCTGAATACTATAATTATGATGAAAGTCTCGATTCGGCAGGTGGTACGGCGCTGGCGGACGGAAGTGACGGCGAAAACAGTACACTTTCCGCCGAGCAGATAAAAAAGGAAATGCTTGTTTACACCTGCAATATGACCGTCGATGTGCTTGAATTCGACGACGCTGTTGCAAAGTTCAAGGAGAGCCTTGACAGCTACGGCGGCTTCGTCGAGAGCGAAAACTTTAATGACGGCGGACAGGATGACAGATGGTATTATGTCGATGACTATATGGAAAAATGGCGCACATATTCCGCAACGGTACGTGTGCCGAGTGCAGACTATGAGGAATTCTGCAATAATGC
Organism: uncultured Ruminococcus sp.; assembly: GCA_900543105.1. Classification (GTDB taxonomy): domain Bacteria; phylum Bacillota; class Clostridia; order Oscillospirales; family Ruminococcaceae; genus UMGS363. The sequence continues at coordinate 80,289 of UQQA01000001.1, read as the reverse complement.
GGCTACGCTCGGTGACCTTCGCAGAAAAAATTCTTCCGTTGAGAATTTGAGCAGCGAATACTATGACCTTTCCACAACGCTTGAAATTTACGAGGCAAAGGAAGAACGCTACATAGCTCTGCTTGCGACTATAACCGAGGACGCTTATGCCGTTTCGGTCGAAAGGGAGCTTACCGATCTTCAGGTCGAGATTGCAAAGATAAAGTCAAGAATGAACGAGATCAAGACCGATGTTGCGTATTCCTTCGTCAACATCACGATAAACGAAGTCAAGGAATACACCGCCGAACCCGTCAAGACGGATACGTTCGGTCAAAGGCTTGCGAATACGCTGTCCGAAACGGGAAGCGGATTCCTCATTTTCCTCGAAGACCTGCTGTTCTTCATAATTGCGGTGTTCCCGTATCTTATTCTTATAGGAATAATTGTTTTTGTTGTTATTTTCATAATAAAGAAAACGAAGAAGAGAAAAGCGCTCAAGGCTTCTGCAAAAGCCGAGCCTGCGCCTGTCGGGGAAGTTAAGGACGATACGAAAAAAGAGTAAATAATTATGTTAGCCGTTTCCGATTTTGGTCGGAAACGGCTTTTAATTTTCTTGACAATTTATGTCGGTTTATGATATAATCATTTTAGTTTTGATAATTTGGAAAAGTCTGCGGTTTTATACGAATATCAGGTGCAGATCTTCCCGTTGGAGGAAAAAATGAGCGATAAGAACATTTCCGGCGAGGGCAATGACAGGACAAAGCCTCAAAAATCGGGACATCTTGGCTTCAGCATTATATTTGTGCTTCTTCTGACGCTGCTTTTTATTGCAGTCTATACTTTTATCCTGCAGAGCAGCTACAGTGACAGTATGCTCCGTGCGAATGTTGAATGGAACAGCCGCTGCTCCGATGCGATACATAGGCTTGTTTCAAACAAATTCACGCGCGAGGATTATGAAAACATAAACACTGTCGATGATATGGAAACCGACCGATACAAGGAACTTCAGCAGACGCTCAACGAGCTCCGCACGCTCAATTCCACGCGATATCTTTATACTGCAAAGCGGGGAGATGACGGCAGGCTCATCTATCTTATCGACGGACTTGACCTCGATGCGGAGGATTTCGCTTATCCCGGCACATATATTGAAGAGGAAATGATACCGTATATCGATGCGGCACTTTCGGGCGAAACTATCTATTCGCAGGAGATAATGGACACGACCTGGGGACATATCTTCACCGCCTGCTATCCCGTTCGTGAGGCAGGTTCGGACGAGATAATCGGTGCGCTCTGCATGGAAATGGATATGGAAAACAGCTATGTTTTCCTCAATGAAAACAAGCAGGCAACCATAAAGATCGCCGTTATCGCCATTGCGGTAGCGGTGCTTATGGCTGTGTGTGTTTATATCGGTCTGAGAAAGCAGAGAATACACGAGAAAGAGCATCAGCAAATGCTCAACGATGCCGCTGTTGCCGCAGAAGCCGCAAACAAAGCGAAATCGACTTTCCTTTTTAATATGAGTCATGATATCCGAACACCGATGAACGCGATAATCGGATATGCGGAGCTTGCAGGCAGAAATATGAACGATGCGGGAAAGCTCGGCGGCTATCTTGTAAAGATCCAAGTCTGCGGAAAGAAAATGCTCTCACTCCTTGACAATGTGCTTGAACTTTCCCGAATCGAAAGCGGAAAGGTCACTATCGAGGAAAGTCCCGTAAAATCGGGCAGTGTCTTTGACGACTGTATGCTTATGATACGCGCCGAAGCGGACAAAAAGCATCAGCTCATAACGATTTCAAAGGATATAATCAGTCCGTATATTTTCTTCGATACGGCAAGAGTTACCGAAATAGTGCTGAATCTTGTCAGCAATGCAATAAAATATACTCCCGAGGGCGGAAAGATACACTGCTCGATAAAGCAGTATCCTCACCCCGACGAGGGCTGGGTGTATCAGGAATTCTCGGTCGAGGACAACGGCATAGGAATGTCCGAGGAGTTCCAGAAGCATATATATGAATCGTTCGCAAGGGAGCGCTCGTCAACGCTGAGCGGCATTGAGGGAACGGGTCTTGGAATGGGCATCGTAAAGAACCTTGTTGACCTTATGAACGGAACTATCAGCATAAAGAGCAGGGTCGGCGAGGGTTCGACATTTACGTTCCGTATCCCGTGCCGGGTCGCAAGCTATGAAGATACCCAGCCGAAGCGCGCAGCCGCAAGCTTTGACGAAAATAAGATAAAGGGCAAGAGGATACTTCTTGCCGAGGATAACGACCTCAACGCAGAAATAGCAACAGAGCTTCTCACGCAGGAGGGATTTGAGGTTGACCGCGCAGAGGACGGCGTAAAATGCTTTGAACTGCTCGAAAAAGCACCGTCAGGGCATTATGCGATAATACTTATGGATATTCAGATGCCCGTACTGGACGGTTACGGCGCAACAGCAAATATAAGGAAAATGCCAAACCCCGAAAAGGCGGATATCCCGATAATCGCAATGACGGCGAATGCCTTTGCGGAGGACAGAAAGCGCGCACTGGACGTTGGAATGAACGACCACATCGCAAAGCCGATAGATATGAATGTCCTTATACCGACTTTGGAGAAATACCTTTAATACAAATTATGAATTCGGAATTATCTTTGTTTCGTTAATTTGCGGCAAAACTCCAAATCCCGTGGGGTACGGGCTGCCCGTCCTGTGCCGCAAGGCGATTTATAAAAAAACTGTTTTCAAAGATTTTTGATTCTATGAAAACAGGTTTTTTTATTCTGATTCCGATCGTTCTATAGACAGAAGAAAAGATTTGTCAAGTTTTAAACTATATCGTCCATTTATAAAAAATTCATACATAGACTACTGTACATTTACATAAAAAACTGTATGTTGCAGTATAATAAAGGAGTAAAGTTGTTACTTTTATTTCCAAAATTTGCTGTTTTTGTGCATTGCAGAAATACCCGGTTTTTTGCAATTATCGGCTCCTGCAAAGAAACATTTGTATTTACAGAAAAAGGAGAAATGATCGACGATGTGTTCTGATTTTCAATTGACAATGAAACAAGCACTTGCAGAGGTCGAGCAGTACAAGCAGGTCTTTACATCGGTATTTATGCTGGACGAGGGATCTGTAAGCAGCGGTGAATCCGCACAGATTAGAAGAGAAATGCAGACAGACCATAGATTCACGGACAAGCTCATAGATACTGTTATCGAGGTATGCCGTGCTGCGCTCGCAGGCAAAGCTGTGCTTTCAAAGCTTGTTTTTTCCGATACGGAGATCTACCAGATCACCGCAAGATATATCACCGCGGACGGCAAACCATATATAATCGGTATGGTAAAGTCCATCGACCTGAGCGACAGCCTTGTGCTTGACGGCGAAAACCACAGCGGTTTTGCAGGAAAACTGGCATCATATCACGAAAATATGTATAAAGATATCCTCACGAATGTCTATAACAGACGCTATTATGAGGAACAGCTCAAATCCAACCGTATGTCGGCAGGCGTTGCGGTCATTGACCTTGACGGGTTTGACCTTTATAACAGCACCTATGGTCACGATACGGGCGATCTTGTGCTTGCGGCGGTCGCAGAAACGATAGAGGACTGCATTTCGCCCGATGATACCCTTATACGTTACGGCGGCGATGAATTTCTGCTCATTATCCCCGATGCGAACGATGAAGCTTTCACGGGAATACTCGAAAATATAAGAGAGCGCGTTAAGACCGCAAATGTACCGAACTATTCGTGGATACATATCACAGCGAGCATCGGCGGACTTATCTCGGACGGCGAAGCGCTCGGAAATTCCGTACTTGCAGCGGAAAACCTTATTTTACGTGCAAAGAACCGCAAGGATATCGTTCTTACCGATAAATCAAACGAATCCTCTCTTCTCGAGGGCAAGCCGGAAGTGCTTATCGTTGACGATTCGGAGATGAACCGCGAGCTGCTTGCCGAAATGCTCGGAAGTGAATATAAAATAACCGAAGCCGAGAACGGCGAGGAGTGTATGGCTGCGCTCAAACAGCGCGGAACAGGCATTTCGCTAATACTTCTCGATATCGTTATGCCCGTAGCGGACGGTTTCGATGTACTTGATTATATGACCTCTACGCACAGGATAGAGGATATCCCCGTAATTATGATCTCGAGCGAAAATTCCGAAGAGACTGTCAGAAAAGCGTATGAGTTCGGCGTTACCGACTATATAAGCCGTCCTTTCGATACAAGAGTTGTCTGCCGGCGCGTTGCGAACACGATAAAGCTTTACTCAAAGCAGAAAAACCTTACAAAACTCGTTACCGAGCAGGTAAACGAAAAGGAAAAGAACAACCGAATGATGATCCGTATCCTCAGCCAGATCGTTGAATTCAGAAACGGCGAGAGCGGAAGCCACGTTCTTCATATCGAAAAGCTCACCGAGATGCTTATGAAGCAGCTTCTCCGCAAGACGGACAGGTATCAGATCGATCCGCAGATGCAGGAGCTTATCCCGACTGCTTCGGCACTCCACGATATCGGCAAGATCGGCATCGAGGAAAAGATACTCAACAAGCCGGGCAAGCTCACTCCCGAAGAATTCGAGATAATGAAGAAGCACTCGGTCATAGGTGAATCTATCCTCACAAGCACGGCTGCAAACATGAACGAACCGCTGATAAAGGTCGCAAGCCAGATTTGCAGGTGGCACCATGAAAGATATGACGGAAAAGGCTATCCCGACGGACTTAAAGGAGACGAGATACCCATTTCGGCTCAGATAGTTTCACTCGCAGATGTTTATGACGCTCTCACAAGCGAGCGCGTTTATAAGAAAGCTTTCTCTCACGAAAAAACTATGGAAATGATACAGGCAGGTCAGTGCGGAGTGTTCAATCCGATACTCATCGAATGTCTTGTTGATATTCAGGAAGATGTAAAGAGGGAACTGCTTTCCGATAAAACAGGGGAATCGCAGCCCGTCGGACTTGGACTCTGACTTAATTCAAAGGAGAAAATTAATGGATATCAGGGAATGCTATGCAGAGATGAACGCCGATTTTGAAGAGGTGGCAAGAAGATTCGGAAGTGAGGCAATGGTGAAGAAATTTGCCGTTAAGTTCCTCAAGGATTCTTCTTATGAGAATTTGTGCAAAGGACTTGCCGAAAAGAACGGAGAGGAAGCTTTCCGTGCGGCTCATACTCTCAAAGGAACGTGTGCAAATCTCGGCTTCAGCGCTCTTTACACCGCTTCGGCTGAGCTTACCGAAAAGCTCAGAGGAAGAAGCACCGAGGGTTCGGAGGAGCTCTTTGAAAAGGTAAAGGAACAGTACGGCATAACTATTGCCGCTTTGAGCAGGTTTGAAAGCGAAAACTGCTAAATAAGCGAGCCCTAACTTAACAGGGGAGGGTATCCGAAATGCTGGACGTTTTATTCGAGGACGAACTGAAAGAGCTTCTTGCCTAGAATGGCAGCGAAGCCGGTGAAATTCTCATAGCAAAGGGTGTGCAGCTTGAAAAAGGCTGCGACGGCAGCTATGACGTGACGAAAGCATACAATATGATAATGTACGGCGAATGCGGCGCATTTTCATCTGTCATTCTTGACTGCCTTTCCAAGAGCAGAGAAAAGCTTGAAGCATTGTATGCTCTCTCGGGTCAGCAGGAACAACAGAACTAATACTACCTCCGCATAATACAAAACTTATGCGGAGTTTCTATTTAAAAAAGGGGAAATATTATGAAAGATCTCAGCAAAAAAACCGCAGCGGCAGTCGTTCTTGCCGCACTTCTCACAGGCTGCGCATCGGACGGCGCAAAGAACTATGACAAGCTTCTCGACAAGGATTCACCTGTCGGGATAACGATATGGCACTACTATACGGGAATTCAGCAGACGCAGCTTGACGAAATGGTGCTGGAATTCAACAACACTGTCGGCGCTGAAAAGGGCATCGCAGTTGAAGCACTTTCCAAAAATTCCATAAGAGAGCTTTCCGACAGCGTTGTTGCCTCGGTGAACGGCGATGCAGGTGCGGAAAAGCTCCCGAATATCTTCGGAACTTATGCCGAAACAGCATATATCGTTGACGAAAAGGGTCAGCTTGCCGACCTTTCTCCGTATTTCACCGATGAAGAACAGAGCGAATATGTCGATGCTTACATAGACGAGGGAAGAATTTCCCAAAAAGACGTTCTGAAAATTTTCCCCGTTGCAAAAAGTACGGAAATAATGATGATAAACGTTACCGACTGGCAGAAATTTGCCGATGCGGAGAATGTTTCCTACGACGATCTCTCGACTTGGGAGGGCGTTGCAAAGGTCGCAGAAAAATACTATAACTATACAGATGCGCTCACACCCGATGTCCCGAATGACGGAAAAGCATTTTTCGGACGTGATTCTATCGCTAATTATATGGTGATAGGAGCAAAGCAGCTCGGTCACGAGTTCGCCAAGGTCGGCGATGACGGAAAAGTCACTGTCGAAGCCGACAAGAACACCCTCCGCAGACTTTGGGACAACTACTATGTTCCTTATGTAAAGGGATATTATGCCGCAAAGAGCCGTTTCCGCAGTGACGATATGAAAACGGGCGCAATAATCGCAATGGTATGCTCGAATTCGGCGGCTTCCTATTGCCCCGATGAAGTGACTGTCAATGATGATACTACATATCCTATCGATATTGCCGTTCTTAACGTGCCGAACTTCGAGGGCAGTGACCCATGCATCGTTCAGCAGGGTGCAGGAATGGCTGTTGCAAAGTCGGACGAAAAGACCGAATATGCCTGCTCGGTATTCCTCAAATGGTTCACCGATGAGCAGAGAAATATCGAATTTGCCGTAAATTCGGGTTATCTGCCCGTTAAAAAGAGTGCGAACGATATTGACAAGATACTTTCCTACAACAGCGATATAAGCGAAAATATGAAAGATACATTTGAGACTGCTATCGGTGAGATAAACAGCTATTCGCTCTATACAGCACCTCCGTATGAGGATTCGGCAGATGTCCGTGCATATATTGAAAATGCAGTCATCGATACCGCCGAAAGCGCCTACGAAGAGGCTTGGAACAGAATAAACGCAGGTGAAGCTTATGCCGATGTCACTGCGGAATATACAAGCGATGAAGCATTTGAAAAATGGTATGCAGACTTTGAAAACGGTCTTAATGCGATCACAGGGAATTGATATGTATGAATAAAAATAAAGCCTTATCACGGGGTAAACGTGTGAAAGAGCGTCCGCTGATCTCGAAGATAATGCTGTCGATGATACTGCTCGGACTGCTTGAGGTAACGATATTCGGGATAATAATGCTCGCGAGCGGAGAGCTTAGCTATATAAGAAAATACTGCTATAATCTGCTCACGGAAAAGACCGAGAACCGCGCGAGCTATGTGGAATACACGCTCACGCAGAAGACTCCGCTCGTTTACGAAGCGGCGCTGAAGATAAATGAAATTACGGAAAGCTATCTCGATGAGAGCGGCCTTTCGCTCGATGCTCTTAAAACAGATAAAAAAGTCAATAAGGAAATATCGGCGCGTTCGGCTGAAACGCTTATCTCGCTCATAAGGCGCGATATGGTGAATGACGCGTTCATTATCCTCGATACCGGCGAGCTTTACAGCAGTGACAACGGAGAAGTCCGTGCAGGCATTTATCTCCGTGATACCGATGTTTACACGAACAGCACCAACGACTACAAGGATATATACCTTGAAATGGGAAGTTACGAGCTTGCGTATTCGCTCGGAACGCCGCTCGATTCCGAATGGTCGCCGCATCTGGTGATGAATTCGGACAATGATCACAGCTTCTATACAGTGCCGATGGAAACCTATCCGGCAAATTCACGACAGCCGATATATAACCTCGGTTACTGGAGCGGTCTGTCGAAGATATCGCTTTCGGCAAGCAAGAGCCTTAAATATACGCTTCCGCTCGTCACTTCGGACGGCGAGGTCTACGGCGTTGTCGGCATTGGACTTATGGAGAAAAGTCTCCTTGCGAATATGCCTGCAAACGACTTTTTCAGCACCTCCGCCTGCTATATGATAGGAAAGGATATCGAGGGCAATGGCATTTATGAGCCGATAATCCATTCGGGTGCGATTTACAACCGACTTGTCACTTCGCAAACCGTCTTTGACGAAAACGCCGAATCGGATAACAGCGTTTACCGCTTCAATATTGACGGGAAGAGCTATTCGCTCGGCTCAATACACAGAATGACGCTCTACAACTCGGGTTCGCCGTATATAAATCAGCACTGGGCGCTCGTTTCGGCGGCACGCACTTCGAGCGTTATGAGCATTCACGACTTCCTTATGAAAGTCTTTATCATTTCCGTTATTATAACGATCGTCTGCTGTATAATCTTCTCCGTTTACACGGGCAAAAGGATAAGCGACCCTGTTACGAAGATGATAACGGCCCTTGACAATGTGCAGGACGATATGGATTCCGTTCTCACGTTCGGACAGACGGGAATTTCCGAGATAGACAAGCTTGCGCTCTCCATAATCCGACTTCAGGTCAATGCGAACGAGTACGCTTCGCGAATCTCAAAGATAATCACCCTCACCGACAGCAGCATCGGTATCTTTATGCTCCATTTGAACGATCATACCGTCTATGTCAGCGAGAGCCTTACCGACATTCTCGGCTTTGATGATATCCCGCACAAGGATATTGTTATTTCGGAGGAAAAATTCTACGAACAGCTAAGGTGGATCGACAAAGAGCAGAAAGCTCTTGACCTTAGATTTGACACCGATTCGCCCGAGGCTATGAAAAATCTCAAATCGGGAAAAATCATTGAGATAAGAAGCGAAAGGGACGGCGTTGAAACCTGGTTCAAGTTCACGATATCCGTGCTTAACGATGATATTATCGGACTTGTTCAGGATATAACCGAAAACGTCACCGAGAAAAAGCAGATCGCACAGCATAAGGACGATGAATACACGGAAAAGCTCGTTAAGGCGAACAAAGCGCTCCGCGATGCTTATTTCAACGCAAGGCGCGCTGACAACGCAAAGACGGACTTCCTTTCAAGAATGAGCCACGATATCAGAACCCCGATGAACGCTATCATCGGTATGACCGTTATTGCGAACTCACACCTTGACGATAAGGAAAAGGTCGTGGACTGCCTTGACAAGATCTCCGTTTCGGGCAACTATCTGCTTTCGATAATAAACGATGTTCTCGATATGAGCAAGATCGAATCGGGCAAATTTACCCTTAACGAAGAAAATATCAACCTATGCAAAATGCTTGACGGCTTTATGGATATAGTCAAGCCTGCGGCAAAGGAAAAGCACCACACGCTCACGCTTAACAAGCACGATATCGTCCACGAAAATATCGTCGGCGACAGTCTGCGTTTACAGCAGATGTTCGTAAATATCGTCAGCAACTCGATAAAATATACCAACGACGGCGGAAATATCTCAATAGATGTCACCGAAAAAGCGGTCGGAAACAAGAACGTCGGCTGTTATGAATTCGTGTTTAAGGATAACGGCATGGGAATGTCGGAAGAATTCCTGAAAAATATCTTTGAGCCGTTTGAACGTGCCGAGGACGAACGCGTCGGCAAACAGCAGGGAACGGGTCTTGGAATGGCGATAACCTATAACCTCGTCAAGATGATGAACGGCGAGATTCACGTTGACAGTAAGCTCGGAGAGGGTTCTGAGTTTGTCGTAACGCTTTTCTTCAAGATAGGAAACAGCGAAACCGAGCAGGTCTCAGCCTCTTCCGATAACGGCGTAAAGGAACTCCAAAGCGCAGATTACAGCGGCGAGAGGATACTCCTCGTCGATGATAACGAGCTTAACCTCGAGATCGCAGAGGAGCTTCTCAAAATGACGGGACTTACCGTGGAGAAAGCCACGAACGGACTTGAAGCAGTCGAAAAATTCAGAAATTCGGGGCAGGGCTTCTATAAGCTGATATTTATGGATATACAGATGCCTGTGATGAACGGCTATGAGGCAACAGAAACGATAAGAAAGCTCGAACGTCCCGATGCGCAGACAATACCGATAATAGCAATGACAGCAGACGCATTCGCCGAGGACGTAAAAAAAGCGCATAACGCAGGAATGAACGGGCATATCGCAAAGCCGCTCGATATCGGTAAGCTTGCGGCAGTTTTGAAAAAATGGCTGCAATACTAATACTATTTTTTAATCAAAGTGTAGACAAAAAATCTGCGCAAAAGCCATATAAACCTGTTTATACTAAACACCATTTAAAATTTGGAAAAAATCAAGCCGACAATCTTGGATATATGCGATTTCGGCGCAGATTTTTTCCTGTATTTTATTGGTGTTTAGTATTAGAATTATTTATACAAAAGAACCGAGCAGTTCGAAAATGAACTGCTCGGTTCGATTTTATTTTGCGATATAGGGGAACTTATGGAGTAGTTTTGCTTATAGGTTTACCGTTAAGTGTACCGTTTATGACAGATGCGTATGAATCTAAATATACTCCGTAAGTCGGTGAACCGTCCTTGTTTTTTGGCGAAGTGAATTTAAGTGTCTTCTGATCTGCCTTTTGGATAGTCAGATCTCCGCCAAATTTAAGATCACAGGTAAGGGTAATATCACTTGATACTGTAATAGTGACCATTTTTCCCAAACTTGATGATGATAACTTTATCGATTTGCACTTGCCCTTTGCGGGGAGTGCAAGCTTTGGAATGGTGTATTCATCCATATTAAGATCAAGGTTGTATTCTCCCTTTGCGTCATTCAGTCTTGTAATGTCGGCAATTGCGCTTGCGATCGAATCATAAGCACGGGTGATATAGCTGTTGTATTCACGCATCTCAACATAATTCATCGATGATTTATCAACTGCAACAAGCATTTTGCCCGAGCGGACTGCTGCAAGCTCTTTGTCATTGGTGATAACCACTGAACCTGCGATGTAGTCGCCCTTGATCGTTGCGATCCGGTCGCCTGCCTTAACTCCGTCGACCTTTACGTTGATTCCTCCTATGATATTGGTAAGGACAACGTTCTTTCCGATGGAAACAGGATAGCAGAGTGTACCGCCGTCATTGAAAGCATATACTGCTGTGAATCCCGACGACTTACCGGTCAGAGTTACATCATCGACAAGGTGGAAGATCCGTACATTGATTTTTCCGCTTACGGTCATTGGGTCATTGATCTTAACAGAACCCTTGCCGTTGAAGTTTGTGAACTGGCTTACCTCGCCATTGTAGGAGATATGCGAACCTTCATCAGCATTGAGGGAATAAGTGCCAAGATTTACGCTCATAGCAACGGGATTTCCGTTTCTATCGACCTTGTTCAAGGTGATATTTTCGAGTGAAAGACTGCCTGTGAGAGTAATATCCTTGGTCGTGGTGAGCTTTACAGGTTCAGTGCCTGCGCTTTCACCGACATAAGTGAGTCCGCCGTAGGTCTTTGCCTTAGGAAGAACGAAGGTATCGTCCTTGGTCACAGTAACTTTATATGTGAGGGAGGTATCCTTTATTCTTGAAATGTCGTTCATTGCACTTGCAAGTGAATCATAGGTTCTTTCAAAGGTAATTCCGTCGGAAACGCATACTTCAACCGACACAACATTTTCTTCCTTGACAGCCTTAAGGTTATTGCCCGAACGGACGATCTTAAGGTCACTGCCGTTTACAATTACTGCGTCCTTGGTATAATTGCCTGTGATGGAAGCAACGATCGAATTTTCTTCGAGATCGAAATCTTTTTCGCCGTCCTTGATAACAAGTTCAAGCTGACCTGTAACGTTTGTGAACTTAACGTTCTTAGCGATGGACTTGTCATAAATAAGCTTTCCGTTCAGAGATCCGATACTGCCTGCAAATGATGCCTTTGAACCAAACAGCGTTACATTGCTGCCATTGAGGAGAGCAAGCGTTGTGCCGTTTACCTTGCCTGAAATTTCAGTATCAGAGTTTATGTATAATTGACCTGCACCACTGATATTTGCAAACTGATTTACAAGCTTTGTGCCATTTTCTACGTTCTTTGCAGAAACAGAGCCGTTAACTGTCAGTGAATATTTGCCGACATTTACGCCGAGAGCAATAACATCGCTGCCCTTGATCTTGTTGAGAGCGATAGATTTGTCCAGAACGAGATCGCCTGTGAGTGCAAGGTCGCCTGTAATATTGATCTCGATCGGTTCATCTGAATTTTCATCCGCACTCTTATAGGTAAGTGTATTATACTTGCCTGCGGAAGGAAGCGGAAGCTTTGCAACAGCCTTGGGGAACATATCCTGTGTCAGATAGATATCAACATCATCGTTCTTGCTGCCCGTTGCGCTGATCTCCTTGATAGCATCATCAAGGCTCTTGTAGTAGGCTTTATTTTCGTTCACTTCAACGGTAACAAGACCTGCCGTTGCCTTGGGCTTTGCGATAAGGTTCTTGCCGTCCTTGATGATATAGTAGCTGTCTGCCTCTGTGAGATTGTCATTCGAGGGGACGAACTGATCTGCGTATGGACCTGCGATAGTACCGAGGATCAAGTCCTCAGTGATCTCTGCTGTTTTCTCCGTTTTGGGGTCAACAAGAACGAAATTGATCTTTCCGGAGTCTTTGTCAAAGCCGCTCTTGCCGATAACGAGAGCGTTTTTGCCCTTAGCCTGCTGCTTAACAACGAGTACAGTATCATCCAATGCGAATATTTCGCCTGCGTTAAGGATACCGCCTACTGAGAGGGAGCTGTTGTTTTCCAATTCGAGCAGTTTCTTTACGGTAAGGTTGCCTGTAATGTTTACGGTAGTCGTCGGAGCGGTTTTTCCGTCCCATGCTGCGCCCATAGCCGCATAGCCTAACATTCCGCTTTCACTGTTAGCCCAGACCATTACGGAATTTGCAGTCACTGCACCAACAGTAGTGCCTGTGAGTTGAACCTCGTCGCTTGAAGTAATGCTCTTGATATTTGCTTTTACATATTCAAGCTGAAGCGAATTCCTGCCTGCCGCAATTGTGAAGTCGGTAGGCTTGAATTCCTTACCTGACTTTTTCTGTGCATCGAGCTTGATGTTGTTGAATATTGTAAAGCCTGTGAGAGTGATATTTCCTGTGAAGGTGATAGTCTTGACTGACTGCTCGCTTGAGAGGTTGAGCGAACTGTATGTCTTAGCCGCAGGCATCTTGAATACACCGTTCATATTGTAATTGTCAAGAAGAGTTACATGGTACTCATTGTCCTTCTGACCTGCCTTAGCGTTTGCGGCAATAGTGCTGAGAACGTCGCTCCACTGAGCATATACAGTCTCATTCATGCCGCCTTCGTCGTAGAGGGTCACGACCTTGAGCTTTTCTGCAAGAAGCTTTATGTCCGAGCCTACTCTTGCAAGAGTATAGTTTATTTCACCCTCGGGCATGCTGTTTTCGAATACCTCAACATTTGCAAAGCTTGCTGTCTTTGCAGTGAGAACGGTCTGTTCTGCGGAGAATGATACAATATTCTTTTCAACACGCTTGTAAATACGAATCTTGCTTGCATTGTTTTCTGCCGTGATATTGCCTGTTACTGTAATGGGCTTGAAATTATCATCGCCGTAGCATATAGATGTCATTATTGCTTCTTCTCCGGCAATTTCAATGTTCGTGAATGTCACGGAGTTGTTCTTTACAATTACAGTAGCGCTGTCGTTCAGCTTAAGTGTGGTCGCCTTGACTGTACCCAGGAGTTCAGCCTCGGTGCATTTATCAAATGCGATCGTGCCAAAGCCGCTGATGTCAGCCTTTACAGTGTTGTGCGCACCTTCGTTGAATGTAAGAACAGACTTTGCGCCGCCCTTTAAGGTTTTGAGCTTCTCTGAACAGAAATCACTGATGTCAAGGTTCTTGCTTGCTGTGATAGTGAAGTTCTTCGCTGCTGTCGATTCGATGCTGATATTGTTGAATGTTGTATTGATGGGAAGTGTAACGGAAGTTGCGTCTGTTGTGATAGTCTTTCCTCTTGGGCTGTAAACAGCTATGCTCTTAGCCTTTGCAGCTGTCGGGAATGTGAGCTTTTTGATCGTGACATCGTTGTTAAGATATACAACGTAATCGGTGTTCTTGTTATTCATCACTTTAAGAACGTCTTCCCACTTGTCGGCTGTAACTGTTACAGTCTTGTCGTTTTCCACATGGGAAACAGTAAAGTTTGATTCGATCCTTTCATTTACATCAAGCCTTACATAGAGTGGTTTATCTTCGATGCCGGTATCGTAGATATAGTTAACTCCTTCAGTATTTTCATCAAATGTAAGAACATTTCCGCTAAGGGTCACACCTTCATTTTCCTCACTAAGGGTCATTCTTGAAATATCAAATCCGCAGTAAGATAATTGGGTGAGGTCAAATGTATTGTTGATAAGGTTTATATCACATATCTGGTTAACTGCACTGAGATCTGTAAGGTGATCAAGTCCGGTGAGATCGATAGCAGCGATAGAATTATAGTTGATTCGCAATGATTCAAGATTTGTGTTCTTTGAAACATCGAGCTTTGTGAGTCTGCATTCAGCTGCGGAAAGCTTTAAAAGTGATGAAAGCTTATCAAGACCGACAAGTTCAATACCGTCATTTACGTCTATATAGAGTTCTTCAAGTTTTGCGTTCTTGGAAACATCGAGCTTACTGATGCCCGTTCTGTTTACATTAAGATAGGTAAGTTCGGGGCAGTTTGTAACGTCAATGCCGCTTGTAAGCTTATCGTCGGCAAGGTCAAGTTCCTTAAGATTCGGATTCTTGCTTACGTCAACGCTTGTTACCTGTGTGCTGAATATTTTGAGGATTTCAAGCTTTGGATATTTCGCTGCATCAAATTCCTTCAAGCCGGAAACATAGATATAAACTTCCTTAACGCCCTCGGGGAGTACAGCCTTTTCAAGTTTCGGACAATTTGCGCCAACAAAATCAGTAAGCTTTGTGCAGCTTGAAAGATCAATGGAGGTCACTGCTGTATTTCCGTCGATATTAACACCTCTAAGGTTAGTGAAGTATTCAATACCCTTAAAGTTATCGATCTGACGGTACTTATCATCTGCGTATGTCTGATCGGAATTGTTTTTATCGGGCTTGCTGAGGTTGATATCTTCAACCTTGCCGAGTTCCGCAGGTGTGAGGAGCTTATCGCCGTCAACGTCACACTTTCTTTCAACAAATTCACGGAATGTTGCGTTCGGAAAGTTAGTTTCATTGAGTGAAACGATGAGGCTCATATCAGCTTCAAGGCTGCGTACCGCTGTCAGTGTTGCATTTGTACCATGAATGTACATAGCACCGTTCTTGAGCGACTTTGCAGCATCTTCTGTGAGTATCAAAGTAATGCTGCCTGCGTCCTTAGGAAGGGATATGCCATAGCCGTCCTCAAACTGACCGGGATAAATATTCGATATATTTGTACCATTTGTGCCGTCTGCAACACATATAACAGGGTCGGTCTCCGAATTCGGATCATTTACTGTATATTCGATTGCAAGACGGCTGAACTTCTCTGCCTTGTCAAAACGGGGAAGAACAACTCTGTTGTCCCAGTTCCAGTCGCCAAGATCGGAACTGCCGCTCCAGAGCTCTGCATTTACCGACTCAAAGGAAGCTCTTCTGCTGGCTGTACATTCGATATCCGACCATTCGTATTTTATGGAGCAGTTATCAACAAAGTCCTTGAAGTTGTCGATAGTGATCTCCTCGGGAACGAATGTCAGATTGCCCTCAAACAAACCGCCGCTATTGCGTTTTAATGTCCAGCTGTAATCCTTGGCATTGGAAAGGATCTCCGTTACAGGATCAGAGATCTTGTGGGCAGGAACTGTGATAGAAACATCGGTAACTGTAATGCCATTACCGCTGAGTTTGAAGCCATTCTCAGCAACAGTCTTTGCAGTTGTCTCATCGAGTGTTGCTTCAAAGGTAGCTGCGGACGCATCAAAAGCCGCACCGCCCGACAGTGATGCATCGTTTGCGTCTACGATGTCAAGCGCAGCATCATCAGCAGAATCTACTGTATATGTTACAGTGATCCTGCTGCCGTCTATGGCATCTGCAAACGAACCAACCGTGATAGGTGAATCGGATAAAAGAACTCCGCCGTTTGAAACTGATTTTACGCTTTCAGCGACCTCTTTGCCGACATCCTTTGTCAGAGTAACAGTGAGATCATAAACGGTGAAGTCAAATTCATCACCGCCCTGATAATATCCATCATCAATAACGGTGGAAAAAGTGAACTGAACATCCTTTGATTCATCGGGAGTTTCTGTCGTTGCCATTGTGGCTTTGTCAATAATGAACTGTTTCTCCGACGGCGCAACATCTTCGGGGAGTCCGTCCCATGCGTCATGCTCCAATTCGTTTTTGCCTGTGGTACTGTTGACGCTGCCTCCCACCTTAAACTGGTCGGTAAAGTTTGGAACAGAAATGTAATCGACCGCACTGACACTTATCGGCACGATAGCCGTCTGAGTGACAGCTATCGAAAATGCGCATACACCCGATACCAATCGTTTGAAATTCATACGATCCATCCTTTCATAATAAAAAATGTTTTTGCAAAGCCCCTCTTTGCGTGTATTTTTTTGGCAAAAAGCGTAGATGCTTTTGTTAAGTCGATTTTAATGCAATATTGCGTTAAAATTACACAAAAATTAAGTTTTTTACGCTCCTTTACACAATAAATTATAACATTATTCTCTTTTGGATTCAATTCACATTTAACATAAATGTAAGAGTAAATATTTGTAACTTTTGTGAATTTTACATCAAAAAAATATGTTTTTATTACACAATTGCATTATTTTTTGCATCTGTAAAATTTTGTCGAAGCAAGGTGGACAAATAACGGCTTTTGCTATACTATTATAAATAATGCAGTATTGCATATAGGGAACTTCTAATACTAAACACCAATAAAATACAGGGGTTCTCTAAAAACCGGAACACGAGCAAATTTTCGTTGGGACTTTGCGCAGCTTCAAGGCAGCGAAACGCAGTAAATACTTGATGTATTTCAAGTTTTGCTAACGCAGAAGATGCGCAAAGTCGTAGAAAATTTGCCGTGAGGGAGGTTTTTAGAGGTTCCCTACAGGAAAAAATCTGCGCCGAAATCACATATAAACCTGTTTTCAACAGCTACAAGATTGTCGGCTTGATTTTTTCCAAATTATAAATGGTGTTTAGTATAAAAAAAAAACGCCGGACACGAAACAAACCGTGTCCGGCGTTATGTTTACATCGATATCCACCCGAAAGCGTTTGCTACCGAGCTTACAAGGATTATTGCCGCAAAGATGGGGCAGAGGTACTTTATCATAAAGTTGAAAATGTGTTTGCGCTTGAATTTGCCGTTTTCGAGCGTCATTTCTTCCTCTATCTTCTCAACGCCCATTTTGCGCGAAACGAGCAGGCAGGTGGCTATTGCGGCTATTGGCATCATAACCGAATTAGTGAGGAAGTCGAAGAAGTCGAGCATCTGCATACCGAGTATCTCGACCGAGGCGAGAGGACCGTAACCCATACACGAGAGCGTTCCGAGGACGAGCATTATCAGTGTGATAACAGCGGCCGATTTTTTTCTTCCCCAGCCGAGCTCGTCCTGAAATGTCGAAACTGCGCTTTCCGTCAGCGCGATAGAGCTTGTAACTGCGGCGCATAAAACGAGGAAGAAAAAGAGTATTCCGATGAATGAGCCCATTTTGATGCCGGCAAAGACTTTTGGTATTGTGATGAACATAAGTGACGGACCTGCTTGGAGCGAATTCGCATCTCCGCCCGAAAATGCGAACACTGCAGGGATTATCATAAGTCCTGCCATTATCGCGATGCCCGTGTCAAAAAACTCGACATTCTCGGTCGAAGCTTCGATCGAAACGTTCTTTTTCATATAAGAACCGAAAGTTATCAGTATGCCCATTGCTATCGACAGCGAATAAAACATCTGACCCATTGCGGAAACGACCGTCATCCATGAAAAATTTGCGAAGTTCGGGATAAGGAAATACTTCACGCCCTCCGCAGCGCCGGGCAGGTTTATCGAGTATATCGCGATGAACAGCGACAGCACGACAAGTATCGGCATCATAAATTTTGAAACGCGTTCAACACCGTTGCGGACACCGCCGAAAATGACTGCTACGGTGAAAAATGTGAACAGCACGAAGCAAAGCTCGGTCGATGCACCGCTCGAAATGAAGCTGCCGAAATAGCCGTCCTCCGCAAGCTTTTCACCGTGTCCAATAATGTATTCGGCGAGGTATTTTATTACCCAGCCGCCGATAACGGAATAGTACGGCACGATGAGTATCGGAATGACCGCATTTATCCAGCCGCCGAACGAAAGCCACTTTGACTTTCCGAATGAATGATAAGCACCGACGGGGCTTTTCTGCGTCATTCGTCCGAGTGCCGTTTCGGCGGTTATCATCGTGTAGCCGAAAGTCAGCGCAAGGATAATATACACGAGCAGGAATATACCGCCGCCGTATTTCGCCGCAAGATAGGGGAAGCGCCATATATTTCCCAGACCGACCGAAGCGCCTGCCGCAGAGAGCACGAATCCGAGCTTTCCCGAAAAGGTGCTTCGATTTTTATGATGTTCCATTTGAATTCTCTCCGTTTCAATACAATAATATTTTTATTATACCACGGCAGGAAGTATTTGTACAGTGTTTCTATAAAAATATGTTATATGGTATATAAAATCAAGTTATATCTTGTGCAAATATTATTATTGATCAGCGTTTACTCAACAGCAGAGCAGGGGAGAAGTACTTTTTAGAATAATGAATAGCGTGACAAAATTTGACACGGTGCATTTTTTATGCTATTATATAAGAAACTGACATAAGGGGGGCAAAAATGAAAAAGGTTTTAAACGTTTCATCGGTTTTATGCGGAATTCTCGCACTTTCGGCGATATGGCTCGGAGTGCGTTCGTTGTTCGGTCACGGCTATTTTATGAGCTGGGCGCTTTTCTCCATGACAAAGAGCGGAACAGCACTCGGAATGCTCGGAAATATCATCGGCATCGCTTTCACGGCTATAGGCTTCGGTGCTATGTGCTTTTACGGACTTTTCAAAAAGGACGGCAGGAATGCGTTTATATGGGGCATAGTTATGACCGTTCTCTCGGTGCTTTCACTTATAATGAGCATTGTCGGCGGAAGCTTCAACTTTGGCGATATCCTCCTGCTTATCCTCTCAGGAGCTTATACGTACAGTACAATAAAGCTTGCATAATACATATTGTTGATAAAAGCGCCCGTTTGCAATCAGAACGGGCGCTTTTCATATCTCCTCCGACGAAATATTAATACTAAACACCAATAAAATACAGGAAAAAATCTGTGCCGAAATCCCATATATTCAAGATTGTCGGCTTGATTTTTCCAAATTTTAAATGGTGTTTAGTATAAACAGGTTTAGATGGCTTTTGCGCCGATTTTTTGTCTACACTTTGATTAAAAATTAGTATTATAATCACATCTGATGCTTTACAACGCCGTATTCATCGTCAAGTCGGAAGTACGGGCAGGTGTAGTTCGTGCCGGTGAGAAATCTGCCCATCTCGTCCTCGTCGAGGTTCGCCATGCAGGTGAAGCAGTCGTAATCATCGTCATAAACGTAGTTTACGCAGCTTTCGCAGTTGGTGGCTTTTGCATTATTCATCGCGAAGTTCCTCCTTCAGCTTTTCGAGCAGCTTTTCGCAGCCGAGCGTAACATCGGTGTAAGTCGCTGCGAAATCGCCCGTGTACCACGGATCGGCAACGTCCCTGTCAATATCCGCAAACGCCAAAAGCTTGTAGATCTTGTCGTCTGCGCCTGTCATTCTGCGCATATTGCGTATGTTGGCTGTGTCCATTCCGATGAGATAGTCGAAGCGTTCCGCATTGGCCTTGGTGAGCTGGCGCGCACGGTGCGGGATAACGGGAATACCATGCCTGCGAAGCTCGGCAGCAGTGCCGTGATGCGGCGGATTGCCTATCTCCTCAGTGCTTGTAGCGGCAGAATCGATATCGAACCGCTCGGCAAGCCCTGCCTTATTCACCATATCCTGAAAGACGCTCTGCGCCATTGTGCTTCGGCATATATTGCCGTGGCAGACGAATAGTATTTTTATCATAGCTATCTCCTATCCCTAATTGCCGTGATTTGCCCTATTCTGCGTGGTTTACGGGTGATAAAATTGTTGTACACATTATCCGTGAAAATGTGTCAGTATAGGCAAAATAGTGCAAATTGAGGCAAAGTGTAGATTTCAAAAGTAGTCATGTAGTAGTCAATTCGTGCGGAGCAGACTACCATAGGTTTTAAACAAGTTAATACAAATTTTACCTTCTGCAATGCTACACTAAATAACTGTCAATATCTTTCAGTGGCTGTAAAAAGAAACCTCGGTGCCACTAACACTATATATTATAGTATATTTGTTGTGAATTTGCAAGAAAAAGCCAAAAATAAAAAACGACCACAAATCAAAAAACAGACACCCCAACTATAAAGCTGATGTGTCTGCACTAATTTATTTCAGATTGCCTTAAACATATCCTGCTGCATTGGAGCAGTTTCTTTTGTCTTTTCAATTTCCTTTCTTGCCTGCTCCAATTCTTCAAGCCTTATCATTTCATCTTTCGCATCATCCATACCAAGATGTGTATAAGTATTCATCGTGACCGAAATATCGGAGTGGCCCATAAGATACTGCAGAGTCTTGGGATTCATTCCGGCTTTCGCCTGATTGCTGCAATATGTATGGCGGCATACATGAGGAGTGATACTCGGCATCTGCAGCTTGAAAATATCATTGTATCTCTGAACTGCATGCTTAAATCGGTGCTGCCAGTGCATTGACACTTCCGGTCTGCCTTGACTATCTCTATATAGGAATCCACAATGCCCTGCAACCATAATCTCAGGAAGATCCTTAGGTCGATTTTCAAGAATACGTTTGAATGTTTGATACACATCTTCAGTCATAGGAATTTTGCGTGTTCCGGCATTTGTTTTCGTGGATTCAATAACATATTCCATCTTTGATGTTCTCTGCAGCTGATGATCGATATTGATAACCCTGTTTTCCATATCCAAATCATTAGTGGTAAGTCCGCAAAACTCTGATATTCTCAAGCCCGTATGAAAAAGGATGTAAAATGCATCGTAGTATTTATAGTACACATTATCATACCGCACGAACTTTAAGAATCGGTTCATCTGCTCCTTTGTAATAGCCTGCCTTGTATGTTCGGTATTAATTATAACACCCACCAACTCAAATCCGAACGGGTTCTTCATAAGAATATCATCATCAACTGCCATCTGGAAAGCCGGTCTTAACACTCCTCTTACAGTTTTAATGGTACTTGACCCTCTACCCTCCTCCTGCATCTTAATTAAGAAAAGCTTTGCATCGGATGTCTTGATTTCGGTAATCTTTCTTGCTCCAAAATCTTCTTTTTCCAATATATTCGTTACAAATCCATAATTCATAAGCGTATTATGCTTGACACCCGTTCTGGTTTTCAGATAACGAGCAACCAGTTCTCTGATCGTCATTTTCTTGCCCAGCGGATCTAATCTGGACTCCATGTCCATTCCTGCAATCTTCTCCAGCTCCCTGAGTGAAAGACAAGGCTGCTTTCCCACCGGCTGCGGATCTGTCGGAACAAGTCGCCAGCTATACAGGAACTTTATCTTCCCGTCAACTGTGTACTTGTACTGATATTTACCGTTTGCTCTTATAGATTCTCCTGTATGCAGAATCCTATGTTTCGAATCTCTTCTTTGTCCTTGGCTTGCCATTTGCTAACTCCTCCTTAATTTCGGGTTTACTCAGATATACTAAAAATTCGTCCTTGATGACTAACTTTCGTGTTCCGTACATTGCCATAAAAGATAGATTTTTCTCATTTGTCAAACGGAACAGCTTTCTTCTGCTTAATCCAAACAACTTTGCTGTTTCTTCTACAGTAAGTAAAGCCTTATCTTCTAACAACGGTTTATTCACCGGTATCACCTCCCTGCTTATTTCGGTAGTAGTATATTACCGTCATGCCGCAGGAAAGTCAACTCCTTTTGGCAGACAAAGCCTTATTATATCGTATAATTCCTGCAAAGATATTCCTCAAATTTTGTGCGTATTATAAGATAACGATTCCCGCTGATAACAGCAAAATCTCCGAGATTATTATCCGCAAGCATTCTCATCTTTTTTATACCTATATGAAAATATAACGCTGCCTCTTTTATTGAAAGTGTAAAGCGTTCGTTATAAGGTACTTCATTCATGATTTTTACCTCCAAATCCGTAATGTAGAAATATATTTTTATACTTCTAATTTTCCACTGTGGATAATTGCACCGTTTTGGCGAAATATGGACAAAAAAATCCCGCCGAAGAAAAAACTCCTCCGGCGGCTTAAACAAAAACTATTCAATTCTACTGCGCAGGCAGCTCATTCAAATTCTCAACCAATCCCTCCACAACTCCATTCCCACCAAGAGCCTTGTACTCCGCATAAAGATGTTCAAGATTTTCACGCTCATAAATCGGAAATCTGCCAAGTTCGGAGTATTTGTTGTACATTCGTATTATCTCGGAACGCAAAAGTGCCTGCACACCCTTTTCAACCGCATTCTGCTTTATGTCCTGCTCTTTTTGTTTTTGCTGGACCTTTTCGATTCGTTTGTTTATATGTGCGGAAACTATGCTGCCTACGCCGAAAGCTGAAATTATCCAGCCGACAACGATAACTACAATATCCACGGTCACTCCTCCTTGTTCTTCTTTACTGCGGCTTTATCCGCTGTACTTTCTGCAAGCATATATACCGCAAGAGTTCCTGCCGCAGAAATAACTCCTGCAACACGTTCCTGCGTTACAGCATCAACATTGAATGTGACCATAACGCTGATGATAACACCTGCGACAGCTGCCCAGAACTTGCGGCTCGACAGCTTTCTTCTCCAGTCAATTTTCATATTATCACCTTAATTTCTCCGTGTATTTCAATGAGATCCAGCCGTTTCTCTTGCTTGAATACGATTTGAGCAGACCCCATTTGTACCCATTTACGTCCTTTTCATCGACAATTGTATATACCCCACCTTTTTTCAGAATGCAAACAACGGGATTGTTTGTTCCTGCACCACTTCTTACATTGAGTTCGTTATCCGTAATTCTGACCTTGTACGGAAAATCTCCGCTTTTATTGAGCAGAACAGATACCTTCGCCTTAAAAGCATTAAATCTTCCGTCTGCTACTTCCTTTGAAACATATTTTGTCGGTGACCAGTACAAAGGGCACTGCTTACCCGTAACATCGTAGTGTCTGATTATATCTTCCTCGGTAAGACCGAACTTTTTGCAAAGGAAAACACATAATTCAGCCAGGTTTTTTTCGGTTTCATCTGTAAATTTGCCCGTGCTGTCTGGGTGACAGCACTCAATTGAAATGCTGTATCCGTTCGCCTGATTTGTACAGTAAGACCACTCGTCCAAGGGAATACATTGAATTATTTCGCCGTCAAGTCCGATTATGTAGTGCGAAGAAACATATCTTGCACCCGTTTTGCCGCAGTTTTCAAAGTAGTTTCTGTTTGCAAGTGCTGATGTGTTAGGATTTCCGACATAGTGAACAGCTATCTTCGTCACTTTTGCAAGCTTTATCTGGGGACGGACATATTTACTTGGTGTCAGAAACATTTCTGTTATCTTCATCTGCATCACCCTCCAACATTTTTTCAACTTCTTTTCTCCATTTGAGCGGAACATTATCAATGATTCTTCTGCCGCTGATTATAAGGTCATAATAGATTTTCGCCATAATAATCCTCCTTTACATTAAGGTTTCTGCAAGTTCGGCAATTGCGGTTTCGATCTCCTGCTTGTCAAGTTCCTGCTTTTCGGCGAGTTCTGCAATAGCAATTTCAAGGTCGGAGATACTGTTCTCATTCGTTTCTTCCGAACTTTCAATGTGAATGGGATCTTCATTGAAGAACTCACCATTCAACGGGTCAGATTTCATTCCGACCGCTGTATCTTCGGAACATTCAACACAATGACTTTTGAAATCATCATCATATTCCGAAAAATTTTTATCGGTAAGAAGATATTGAACATAACCGTTGTTTAAATATGCAAACATTTTATTTCCCCCTTAAAAAGAATCACCGAAAAACTCGATAATGCAGATACCGCTTAAACCGTTTGTAATATTGGCTTTGCAGGCAATAATATTATCATTGCTGAAATTATGGCTCTTGTAGCTTGTAAAAGTTGAATTCAGCACCGTATTCATATTGCTGAAATCGAGTGCGTTCTTTGTTCCGCCCGAACCGATTTCAATAGGGATACTCTGACCGCTTTTCAGTTCAAAAATACCGACACGAAGGTCACCTGCTTCACCCGACAAAGGATAGAAGTACACGGTATTTGTTGTAGCAGAGTTGCTTGAGTTTGTGCAATTCACTCTGCAAGCAGTTCCTGCCGAACCGCCGCCTGCACCGTAGCCGTAACCCGTAACTCCTGCACCGCCGCCGTTAAGCACCGCACTCAACGCATACGGGTTGCTGCTGCCTTTCAATTCTGCACCCGCACCGCCATAGCAATAGGATGTATAACCGCCAACTCCGCCTGCTTTCATATTCTGATTATCAGATGCATTTTGAATATATACACCTTTGCCGTTGATAGTTCCGCCGCTTGCCGAAATCAGACTGCCAAATTTTGTAACGCCACCCTCTTTGAACACCATACAGCCTGCAACGGTAAGCACTCCCGTACTTCCGCCGCCTACGCAGGTCACTTTATACACGCCGTTTCTTTCACAAGTCCAAGTCCTGCCCGCCGTTATTTCTTCAAGATACTTCATTTTGACCTCCTATCATATCATAAAACCTCGCTGATATGCACTTCTCAACGTATTTCGCCTTGCCATACCTCTTGCGGTATCGTCCTCTGTTATGATTGCGACCTTATCACCGTTTTTAAAGCTCAAAAGCAGGTCTTCCCATTGTTTTCTGTACTGTGCAAACAGATTTTTGGCATCAATTTGTTCTATCATACCCGAAACAATGCCGCAGTAATCAGAATCCTGCCGCAGGTCGGTTATATCTGCCTGCTTTATTTCGATAACATTCGGGCGGACACACACCGCCGCAAGAGCAATATCATAAACAGCGTCATTTCTTTGCATTTCGGGATAAACGGGAGTTTTGACCGCTGTTCCCTCTATAACAGTTGGGTGAATATCCCTTTCGCCGAAATCAAGACGTGCGGTTATGAGGTCATATCGGCTGTACAGACCATCACCCGTGGACAAAGTTACAATATCATCACCGTTTGCCGATGCCGCCCGACCGTTTATGAAACATTCGCCCTTGCTTATCCGCACATTCATTCCGCCGTCCGAGAGCGGCATCATTGAATCGGCAGGATCGGCAAAAACTCCGTTTCCTGCAAACAGTCCGAAAAACTTTGCAAAATGCGATGAATCGTACATTCTGTCATGATTTATACTGTCAAAAAAGTATGATTCCATACTCAACCTCCGATCAGATCATATATTGTTTTCAGCGGTATGCCGAATGTCGGTGTGACTGTTATTCCCGAGGTGTCAAAGGTTTCCTGAACCTCTTCAATGCGTTTCGTGTATCTTATTCCACGAACATCATTTTTAACGGTCACAATATCACCGACATCAAAATCCGTTCTGTATTTATCAAAAGCAACAACATCTGCTGTGAAATTTTCCGTATAATCGGAAAGTGCCGCAATGCAGTTCTCTTTCAGCAAAGCGCTTGTTGCCGCTTTGTCAACGTAGTTATACCGTATGTACGAACCGCCGCCGTCACCATCGGGAATGAACCTTGTTGCGGTTTTGATGACGGGGTCAACAATTACTGTTTTCTCTGTTCGCTTTAAGCCGAAAACCTCTCTGTCCGTGCAGAATGTCGGCAGATCGTTCGCATTTTCCGTTCCCGAAGGTGCTTCATTGCACTTGCCGTAAATACAGTTGAAACAGCCTTCTTCGGAAAATTCATACACGCTGTTGGTGAGATTATCAAATTCTTCCGAAAATATCATCTTTTCCGAAAGGTCATTGCCTTTGTATATCCTGCCGTTCAAACAGTTTTCGGACACATTGAGCCGCATATCAAAGCCAAGTTCATACTGCGAAAGCACATAACGCATAAATTCTTCCATTGTCATTGAATCAGAGAATCCAGTACCGGATTCAAGACCGCAGTCGACCGATTTATCCAAGTGTATCTCACAGCCGAGATCACTGCATTGGGACAACGTTGCAATTACGCTTGAAGTATCAATGCTTTGCGGAATTACACGCTTTCGGTACAAGCCGTCAATGCTGTATCCCGAAACGATGATAGTTTTGCCCTCGTCTGCGCCGTATTTTTCCTTTACCGTGCTTATGTACATAGCCTCATCAACTTCGGGACGATACAAATATCGGAACGGCTGAAGAAGACGCACATTCAATTCCGTTGCGGGAACATACAGTTCGAATGCACCTGCCGAACTGTACCGCTTTATCCATATCAGCGAAATAAAAGTATCGCATATTCCAAGCGGCTGTATTTTCTCGTTATAGATATATAAGTCCATCACACACCTCCCGAAAGCGTTTCATACTCACATCTTACAGTTGCTGCCGCAAAGCCGCCCTTGCCGATAATGACTTTAAATCGGTTTTCTCCGTTTGAAAGCTGTAGAAATTCGCTGCCCGCCTGAAGGTGTATGAAATAGTCATATTCCTTGTTCCTGCGATACAGAATAACGGATTTTTGGCGGTTTACCGTGCATATTTTAAGCACATCACCCGATTCAAAATCAGCATTTACGACCATTTTCCTTCCGCTGTCGATATCGAGCAAGCCAAGATACTGGCAATCTGATTTTATATTGAAGATGAACGTTGCACCCGTAACAAAATCTCCCGTGTAATCGATCGTTGTTATCTGGCTTGTCTTTGTGTTGCCGAACTCGATACTGCTAAATTCTGTGCTTTTATGCACAAACTCAAATGACGGTGAAACTCCGTAAAGATGAATGGCATTGCTGCCGTATCTTTTCCAGTAAGGGTCAGCGCATAAAATGCTTATCTGTGCTGTAAGAGGAAACTTGTTCGGGGGAATATCCACCGACTCGCAATAGCCAACGATATATACATCTTTCATATTTGATATATATCGGAGCATTATCGGCACTTTAGGCTGAAAAACTCTGTACAACCGCTGTTTCGCCTTTTCCTGCGCACCGAATTCAACGAACTGCGCCAGTATGGAAATAGTTCTCGATGGGATACGGGCGCTGCTGAACGCCGCACCATCTCCGCTGTGGTCGGATAGATTTACCGTGCAGTTCATTCCGACACCGCTCATTTCCACAAGCCTTACCGAACGGTCGGAACAAAGATCTATCTCCTCTTTATTCTGTGATGCAATGAGATGATATTTCAACTTCCGACCTCCTTATCGAACCGATGCAAGCTGAAGTGCCTGCATCGTATCTCTGTGGATTTCTGCTCTGCTCAAAGATTTTGGCGAAGTGTTATACTGGTTGAATGTAATGCTTTTACTGTTTTCTATGCCGTTTGAACCGACATTGGCATTAATATCAAAGTATGTAGGAACGGCATTCACCATATCCGCTGTTACATTCTTCATTCCTCTGCCAAAACCTACACCGATACCCTCCGCAAGATACATTCCAACCTCATCACGGAACAGCTTTGACGGAGATGCAATTCCGAAAAAGTCTTTGAATCCCTCGACCAGACCGTTTCCTACTTCCTTGATCGCACTTCCGATAGAAGTTACCGCTTCGATCATACCGTCAGCAATTCCCTTTAATATCTGCGCACCTATATCAAGCCAGTCAGTTTCAAAAAGCACTTCGATTATCTTTCCTACAATAAGCGGAACAGCCTTGATTATAGCAGGCAATGACTGTGGTATTCCCGTTGCCAAAGCTGTGAAAAGGTCGACTGCACATTGTATGAGCAGCGGAACATTATTCATAAGCGTATCAATTATGACGGGAAGAAGTTCACCGACTTTCTGTATCAATGTTGGGACAGTATTTCCAAGACCCGTCACAAGACCGATAAAAAGCGTTACTGCACCGTTGATAAAGTCAGGCAAACCGTTTATGAGCACATCGCATATATCTGTGATAAGGTCGGGGAGCATAGGCATAAGTTTTTCCGATATGCTGTTCAATCCGTCAAGCAGACCTTGGAACAGCATTACTGCGCCGCTTAAAACTGTCGGAACGAGGTTTGGTATCGCATCGACAACTCCGCTCACCAATGCTGTAAAGCCGTCCAGAAGTGCGGGAAGAATATCATTTACAGCCGATGGGAGAGTTTCCGATATTGCCGAGATAACGCTCAAAATAACAGCATTGAATCCAAAGATGAAGTCGGGGATTAACTCCGCCACCTTTTCGGTCAGTTCTCCCGCAACTTCTGTTATCTTATCGGTAAAAGCATCTGCTCCGTCCTCACTTTCAAAGATCCCTGCAAAAGCCTGCGATACTGACGGAAGTTCCGAACTGATAATGTCTGTGATACCTTGAAAAGCAGGTGCAAAAACAGAACCGATGATATTTCCGCTTGCCGCCGCATTTGCCTTTAATGTATCAATGGAATCGTTGAAAGCGTTCAGTTCATCAAGGGAATCCTGCGACATTATCAGACCGAGTGATTCCGCCTGCTCGCCAAGCTCCGCAATTTTTTCTGCGCCTCCCTCTATAAGGGGATTGAGTTCCTGCGCAGACTTGCCGAATATAGCCATTGCAATGGAATCACGTTCCGTTTCATCGGACACTTCTCCAAGAGCCTTTATGCACTCCCAGTAGACCTCCTGCGAATCACGGAGAGAACCGTCTGCGTTCTGTGTTGCAACACCCAGTTTTTCATAAGCCTCAACGGTTGCAGATGAAGTCGAAGTCATCTGCTTTATGTTTTTAGCCATTGATTTTGTGAGCGTATCGACAGATACATCAACGAGGTCAGCCGCATACTGATATTTTTGAAGATCCTGCGTTGAGATACCCGTCTGTGTTGAAAGCGTGTTCAGATCGTCAGCGGCAAGAGCAGAATCTGCGGCAAGTTTGAACGCCGCAGTCGCAGCACCCGTTATTGCAGTTGTATAGCCTGCAAAGGCTTTTGTTGCGGCTGAAAGCGTTTGTGCGCCCACCTTGCCGACCTCGACTGCGACCTTTCCTGCCGCTTTAGCAGCAGATTTCATTTCTGTTCCAAGCTTGGCTATGCCGTTTTTCAGCTTTTCGGTATTTTTGTTGTTCAGTTCGTCAACCTTTTTATTGGTTTCGTCCTGCTGTTTTTCCAGTCCTTTGAGGCCCTGCTCTGTTGCAATTATCTCACGCTGTAAGGCATTATACCGGCTCTGCGATATTTCACCCTTGGCAAGGGCAGTATTGGCTTGCTCTGCGGCTGTTTTCAAAGTCTGCAATTTTTCACTTGTATTTCCGACAGCTTTTGAAAGAAGTTCCTGCTTTTGCGACAAGAGTTCAACATTGTTCGGGTCAAGTTTCAGCAATCGGTCAACATCTTTAAGCTGCGCCTGCGTATCCTTTATGTTGGAATTGACATCTTTAAGTGCTGTCTGGAGCTTTGTAGTGTCACCGCCAATTTCAATTGTGATGCCTTTTATTCGATTTGCCATTCTGCTCACCTCCTCATTTGGGCATAAGAAAAGCAGCCCCGTAGGACTGCTTTATATTTTCAGTAACATAAATTCTTCGTTAATAACACTTCAAATGTTATCATTTGAGATTTTATGTTATTAATCAACATTATCAAAAATTATCAAAATCATTCTGCTCCGCAATTTCCGTATATCCGCACATATCGTTCCTGCTTTCAGCATACATATCGTTGACCATTCCTATTGTAAGCAGGTCGAGGTCACGAACGGATATACCAAGCTGTACGCATCGTAGCAGGAACAGCGGCGTTGTCATTTCACGTTCGGTTTCACGAAGTTTTTTTTAGAATGAATTTCCGTCTGAACATTAAGTCCCCATAAGTCAATGAGTGACGGCAGAATACGATAGATAGAAAAAGTATTGAAACCGTCCAGCCATTCCTCCACAGTATCGGGCAAAGCGGGGTCAGCGTGTTTTGCCATAATGTATGCGATATTTTCAAATATTTCAAGTGACAAAAGGTCAATATTTGAGTTCTTCTCACCTCCGCCTTTTACAGCTTTTTCAAGGCTGCGGAGATCTCTGTAAATATCACGGTGAAAACGCACTCTGTACATTCTCGGAATAGCGGCGGATGCTCTGAACAAGACCTTTTTGCCGTCAATTTCTATGTTTTTGGTTACACTCATTTAGATGCTGCCTCCTTTGCGGCTGACGGCATATATACCGCCTTATACCAGTTCTGATAGGTGCTGTCCGTGGTATCATCACCCGTTTTAGCCTTTACATAACCGTTTTCAAGCGGTGCAGCCTTTATCGTCAGCGTTTCCGTCTTTACCGAGATCTCGCTTTCATTCGTCTGTGCCTCGATCTTCGGACGAGCCGCTGAACAGTTATACATAACGTGGCGTATCTTCTTAATATCACCGTCAAACTCAAAAAGCAAAGCAAAATTTGTCGTTTCGGAATTTGCGTTTTCAAGAAGGACCTTGTTTGCATCCGTTTCTTCCTTAAGCACATCGGTGCGGAACGATTCGGGTATCATAGCAATTTCAAGGTCACCGTCATAACCCATATTGTTTGAGATCGTATAGTAAGCATAACCGTCTGCATAAAAATTGCTTGGTTCGCCGTTCGGACTTAATGATATTGAAACTGCACCCGGCATTGGAACGGGTGTTGAATATGTGATCTCTCCGCTTGCACTTCTCAAAAGAACTGCGTAATGCACATTGCAAATATTGTATTTGACCTTGTTTTTACTCGCCATTTTCAGACCTCCATTTCAAGTTTGTATAAGACTTCATACATTTTTTCGCTTTCTATCCACACTTCGGATCTGTTGTAGAAAATGTTGTTCTCATCAAGTATTTTTTCCACACGCTGTTCCGAAAAAATATCCTTTTTCTCGGTGTAAAGTTCGATATTAACACGGTGTTTCTTGTAATAGACCTTACCGTCAGCGGCAAAATTGTCACTTTCGGGGAAAAGAAAGCATATATACGACAAAGGCGGAGCTTCACCATCTGCAAAATGGTCATACGCAAAAGGCAGACCGATTTGTTTTATGATTTTAACCAGTTTATCCATCTTCGATGCTCTTCCTTATCTCTTCTTCAAGTTTCTCCACAGACTTTTCCTCCGCTGATGCGATATGCGGCTGTGCAGGAACTCTGCCGCCGTTTCTCTTTGCATGACCGAACTCCAAAAGATGTGTGATCCGATAATAGTCTTTGGAATACACAGTTAAAACCAATGAATCCGATGTTTCCTTTGCAGTTTTGACCGACCAGCTTTTTGCATATTTGCCGGTATCGTGAGGAGCGTTGCTTTTTATTTCATTTACGGCGGTTTCTCCTGCAGATTTCACGGCGGATTTTACCTTATCCGATGTGATTTCGGCATACTCTTTCAGACCTTTCATAATCTCATCGGACAGGTTATGTATCTGTGTTCTTTCCGACATTGTTATCCCTCTCTTTTTTGCATTTCAGTTTCAGACACTTCTTTTTATAGTTCATATGGTCAACAGAAACAATGTTATAAGCCGAACCGTAAAAAACTACTCTGTGCTTGGTTGGTTCAAGTTCATCAAGCGCCTTGCAGTATCTTACGGTAAAGGAAATATCCGAATCATCAACAACAAGACCTGCCGCACTTTTTTCAGAACCGCCCTCGCCGTTTACAGTTGCAAAACAGCTGAAAAAATCCTTCCATTCGTTTATATGGTTTCCGATCTCATCAACCGTTGCAGTATTTTTCTGTATCGATATTTTCACATTTAGGAGTGCAATATTCATCAGAACACACTCCTCCTATCACCATCAAGAAGTGACCGCAGGGATAGCATAAGCTGATGATGATCTGCATCTTCTCTGTGTTCATACAAATATGCAACTGCATACATCACAGCTATTTTTGAAGAAGGAATTGCCGCAAGTTCATCAACCGACAGCCGTGCAATATCCGCACAGAGCTTCTGACTGCTTTCGATAAGGCTTTCAATCAGAGAATTATCCTCATCAAAATCAACACGAAGATACCCTTTCATTTCATCAAGACCTACGATCATATCTGCCACCACCTCGAATAAAGCAGTGACACCGTATGACCCGCATTTCCTATACTTTATATATATCTTTTATTTTTTTAGCTATATATAAAAGGATAGTAAACCGTTGTCATAAGGTGTCACCATTAGAATTTAAGCCTTTGTTGTCGTTGCCGTTTCTTCCTTAAGCTTTAAGATCTGTACTGCCTCGGGGAGAATAAGCTTTCCGTCTACTCTTTCCTTTGCAAGATAGCCTATCATTCCGTTACCTGCAAAAAGCTCACGGAGTTCTGCGAAAGAACGAGAACCACGGTCACCGATGTTGTAGTAGCTGTAGTCACCGAAAGCAATTGCATTTGCAGGTGCGAAAGAAGATGTATGTACAGCGTAGCCAAGCACTCTGTCGGGTTCGCCCTCTCTGTATGACGGCTGCCAGATATATGCTCCGTTGTTATCCTTCAGCTTTCTTATCGATGCAAGAACAGCGTCATTTATAATAAAGGATGCGCTTTTGCGGTAAGGTCTTTTAAGTCCATACACAAGGTCGATAAGGTCATCGGACTTTATTGCCGCTGTAAGCGTTCCTGCGGTCTGACCGCCGCCCTTTGCCGCAAACAATCCCGTTGGCTTGCCCTTGCCGTCACCGTTAAGGAATGCGTCCTCCTCGGTATTGGCGAGTGCTTTGCCAAACTGTGTGATGATATAGTTTTCAAGTCCGAAAGCCGCATCATACAGCAGTTCTTCCGTGACCTTTATTGCAACGTGAAGCTTGTAAGCATCAAGATAGATCTGGTCGAATGTCGCATCACCGAAGGACAATGCTCCGCCCTCTTCAATCCAAGCTGCCGCAGGTTTTGTTGCCGCAATATTTATTTTGTGCTGGCCTGCGGTCGTGATAGTTGTGCCGAGAGAACGTATAATGTTTTCTCCGTCAAGTACATCGATGAGCCTTTTGTCATACTCCTCGGGGACAAGATAGCCGCCGTCTGCGTCAACGCCCTCCTGCAGAACATTGCTCACGTTTCTGAAGTTGGTACGCATAGCAGTAAGCATTGCCTCTCTGTATTCATCAGATGCACGGCCGGTTTTTGTCTTCTCCTCGCCCATAATCGGCTTACCCATAATAGGGGAGTTGATAGGCTTATTGAGTTCAGCCTCTCTGCGTTCTGCTCTCTGCTGACGGTCGATAGCAGAAGTGAGATCCTCGATCTCTTTCTCCATCTTGTTGTAGGTTGCTGTGTCCTCATCGGAAAGCACACCGTTCTTGTCCTCATGGGTATCAACAAAGTTCTTTGCTGTTTCCCATACCTTTGCTCTTTTTGCGATAAGTTCATTAACATTCATACTGTTATCCTCCTTAGATAAACTTCTTCATAAAATCAAGACGTTCCTTTAACTCCTTTGCAGGAGTGCCATTTGTTACCGGTGCAGGAATTTCTGCCTGCTTGGTTACTGTGGTTTCAGAGTGGATATAATGCTTTTCCAGTTTGTTGAAAAGAGCATTATTTACCGCTCTGCGTGAAAAAAGCATCGAATCGGAGGTTTTCTTATCCTCTTCTTCGGTGCTTTCATCGGTTTCTTCTTCCGTATTCGGTTTTGTTTCTGCTCTTGTTATAATGTCATCGGCAAAGCCAAGTTCAACCGCTTTGTTAGCGTCCATCCAAGTTTCCGAGTCCATCAAGTGACTGAGTTTTGCTCTTGTAAGACCCGTTTTGATTGCATAGGCATTGATGATAGATTCCTTAACTTCCGCAAGCATATCAATGGCTTTCTGCATCTCTGCGTGGTCACCGAAAGCGGCAGTCGCAGGGTTATGTATCATCATCATTGAAACGGGTGACATTAACACCTTGTTTCCTGCCATTGCAATAACAGATGCCGCCGATGCGGCAATG
The DNA here is from genome assembly GCA_900543105.1 of uncultured Ruminococcus sp. Classification (GTDB taxonomy): domain Bacteria; phylum Bacillota; class Clostridia; order Oscillospirales; family Ruminococcaceae; genus UMGS363. Next base: position 46,142 of record UQQA01000001.1, on the reverse strand, counting down.
CCATCTATCTTCACCGTGACATTACCCTTGTAATTAGCGAGCATATTGTATATCTGTGCGGCGGCAACACAATCACCGCCGGGGGAGTTTATCCATACGGTAATATCTCCGTTTCCTGCGTTCAGCTCGTCCTTGAAAAGCTGTGGTGTGACATCATCATCGAACCAACTTTCCTCGGCTATCGTGCCGTGCAGTTCAAGTATTCGTTCTTCTGCTTCGGTATCTGTCTGATTTTGAGTCTTTCGATTCTTCCAGTTCCAGAACTTCTTGTTCTTCATCGTCATTCTCCTTTCCATTCTGTTCATCTATATTTGCGGCAAAAGCACCTGCGTCTTCAAGCTTTGTCATATTGCCATTGATAAGGTAAAGATCGCCGCCAAGTTCGGTGGGTATTCTGTCGAGGTTTTCCAATTCCCGTATATCGTTTGCGGACATCCAACCGTTCTGCCTTGCCGTAGCATAACCATTCATACGGCTCTGATAGTCACCCCGAAGAAGTCCGTCCACATTGAATTTGATGAAATACTTCTTTTTCTCCTCTGCCGTTAACAGAGAACGTGTCATATTCTGCTCCCACCTTGTTACCCACGGGTCAAGAGTGTATTTCACAAATTCAAGCGATTGCTGTTCAATATTGGAAAAGCTCGACTTTTCAAGATCTCCCACCATGTGCGGCGGAACTCTGAAAATTCGAGCTATCTCATTTATCTGAAATTTTCTTGTTTCAAGGAACTGTGCCTCATTCGGGGAGATAGAAATAGGGGTGTATTTCATTCCCTCTTCAAGCACAGCGACCTTGTGCGAGTTTGCGCTTCCCCCGAAAGTCTGCGACCAGCTGTCACGAACCTTTGACGGGTCTTTAAGTGTTCCGGGGTGTTCAAGAACACCGCTTGGTGCTGCGCCGTTAGCATAGAACTTACTTCCATACTCCTCTGCGGCAATCGCAAGTCCGATAGCATTCTTTGCCATTGCAATAGGTGAATAACCGACCAGCCCGTCAAAACCAAGTCCGGGGATATGCAGAACCTCGCTTGGCGAAAGCTGTACCGTTAAGCCTTTATTGATATGAGCATCGTCAACGCTTATCTGATATTCATAGTACAGCCTGCCGTATTCATCACGGTCAACACGCATACGGTCGGGCATAAGCGGATAAAGTGAAGCAACCTCGCCTTTCCCGTTTCGTATGATCTGTGCATAGGCATTTCCCCACAGCAGAAGGTGTGTCATAAGCGTTTCACGGAACACAAAGCTTGTCATTTCGGGGTTGGGTTCATCATGAAGCAGACTGTATAAAGGGTGGTGAACAGCTTTTACCTTGCTCCCGTCCTCTCTGTATTCATAAAAATGCAAGGGCAGACTTGCAACCGCTTCCGAAAGGATACGCACACAGCTGTAAACAGCGGTCATCTGCATTGCTGTGCGCTCGTTTACCCGCTTTCCGCTTGTGCTGTTCCCCATAAAAAAGCTGAATGTTGAACCGCTGGTTCTGTTTTGAGGCTTATCTCTTGAATGAAAAAGTCCTGAAAATAGGTTCATATAATAACTTTCTCCTTGTTTTTGCATATCAAATTTATGAGAAACACGCAAAAATTGCATATTTGTCAGCTTTTTAACACGCAGTTTATATTTTGTGGCATAAGAAAAGCACCTGCCAAATGACAGATGCTTGACCTTATCCATATATTTATTCCCTTAATAATTGTTTATTTTTAAGTGAATTTCAAAATAATTGTGGGAATCACTTTAATCTGTAATAGCAGATATTCTTTCCCGAACCTTCTCTTTTTAATTCACCTGACGCTACCAACTTCCGCAGCGCACCTTCAATGGAACTTATACTAAGCGAGGGACAGAGTTCACGGATATCCTGCTTTGTAAATCGTCCCAGCTTATTCATTGATGCACGTTTTACTGTTTCAAGTGCAGGTAATTTTATTTCTACCAAAGCAAATCGATCCTCAAAGTCCTTGTATGCCGAAAGGATCGTTCCGAGCAAATACTTAATAAACGGAACTGCATCTTCTCTGCCCTCATGCCAGCCGTCCTGTGCTTGACGGAGTGCGCTGTAATACAGATCCTTGTTTTTAGCAATTTTTGCTTCCAAGGAAATATATTTACCGACATAGAACCCGTTTCTGTACAGCAATAAAGTCGTGAGCAGTCGGCTCATTCTGCCGTTGCCGTCATTGAAAGGGTGAATACAAAGAAAATCATGAATAAAAACAGGAATGGCAATTAACGGTTCGACTTCCATATTTCCAATTACACGGTTATACTCTTCGCAGATTTTATCCAATGCTTCGGGCGTTTCATACGGAGCAAGCGGAGTAAATAGTATTTCCTCATGTCCGTCAGGATAAGCGGCACTAATATAATTCTGCGAACTTTTTGTTCTGCCTGCCATCGGATTATTCATGTGGCTGTATAAAATCTTATGAAGCTGAAGAATATAGTTCTGCGATATAGGGATAGCGTCAAAACTTTCATGAATAATATTTAATACATCACGATAACCTGCGATCTCCTGCTCATCACGGTTTTTAGGTGCTGTCTTTTCTTCCACCAACTGTTTTATGCGTGTGCTTGTTGTTACAATACCCTCGATAGCATTTGATGCTTCTGTACTTTGTATTTTTGCGATCTCGACAAGCTTCTCCAATTCTTCGGGGCGCTGTTTAAGATACATTTCCTGTTTTCCGGCTTCTTTGTATATTGCGGCTATCAAACCAAGGATATCCGAATCCCACTTTTGATTTCTGATCTCAGAATAATTAAAGGTTCTCATTACCTCACCTCCACCATTTCCCTTAAATAATAGCATATTTTAAGGGAATAGTCAATAGATTAAGGGCAGATTTCCTTAATATTATAACACATTTAAGGGAATTTTATTCTGCAATCATAGATCATATAAAAAGCAAACCTCGATCATCATAAACACTCACAGTATTATCATTCCCACATCGAATTGCACGGTCAAGTGCCATTATTGTTGCAATAGCACCGTCAATCTTTTCGGTTGACTTTTCCTTATCCGCCTTTATGTTTCCAGCAGGGTCGGTGCGAATGAAGATATTATCCATCATCCAACGCAGAACGGGGTGACCTCCGTGTGCGATCTTCTGTTCAAGCACAAGCTTCATCAGTTCTTTTGTAGGCGGTGACATATCCTTAAAGCCTTGACCGAACGGAACAACCGTGAAACCCATACCCTCAAGGTTCTGAACCATTTGCACAGCACCCCAGCGGTCAAAAGCTATCTCTCGTATATTGAAACGCTCGCCGAGCTGCTCGATAAATTTCTCGATGTATCCGTAGTGAACAACATTTCCCTCTGTTGTATGAAGAAAACCTTGGTGCTCCCATACATCATACGGAACGTGATCTCGCTTTACACGGATGCTCATATTGTCCTCAGGTATCCAAAAGTACGGAAGAATAATGTATTGGTCATCCTCGTCAATTGGTGGAAAAACAAGCACAAAAGCCGTTATATCAATAGTGGAGGACAGGTCAAGACCGCCATAGCAAACACGACCTTCAAGGTCGTCCTCAAAAACAGCAAATGCACATTTATCCCACTTTTCCATAGGCATCCAACGCACAGCCTGCTTGACCCATTGATTGAGCCTTAGCTGTCTGAATGTGTTTTCTTCAGAAGGATTCTGTTTTGCCGACTCACAGGCTGCCTTAACTTTATCAATGTCAACCGTAATACCAAGAGAGGGATTTGCTTTCTTCCACACCTTGGGGTCTGTCCAATCATCAGACTCATCTGCACCGTAAATAACAGGATAAAAAGTTGGATCTATCTTTCTGCCCTCCAGAATATCCTTTGCTTTTTGGTGTGTTTCATAGCATATAGACTTTGTATCCGTTCCGGCTGTTGTTATAAGAAAATATAGCGGCTGCATTCGTGCATCACCGGAGCCTTTTGTCATAACGTCAAACAGCTTTCGATTCGGCTGAGTATGCAGCTCATCAAAAACTACACCGTGGATATTGAAACCGTGCTTACTGTATGCTTCTGCCGAAAGCACTTGATAAAATGAGTTTGTAGGCGTGTAAACTATGCGCTTGGTGGCAGAAAGTATCTTGACACGCTTGTTCAACGCAGGACACATACGCACCATATCAGCGGCGACCTCAAATACGATAGACGCCTGCTGACGGTCTGCGGCACAGCCATACACTTCGGCTCTTTCCTCTCCGTCACCGCAGCAAAGCAAAAGTGCGACCGCAGCCGCAAGTTCCGATTTGCCCATTTTCTTTGGTATTTCAATGTATGCAGTGTTGAACTGGCGGTAGCCGTTGGGTTTAAGCGTACCGAAAAGGTCACGGATTATCTGTTCCTGCCAGTCGATAAGCTCGAACCTCTTTCCTGCCCATGTTCCTTTAGTGTGACATAAGCTTTCTATGAACATGACCGCATAATCGGCGGCATTTTTATCATAGCGGCTGTCCTTTGCCTTAAACTTGGTAGGTTTGTACTTTGTAAGCTTTCTCAGATAATCACCCCATAAGAAAAGAACCCCACACGGAGTCCTTGAAAAATTGATAAGTTTATCTTTGCCTTGTACAGCTGTGTATGGTTTCCAGTATTTTCTCCTGCTCTTTCGGTTCAACCCCAATGCTTTCTAACGCCTCACGTGTGCCACAATCGGGGCATATCTGCGTGTTGGGGTACTGTCTCGATAGAGCAGGATAGCCGCTATACTGTGTCCCACAAAGAGGACAGGTGCGAAGTTCCGTGGTGTTATTATTCTTCATATCCGATTTCTCCTGCTGTTGTCCAATGCTTTGAGCAATATCCTTTCATCAAATCCGAAACTTCTATATCCCTCAAGACAAGTTCTCACATAATTACAACTTGGCAACCCTATGGGGCGGTTCTCATGCATTATGTACACAAAAGCCTTTCTGACTTCTGTTTTGCCATACTTGGTGAAAGCCACCGGCAATTCTAACTCGGCCTTGTAGTAGAAGGTAGGATAACCCTCATACCGATCAAGGCTGAACTCATCATTTGGTTTGATCTCCCATACCGCAACTGGAACTTCCGCACCACGCTTCGGCTCTATGGTAAGATATGAGCCTGTCTTGCTGCCCTTGAAAAGCAGTTCGTAGTCCTTGATAACTGCCGTGCCTACTGCCTTTGCCGTAGGACACCTCAGTGCCATTTGCCATACATTCAGATTACTTCCATAAGCGAGATAGTATCTTTTCATTTCAGATCCGTCCTTTCTGAAAGGTGCGGTTTGTAGGGATCACCTTTCTACCACCAAAAGTCCCCGATGTGGGGAATTGGAGGTAGGAAGCTGATTCCTGCTTACTGGGGTCTGCCGTTGCGGAAAGCTGTGTCACCCTCAAGGCACTTGGTGTAAAGTTCTCTTGCGGTCTTGAACTCGTCACCGATAAATCCAAGTCTTAAAAGCCATGTTCTCATTGCGTACTTGGGGTTTTCGGTCTGCTGTGGATTTGCGCTTGCAGTCTTGACCTGCTTTGCAAGCTGGCTGAGTGCCAAGCAAAGCTGTATGTAGCTTTTGAGTTGTCCTGCGTGAAGTCCGTTCTGCTTTCCATCGGCAGGTGCATCAAACTGAAAAAGTCTGAACTCAATCGTTCCCTTGGTGAATGTTGCGTGTAGGTTAAGCATGTGGTAGCGGCTCTCGTTATAGTGTGCTGACCTGCCATAATCTGCATTTTGACTGCCGTACCAAGTGTCTGCAAGTTCTGCCATTGTCTTGGGTTTCTTGCGGTTAAGAGCCGTTAAGAAATCCTTGCTGACCGTGCGGCAGTAGCGGCTCATGCGGTTTCTGTCAAGGTTCAAGGCACTTGCAAGAAGGCTTTCGTGGCTTGCCATGATGTTTGCAAGGTTTCTAAGGCTCTGTGGTGTGTGACCCTTTGCTCCGATGTGAATATGTACTCCGCAGCCCCTTGTTGCGTCGCTCTTCGCTCCTGCTCTCCTCAGCCTGCGGATAAGCTCCTGCAGGGTTTCCATGTCGCTGTAGGTAAGTATCGGGGTTACCAGTTCGCACTTTTCGCTGTCGGGTCCCGAAATGCTGACGTCCTTTTGGAATTTCCATTCTCTGCCTTGGCTGTCCCAAGCGGAGAAGGTTTCGTAGCGGTTGCGGCGGGCGGTGTATTCGTGTCTGCCTGTTCCGAAAAAGTCTGCGGCAACCTCGGCTGCTCTTGCTCTTGTAATATTGTTCATTTCAACCTCGACCCCAATGGTCTGGCTCATCATTTCCTCAATCTGCTTTGTGGTTTTCTCGTTCATTTTTGTATCCTCCGTTTGTGTATTTTCCTTTCGGTATACACATATTAACTCTACATTTGGTATTTATCAAGTTAATTAGACACTATATATTGAACGAATGTTACATTCTATGATTGTGTATATCAGCCACGAATTTTCCGTACCACATCAACACCGAGAATGACATTCAGACCCGAACCCGTGTCCCACCGTACAAGCAGGCTGCCTGCGTCATCAACGCCGTGAACCGTTCCGTGTGTGCCTATGGGCGGTGCTTGGGGATCGTCCATTGAAACAAGCTCCACACGGCAGCCGACAGGATATTTTCTGCGGTAATATTCCAGTTCGTCTTTACTCGGAAATCTCATTTGAAACACCTACATTTCTGAAAGCCGATGAACCGTTAAGGTTTCTCAGCAGTATTTTTCGCTCGGTCTTGTATTCCATTCCGATAAAACCAAGTCGGAGAAGAAAGCAGCGGAATGTGTATTTGTCATTATCGGTTTTCCGTTCCTTTGCAGTCACACGCTTTGCATTTGCGGCAAGGTTGCAAAGTGCAGAAACGAAATGTGTATATGCCTTGCTTTCATCTGCGCTGCAATCAGAGAACCACGGGAATTTCACTGTGCTGTCCGTGACCTCGATAGGCAGCGCATCAACAGCTAATGCTTTGCGGATAAGAGTATTTTTGGCATCAATCAGCTTGGTAAGGTTTTCAACCGCCACACCCTCAAGAGGAATTTCAACTGTAAGCCCAATATTTTCGCTGTGTGCAGCTTCTTCAACATGGACGGGTACTTCTTCGCTCGTTGTTTCCTGTGGCGTATCAGCACTTGTATCATCTGTTTCGGCGATGAAACCCTGTTCTGCAAGATATGCTAAAAGGCTTGCGGCGTCAACGCTGTCCTCAAATTCAAGGTTGCCATCTTTTGTTACTGTGAAATCACCAATGCGATAAGCGTATGTAGGTGTTTTCATATATACCGCCTTTGTTTCTGTGAACTTGCTGATCGCCTTTACCAACTGCTTTCTGTCCTGTGCGTTGTAATATACAGTCATACGCTGTACCTCCTTATGTTTTTGTACTACACATATTACTCAAACAGGAACATAAGTCAACCAATTATCAGCAGAAAACCGTACATTCTGCGTAATGCACAATGTACGGCTTGAATATTATGTCGGAATGTAGACTTTTACCTCCACGCCAAGCCTATGGCAGTTGTCAATAACGAATTTTGTCCCTCTGGACTGTCCGTCCCAGAAAGCGAGAACAATATCTGCATATTCAATAATTGTAATATTCCGTTTCAGCGGAGCGGACCTTCCGTATTTTTCGTATTCGGGCAGAAACTCTGTTAGCTTTATACCGTGCGATAAGGAATATTCTCTTGCCGAGGTATCTACTCCTATTGCCCCTCCTGAAACTATCTCCGTGGTATTTGTGGGAAGATACTTTTCTAAATCAGAAACGTAAAGACTTCTTGAACCAATAACAGCTACTTTCATAATAACCTCACAATAAACATATTATGAACACAAATAGCGTCCACTCTATGCATTATAGCATAAAGTGGTGTTAAAATAAAGCCATTATGAACATATACAGGAGGATTTATATGGCTATAAAGAGTTTATCTATCCGAATTGATGATGAAATGCTGGACAAACTGCATTACGTTGCCGATTATGAAGCTCGTTCAGCAAACGGTCAGATAATTGTTCTTATCCGTGAATGTATTGAGCAGTTTGAGGAAAAGCACGGCAAAATCGAACTTGGAAAATCTACTCCCGACAAAAAGTGACCAATTTTATACCTGATAAAACAAAATACACACAAGGCAACGCCACACCATTACCCCACAGCTTGTACTCGGCAGAGTCGCTGTGGGGATTTTTCATTTCTCCAATTCATTATAACCTGTTGTCTTACCATCACGCACCACAGATACACTATCAGCCGAGCCGACCTGTTCAATATACCGCTTCACGATAACATCGCAGAACTTTTCGTCAAGTTCAATGGTATAGCAAATTCGGTTTGTCTGCTCACAAGCAATAAGCGTACTGCCACTGCCGCCGAACGGGTCAAGAACTATGCAGTTGCTCATGCTTGAATTCTTTATGGGATAAGCAATAAGCGGAACAGGCTTCATTGTAGGGTGGTCACCGTTCTTCTTCGGCTTGTCAAACTCCCATATGGTGGTCTGCTTGCGGTCGGAATACCATTGATGCTTGCCATTCTTCTTCCAACCGAACAAGCAAGGCTCATGCTGCCACTGATACGGGGAACGCCCGAGAACAAGTGACTGTTTCTTCCATATACACGTTCCGGAGAGATAAAAACCTGCATCAGCAAATGCCTTTCTGAAATTAAGTCCCTCTGTATCTGCGTGAAAAACATAGATGCTTGCATCATCAGCCATAGTCTTTTCCATGCAGGTGAAAGCGTCCAGCAAGAACTGATAGAACTTCTCGTTTTCAAGATTATCATTCTTGATTTTTCCTGCGCTCCCCTCATAATTTACATTGTAGGGCGGGTCGGTTACCGTGAGATTTGCCTTTTTGCCGTCCATAAGCACTTCATAGGTTTCAGGCTTGGTGCTGTCACCGCAGAAAAGTCTGTGGCTGCCAAGCAGCCACAGGTCACCCTGTTTTGTAATACAAGGTTTCTCCAGTTCTGCATCAACATCAAAACCATCTTCTTTTGCATCATCGTCCGTATCGAAAAAGGCTGCGATCTCTTTTTCATCAAATCCCGTCAAAGCGAGGTCAAAATCTTCCGCCTGCAAAGCTTCAATTTCGACTTTCAGCATTTCTTCGTCCCAGCCTGCATCAAGAGCCATACGGTTATCTGCAATTATGTATGCTTTCTTCTGAGCAGGAGTAAGATAATCAACAAACACACAGGGCACATCAGTAATGCCCTCTGCCTTTGCAGCCATTATTCTACCGTGTCCTGCAATAACATTGAAATCTCTGTCTATAATAACGGGATTTACAAATCCGAACTCACGCAGCGAGGAGCGCAGCTTGTTAAGCTGTTCCGGCGAGTGAGTTCTTGCGTTATTGACATAAGGGATCAGCTTGTCTATGGAGATAAGCTGCATTTCGCTTGTTGTATTCATGCGCCGTTCCTCCTTTTCATAACTTTTTGCAGTCCCTTACGGGCATCAGCAACATTTCCTTTGACCGCCTGTCCTTTTATGGTTCTGTACTGCTGTGGTGTAAGTCGGTGTCGCTGGCTTTTAAGTTCCTTGAAGAAATTCATCGTATCATTCTGCATAGTATTATCCTTTCCTTGAACGGAGCAGCTTCTCCATTGTATCATTCAGATCATCACCCACAGGCTCGGTGCAGTTCTCCTTGACAATACCATAAATTTCGTACCAAATAAGGTTGGCACTTTTCTGAAACTGCTGCGACATCTGCACGAAGGGCGATGCAATAACACCGCCGGTTGTGGGGTGTTTACCGAGCAAGCCATAGCTGCTGATTGCTTCTTCGCACTGAATGTATCGTGCAAAAGCCTGTGCGTAGGCTTCAACAAGCCGCTTGTTTACAAGATTCTCACAGTTTCTTTGTTTCAGCCACAGCCATATTTCCTTGTATATTTCATCAGCACCAAGCGGAATACCATTCTTCTGCCTTGCCGAAAGATATTCTCCCGGCTTTGGCATATCCACGCCGTTAAGCACAGCGCCCTCCGGCAAATCAACTGCGTCCAGCTCCTCTGCGTCAAAGTTGGGAATGTCATTGCTTATTATTTTGGCGTTCTGCCCTTTTTGTATTTTTTCAGCCGCAGGAGTGGGCTTTCCTCCTGCACGGACTCGTCTGCCACCCCTGTTTGTACCGTCTTTAGCTATCTTTCTCACCTCGTTTTTGAGCAAGGGGTTTAATACCCCGTTTGAACCCCTATTTTTACACACGAAACCCCACGCCGTTGCCCGATATGATAGGTACAGAGATTTGACCGCCCCTACCGGTCTAAAAATTGACAAATCATAGAAAAAGTGATATAATAATTATAATTAAATAGTTGGTAATCGCTATTGCCCTTTTCCTTGCATCCAGATTTCCGATTGATGTAATAACACTCCTTTTAACATTTGTACAAACGCTTATTGCTGTTTTGACTTATTTTGAAGGAGATGAAAAGATTATGGAAAACAGAAACAACACGGTTTGGTGCGGTACACGCGGAGTGATCAAGTATGTCTGTGAAATCTATGAAAATGGTAATAACGTTACAAGCGTGCTGCGATGGGTTCGAATCCTGTCCGCTCCGCCATACATTTTGGACTACCTTCATGCGGGTAGTCCTTTATTTTCGGTCACCAATATCGTGGTGGATTTTCGTATGACAAGACTGACATAGGCTCATAAGATTATCCTTTGAGTGTGTGCCGCCCTGAGAGAGGGGCTTGATATGATGAACTTCCTCCACAGGTGTCAGCCGCCCGTTTTGTAAGCACATCTCACACAAAGGATGCTCTTCGGCATATATGTCACGGATACGCTTCCAGGTACGGCCGTACTTTTTGTTTATATCAGCGGGGCGCTCATACTTATCGTACTTCCTCCGTGCTTCGGTTTTATGTTTCTCGCAATACTGCCCGTCACATAAATTCGGACAGCCGGGATAGGAACACGGTCGCTGCGGTCGTCTGGGCATTGGGTTCATCTCCTTTGGTATAGGAAAAGCCACGCAGGTTTTTCCTACATGGCTTTCTGTATTCTTTGCTATCATAATAATAACATATATCGGCAATCTCATTCTATCACATTTACTCTCATGTTACTCCGGCACAACAATTTCTTTCAATGCAGCGCTGTGCATACGATGTATGTGCTGCATGGAGTAATTCATATCCACCGCAATCTGCTCCCAAGTTATAAAGCAGAGGTAACGTTTTTCAAGGAGAGTCTGATATTCAACATTCGGCACAGCCTTGATTACGCCCATTATCTCTTTCTTCAAATCCACAAGCTTTTCAATATCCTTTTTAATGCTGTCTTCCAAATCAACGATTTTTATGACGCAGTCTTCGACACGGGAATGTCCCCGATTGGGGTTTCTCGGCATATCGGAAAAGGTTGTGGTGCATTTTGCAGCAAGCTCGTTGAGTGACGCAATCTGCTGAGTCTTGGAATTGATGCGGTCATCAAGAAAACGTGCTTGCAATAAATAATCCTTTGCGGTCATATTCTACACCTCCGTAAATCATAAGCATGTCTTAACAGCTGAAATAAGCTCAGCCTGTGTTGTGTCCTTAGCTTTCAGTGCGTTCAGTATCTTTGCATCAATGGTGTCCTTGGTGATTATGTGCTGTATTACCACCGTGTTTGATGTCTGACCCTGTCTCCAAAGGCGTGCGTTCGTCTGCTGATAGAGTTCCAAACTCCATGGTAAAGAAAACCATACAAGTGTTGAACCACCGCTCTGAAGATTCAAGCCGTGTCCTGCTGATGCAGGATGGATAAGTGCAACGGGAATTTTGCCGCTGTTCCAATCGGAAATATCTTCGCTTGACTTTATCTCTCGAACATCAAACCGTTTCTTGATACGTTCAAGGTCATGCTTGAACCAGTAAGCCACAAGCAGCGGCTTTCCGTTCATGCTTTCGATTATATCCTCCAAAGCGTCAAGCTTACCGTCATGTACTTTAACGATACTGCCGTCATCGGAATAAACTGCTCCGCTTGCCATCTGTGACAGCTTATTTGAAAGTGCTGCAGCATTTGCGGCAGTTACTTCGTTATCATCGGAAGTAAGAACAAGCTCCTTTTTCAGCTTTTCGTACTTTTCCTTTTGCTTTTCCGTAAGCTGCACAGTGTACTCCGAATTTATCAGTTCAGGCATTTTAAGGTGGTCGGTGGCTTTCATCGAAATGGTAATGTCAGATATTCTGTCATAAATCTGATGTTCAGCATAAGGCAGCGGCTTGTAGCTGTAGATTATCATACCATTTCGTTTGTCAGGCTGAAAGTATGCATCACGGTACTGGCTGATAAATCGTCCAAGCCTTTCTCCCATATCAAGCAGACGAAACTCTGCGTACAAGTCCATCAAGCCGTTTCCGGCAGGAGTACCGGTAAGACCCACTATGCGTTTCAGCTTGGGACGAACCTTCATAAAAGCCTTGAACCGTTTTGACTGGTGGTTCTTGAAAGAGGACAACTCGTCAATAACAGCCATATCGAAATCGAAAGAGAAACCGCTGTCCTCAACAAGCCACTGAACATTCTCTCGGTTGATGATGTAGATGTCTGCGGGAATACTGAGAGCTTTGAGCCTTTCCCGTTCTGTGCCGACCACAACGCTGTAACGCAGATCTTTAAGATGCGACCACTTTTCGATTTCAGCTGACCATGTGTCACGAGCCACACGCAGCGGTGCAACAACCAGAACCTTATGTACATCAAAGCTGTCGAATAGCAGGTCATTTATTGCTGTCAGCGTTATGCTTGTTTTGCCAAGTCCCATGTCAAGAAGCACTGCGGAAATGCTGTGACTTTCAATATAGTCAATGGCATACTGCTGATAGCTATGAGGTATAAAATTCATTTGGCATCTCCTCCAATCATTTCATCAAGTATTGTCTTTATCTGTTCTGCACTGTCAATGATGAATACCCGAAATCCGAGGTTCATCAAAGCTTTGTGTCTTGCTATCTGCAGAGGTCTTGGTTTCTTGCCCGTTGCTTTTAGTTCGGCAAAGGCGATTTTGCCAACAGGAAGGAGTATCAATCTGTCCGGCATTCCATCAAAACTTGGTGACACGAATTTCAGACACAGACCTCCTTTTGCTTTGACAGCTTTCACAAGCTTTTGTTCTATCTGTTTTTCACCCATTTGCAGCTCCTTTATCGTCAATGGTGATGGTCGGTGATACTCTTTTCATAAACTTTCTTATAGAGCATTTTTTATAAAAATTCAGCCCTAAAGGGGAGTTTATAATCAAACCTCCACCGACCGTCACCTTTATGGTTTTAATCGTCCATAAAGTCTGATTTTAAGCGGATTCCGTAGACTATGACACCGGTCTTTGTTTTACGCTTTGAAAAGCCTGCGGAATCAAGTCCTGTGTAAAAATCCGTAGTGCTCCTTGTATATTCTCCGGTTCTCGCACAGTACGCACGGTACTCCTGATAAAGCTCTCCCGACTTCTGTATATATGACGCATCGACCTCGCAGCAGTCTTCGATGAACATAGAAAGCCAGTCGTTATTCTCACGGTACTTTTCGATGGCATCACTTACGCATTGCGGAATAGTCAGCTTGAAATTATATTCGATGACCTTCTTCGCGCCTTCGATAATCCATGACAGCACTGCTCCTCCTGCTTTTTCAAAAAGGAAATCTGCATAATTTTTGATGTCGGACTTACCCTCAATTTTTGCATTGAAGGGTATAACTATAAGCCTACGCCAAGTGCCCTCGTCATTTGCACCGACTCTTGGAAGATGGTTTGTGTACAGCACGAGGGTATGCGTAGGGATAAATTTGAAAGGATCACGATATTTCTTCTCTGCCGAAACTTCATCGGTCGAACACAGCTGCTTTACCACAGAGGTATTCAGCCGCATACCTTCTTCAAGTTCCGCTGCAATAACAAGCCGCTTTCCCTTAAGTTCAGCCATCTCGGGTCGAACGTTGCGAGTGCACTTCATTGTGAGGGCATCGGCAGATATACTGCCGATGTACGAGCCAAGCACACGGGAAATAGTGTTCCAGAACGTAGACTTACCATTTCTGCCCTCGCCATAGGATATAATCAAAGCTTCCAAATACACCTTGCCTATTGCCGACAGCCCGACTATCTGCTGAACGTACTCAATAAGCTCAGTATCACCGCAGAAAATGCTTTTTACAGCCTCCAGCCATATATCCATATTTTCATCATCGGGCGACACAGCGGTCACTTTTGTTATGAGGTCAGAAGCAGAGTGCTCGTTGCTTTCACCGGTACGCAGGTCGTATGTAGCGGCAGGTGTATTCAGCAGAAATTCCTGCGAATCAAAATCCTTTATATCACGCAGAAGCATAGGCTTTGCTGCCTGTAATGCCGATATAATATACTTCATATCCCTACGTTTCATAACGAACGCCTTGTATGCAACTGCAGCTGAATATTCTGCAAAGGCTTTTTCGCTGTTTTCGTTTATTGCCTTTTGCAGTTCCTTGCCGCCTGCCATAACAGCGTCCTTATCAATGCCGGATTTTACGAGGGCATTTTCAGCCTTTTCAATGGCAAACTTAGCTTCTGTAAGCTGTTTGTCGAGGAAATCCTCGCAAGCGCTGACTGCAAGCTGCTTTGATTCCGCCCAACGGATCCCGTCATAACGCATAAAATCCGTAGCATCGGTAAAAACAAGTTCTCCGCTGTATTCACGGGAGAGAACCTTAGCCTGTCCGATATCGGAATAATCATCGGGTTTCAGCTTCATATCAGCATTGTACTGCTCGGGAGGAATATATCCTGCCTGCTTGGATACCTTTTTGCCGAATTTTACTGCGCTGTTCCATATTGAATTCAACTCATCGCTTTCAAGAGGAGGGTCACACTTTTCAGCCTGTTTCAAGAATTGCTGATATGCTTCATCTGTATTTCCAAGGCGTTTTATAACACGTCCGGCAAAATGGGACATAGTCGCATTACGCTGTCCCTCGGGTATAGCTGCAACTTGTCCGTTCGGCATATCTTCGGCAAAGATATCATCTTCAAGGAACTCGGTAAGATTCATACTCCCCTGATATACTTCGACATCAGCGGGATTTGTACCGAAGAAGAATCTTGCAGCATCAAGAGCCTTTGTATCGAAGAAAGGAAAGAGAAAGTTAATCTGCTTCTTCATAGTGTTATATAATTCTGCGTCTGTAATATAGTCAATCGGGAAAAGCACATGAAATTTCGGACGTGCCTGTTTGCCGCCTTTGGCTTTCATGTGATTTCTGCTGTAATGGATACCAAAGGTCACATCCGGAAAAGCTGCCCTTACATCATCGGGAGTTACCCAATCTTTCGAATTTTCTGAATGGTCATTGTCGCAGTCAACTGTAAGGCAATCGCTGCCGAGAAAATTATCATTGCTTCTGTAGCTGTTCTTGTACTTGGCACACACATAATCATGGCTGACTGCTGCCTTAAGTGTTGATTCATCGAGTATTTTCTGCTCATGTGGATAGATACAATTTGCCGGATTGCCAATAACATCGGAACTGTAAATAGTGAACATCAAAAAGCACTCCTTTCAATCTTTTTTGTAAAATTCACATTCGTAGCCGTCTGCACGAAGCGGAAGTCCTTTTGCCCAAGGCGGAGTTCTGCCCATCATTTCGCATATATCGGACAGATTTGTATCAGTAGGACATTCAATGATAAGTTCATCGTGAACGTGACCGCATATTCTGTAATCTTTGAGATCTTTCATAGCGTAGCACAGTATATCTCTGCTGACAGCCTGAATAATATTCTCCACGAACTTAGGACCGTAGCTTTCGATACGCTCCCATTTCTTTGTTGAACCCACACCTTCATAGGTAACAGACTCACCGCCGAATATGTTTTCTCCAATGCGGGGTTTAACGTATGAAAGCCTTCTGTCGCTCGGGAGCGTAATAAATAACATTCCGCTTTGGTATGAGAATTTTATCCCATGTGTTTCAGCAGGAATACGCTCTTTTATCGTCTGTTTGACGCAGCGGTCGACTGCCCACCAAAAATTCACTATGTTTGGATTGGAACTGCGCCACATATCAACAAGCGGCTGAAGCTCGTCCTCCGAAAGTCCCATCTCCAATGCGCCCATTGATTTCAAAGCGCCGACAGAACCGCCATAACCCAACGCAAGTTCGGCTATTTTGCCTTTCTGACGAAGATGCCCGTTGACCCCATGTTTCTCAACGGGTACACGAAACATCTGCGATGCAGACGCACAATAGATATCGCCGCCTTTCGTAAATACATCAAGACGCCATTGTTCTCCGGCAAACCATGACAGAACTCTTGCTTCGATAGCCGAAAAGTCCGAAACAATGAATTTCATACCCGTTTTCGGCACAAATGCCGTGCGTATAAGCTGAGAAAGCGTGTCTGGAATATCATCATAGAGCAATTCCATAGCAGTGTAGTTCCCGCTGTTCACAAGTTCACGAGCCTGTTCGAGGTCTGAAATATGGTTCTGCGGAAGATTTTGCAGCTGAATAAGCCGCCCTGCCCACCTACCGCTGCGGTTTGCACCGTAGAACTGAAACATTCCGTGTGCGCGTCCGTCGGAGCAAACAGCATTTTTCATTGCCTGATACTTCTTTACTGAGGATTTCGCCAGCTTTTTGCGGAGTTCCAGTACATCTGCAAGAGATTTCGGTGCAGTTTTTATAAGTTCCGCAACAGCCTTTTTACCGAGAGTATCGGTATTCAGACCATTTTCCGAAAGCCATTGTTTCATCTGAGAAACGGAATTCGGGTTATCAAGAGAGGTAAGTTCCTGCATTTTCGCAGAAAGAAAAGCCTTTGAACACTCGTCAAAAAGTATTGCATTATTCACAACCGCCATATCAAGAGCAATCCCACGGTCGTTAATCTGCTGGTCAAGGCAGTATTCTTTCCATACAAAATTCGGAACGGGAAACTTACGAAGTTTATCTTGAATAGACATTTCAACTTCAACGTCACGCTTGTTATATGCCTTGAAAAGTTCCCATTTTTCGGGAGCATGAACAGGAAGATTTCTTGTTCTCCCATCATTTGCCTTTGTGGGTGCGCAAGGAATACAGAAGTATCTTATGAGGTCTTTGCATTCCTTTAATTTCTGTTCAGATAAACCGAGAACTGCTCCCGAACCTGCAAGGGAAAGCGGAAGTCCCATGTATGCAACCCATATCATAGAGCATCTCCACGATGACGGTTCAAGATACTCTCCGTAGGGCAAGCCAAGGTATCTCGACAGACACACTCTCTCAAAAGAGGCATTGAACGCCCATTTAATAACGGTATTGTCCGTCAAAGCAGCAATAATATCCTCGGGAATCGTATCACCCTGCGCCAAATCATAAACCACGACTTCGCCGCAATTTATTGAAACAGCAAAAAGAAGTATCTCAAAAGCGGGAGATTCAGCATATCTGTACACACCGCACTTGGAAAGGTCAACATCACTGAATGTTTCAAGGTCAATAGACATAGATTTGATTTTTTTCATAGTTTTCACCTCAGAAAAGGGCGGCAGCAGATGCCACCGCCCTCACGGATCACGTATCTTTTCCTGAACGCTTGCGATGCTTGAAATACTCTCTCAACACATCAATAAAAATCACTATATTTCCGATTACCGCACCTACCGAGATACCGAAGCAAAACATAAGCATAAAATTCTGAAAATCTGTCATAAAGCACCTCACGCAAGGAAATCATCATCGGCAGCAAAATCGTCCTCTGCACGAGATCTGCCACCTAAAGGTTCACCGTCTGCAATCTTCTGAAGGTTGTTAAGTCCGCAAGCGATACCCCTGTTGCCGTTAGAATTAAAAGCATAAAGGCTGATAGACGCTCTGCCGTACACGCCACTGTAAACTTCGCTGCGTTCAAGAATAGTATTGCAGTCAGCATCGACGATGCCGGGGGCAGTTGCAGAGTTTGCGTTAATAAAATAACTGTTAGCATAAGCGGGGTCATCGGGACGCTCAACATCACCGTCACGGAGAGGGGTCTTGATAGCAGAGAGTGCAGGAACAGTGCGGCCGTTTCCCTTAAGCTTGGATTCACCCTCGGTGTATGCAGCCTCAATAGCTGCATTGATCTTTGCTACGGTCTTAACATCGGACTTTGGAATGATAAGTGAAACGCTGTACTTGGGAGTGCCGCCGTTGATGGACTTTGCGTCCCATACGTTTGCATAACTCCACCTTGTCTTAGGACCTGTAATTACCTTTGTAGGATTTGCAATTTTACTCATAGTTAGTTTTCCTCCTTGAAATCATCATTTGCTGTATTGATTGCCGGACGTTTGTCAGACAAAGGAACTAATGTTGGCTTGCCCTGTGGCTTTTCGATAAGTCCACCGAGCAGTTCGTTGAATTTCTTTTTTCCGAGAAGTGTGGTCATAGCAGTAATTCCGAGAATACTATGCTCATACGGGTCAAATCCTGCGGACTTTACTGCATCAATGACAGCTTTTTCATCGGTATACTTGCGGTTGGAACGTCCTTCAACGACTTTAAAGCCATCGTATGTAACGCCGCTGAGAGCCTGACGCAGAGCATATTCCTTAACGTCAGCTGCCCAAAATATGAGTTCGTCAGCTTTGGCAAGAATGGCGGCAATTTCAATATCATCAAGCATTGCCGGAGGTTCAAAGTCATATCTGGCAAGTTCAAGATTGTACTCTGCACGTTTACGACAGTTTGTCCTTACCTTGCAGAAGCGACAATGCTCTCCCGCTTTGAAATTACCTTCACCTTTAGCTGCAAGTTTGGCTGCCGGAACAAGAACCACTTCTGCCCAGCTGAGAAGTTCATCCTTGGAAATTGTGTATGTGCTGATGTTATACCTTCGGGGCTGGAATATGGTCATGCTGATCGTATCAATATCATAGATACCGTCAAACAACTCCAAAGCACCGAGAGAATAAAGCAAAAGTTGAGAATTGTTTTCAGCATTAACTTCCACACCTTTACCGTATTTAAGGTCAATTATGGAGAGGGTGCCGTCGGCAACGATAACGCAGTCACCGGTGCCGAACCCGTCCGGAACCCATTTGGAGAAATCAAGGTGTTGTTCGACCAAAACGATAGGGTCTTCACAGGCTGATTTTGCCTTTTCGACCTGCTTCGAAACGTATGCAGCGTAATCGGAAGTACAGTTATCCATTTCCTCATCAAAGGAGGTGAGGTTTTCGGTAGGGTCGGTAGTTTCCATTCCGAGCATAGTTTTCAGCTTGTGTTCTGCAAGCATGTGGGCTGCAGTTCCCGCCATTGCATATTCACTGGTGGTGTTGGGAAATTTAGCGCAAAGCTGAGCCGCCGGTGGGCAAGAAATCCAAATATGACTGCTTGAAGCCGAGAGAATTGCGTGTTTATCAGGCATTTCCCAACACCTCCACATTTGCGAGGACGGACTCATAGTCTTCGGGTTTTACAGCCGAAAGCCTGTCCGCACCATGCTTTGCGATTATTGCCTTAACTTCTGAAGTAAATCCTGCACGGGACTTTTCAGCACATACGGCTCTGACTTCCTCAAGAGTAAGCTGCTTTTTCGGCAGTTTCTTCGGCTCAGCACTCTGGATAGTTGGCTTATCTTCCGTGGAGAAAAGCACATTCAGCCTGCTCACGATATCATTCAAAGATGATACAATATCCGACAATTCTCTGATGATCAGTACTATTTCGCTTAATTTGCTCATTCTTTCTCACTCCTTCCATTGATTTACTCTGCTGCTTGATCTGAACAAGTTTGTTTGCCAGCCGCTTGGATACTGTGCTTATATCAGCAAGAACGCTGATAAGCTCATCATCCGCCGACTGTACTTTTCTTGCTTCTTCCATATTCTCACCTCCCGCAAGGAGTAGTATCGGTGAACCCCTTCACTACCCATTGCGGACAAACATATCGTTTTGGCGGAGTGTTTTCACAGCTTTTAGAAAACATTAGGAAAATCTTTCTTTACGATAGATACAGCCTTATTCCAACGGTCTGTAAAGGTCTTGCGAGGGATACCGATTGCTTTAGAAATATCCGTATTCGTCATACCATCAAGACGCATATTAATTATTTCAAGTGCCTGCGGCATAATTTCGGTAAGACGGGCTACAAGGGATTCAAGTACGATACGATCAGCCACAAGATCCTCAATAAGAGGAGAAGATGTGGAAACAGTATCAGCCATCGCCTTTTCGTTGCCCTCGTCATCGGTCATGCAATAATCAAGGGAAATCGCATCGCCGGCTCTCCTGAACGGGCATGTAAAGCAATCCATATCACAGGAAAGGCGCTTTTTGGCAGGGCATACACACTTGCCATGGTACTGCTGACGCTGTCTGAAAGCGTTGATTTCACGGTAGTAGTTATTGAACTCCCCTTTGGAAACGGGAACACGTTCACCTGTGGAACGGATAAATATGTAGTACTGTTTTTCATCATTTGTCATAAAAAGTCCTCCGATTTTCGATTTCTCGAAACGGAGGACTCATGAGTGCTGCCCAAAAAGGGTATAGGAAACCCAACCGCAGTCCAAACGGAGTTCTCCGTTTCGGATTGCAGCTAACCTACCCACAAGGCAGCTGTACTGTTCTATTGTCCGCCATTGCCGTTGGGTCACGGTGATCAATTCGTGCGGCAATGGTGGTTTATATCAAAGAGTTAAAGACCTTTGATATGTCAAACATAGTGGAATTAATTGTCACTTAAATACAAATTTACATTTTTCTTGCTTTCCTCCTGTGAATGACCAAATTTATGTGTTTTCTTACAATACTATCCTATCGTTCTGAAGTTCGGCTGCCATAGTTCGTAAGGTTCTTTAGGTTCTGAGGGTTTTATTTTAAAAAATGTGAAAATCCATTGTTTTATAACATTGAATTTGACTTAAAAGATTGTAATTTGGAATTTTCTGTGATATAATATGATTTAATAGATTTTTTTAAGGTTATGGTATTCATCACCCAAACCCTCATTTCTGTGAAAATAGAGTAAATTGGAGGAGTGAACTGTGTCAAATTGCGTTTATCCCCGCCTTTGTGGAGGCACTTTCTTCACCTTGGTATTGCAAGCACTAAAGCAGCGAGTTAAAGTAAGAGAACACTATAATGGCGAGAGGGATGGTCTCTCTGATCCTGAGGTTTTGATAGGGCTAATCAAGGTCATCAACCCTAATTATCAGGTACCGAAAAATGGGCTGAATAAAGGAAAAACAAACGACTATAAGTCGTGCAAGATCTCCGATGGAACGTATCTACCGTTTGGCGATACACCAGAGGTTCGCACATTTGATTCTCGTATAAAAACCTCATACCAAGAAGCGTTGAAACCTATGACTGCTTTTATACAGGATTTTCTCGACACTGGCACAGCAGTTCGAAAGCATGAGCTACTGGTTAAGGCTCTCATCGATCTCATCCAAAAGGATCAGTCTATTCCGGAACAGGATGAGTTCTTCATAGGCGAGAATGATGAAAAAATCAAAAAAGCCGCATTTGGCGACCTATCAGAAGTGTACCTCCCGTCTCTCTTGCTTGGAGTATGGCACTATGCAGTTGTTTTCCAAAAAGATAATACTGTAGGTCAGATGACTTATGATGAGTGGTGTCCCTCACAAGGCGGTGGCAAACGAAACTATGTAGCGAATATGGGTGAAGGCGTCCTTGATGAACTGATCGTGAAAGTTCCAGAATTGAAGGAAAAAGAATCTTCTGTCGATGGAGATGCCGAGTCTGTCGAAACCGAAATCTACAAGGAACCACAGCCTCAGACTGTTCAGCAGACCGTGAACCATCCGTTTGTGTTCAACTTCACGCAGCACGGAGATAACAATACTCAAATCGGCCACATAGAACGCTATCACGCCGACAATAAGGAGAATTGACACAATGGAAAAAGACAATAAGATAGTAACTTCGAGCAGTCAACCTCTGCAGATAGTAAGTCCCGGACGGTCAACGCCTTTGGAGTTCAAACAAGAAGGAAGTGGTAACACCCAGATTGGCCATGTGGAACATTTCGATACAACAGTCAAGCAAACAATTTTGATCATGAATGGCTTTCAACCTAATAACAGATTAACCGCTCCACAAAGTGTGACATTCAATTATGACTGTTTCAACCTGTTTGTCCTCGGTGATGAAAAATACGACCAGCCGACATTCATAATGCCAAAGAACCGCACCTTGACCGAATGCACTTCAGAAGAAATGAAAGCGCAATGCGCCTCGTTGACACCTGAAGCAATTCAGATTATAAAAACATTTCCGGCGCTGTTCTGCAGCGAGAATCATAATTTCTCAAAAACCGATCCGAACCACATGGCTTATTATGGCTATGTGAATGATATAAAAATTCAGGACAATGGGATCAAAGTTTACTTTCAAATTCTGAACACCTTCCCACAACAAATATTGATCGATATGGCTGAAGATTTGTGCATTGACGGTGCTAGGTATTATAACGAACTCTGCCGGACGCATTGGTCTATAAAGAAAATAAACATGATAGAAGTTTTCGAGCAGCACGGGTA
Source organism: uncultured Ruminococcus sp. (assembly GCA_900543105.1). Classification (GTDB taxonomy): domain Bacteria; phylum Bacillota; class Clostridia; order Oscillospirales; family Ruminococcaceae; genus UMGS363. The sequence continues at coordinate 23,654 of UQQA01000001.1, read as the reverse complement.
CAATGTATTCAAGCTCTAAATCATTGAATACAGACACAGAAAGAAACGGAGAAAGTATAATGAAATGCGAACACGAATAAGTTACTGTTAAAAATGGAAAAACTTAAAGACATAGCGGCACACCTCAACATTAGTCTGGGTACCGTTCGTACTCGAATAAAATAAAGCAAGCTCACATTTTATAAAGTGGATAAGAGCTACATGTTCAAGATTTTCGAAGTGGACTAGTGAATCCGCGAATGTCGCTTTCAAAACTAAACAAAGAAAGGTATGGGATATATGCAGAGAAAGATTCCTTCGGCTATTACGAAAATCACTCTCGATCGCGCCACTTTTTCAAATATGCCGGTCACCAATCTCACTTTTATAAACTTCTTCTATGGCAATAACGGCGTTGGAAAGTCATCCATCGCTCACTCCATTGACGAGGATGATGGCGTTGAGTGGGCCGATGGGAAGACCCGTAACGATTACGATGTCCTCGTTTATAATCAAGACTTCATAAACGACAACTTTAAAAATTACGGAGATTTGGCTGGTGTCTTTATCTTCGGTGAAGAAGATATTGAGGCAAAGAAGAAGATTGCCGAATTGACTGAAAAGAAAAAAGAAAAGTCTGACGAACGCACAAAAGCACTTGAAGACTACATGGCCAAAAAAAATGGTATAGATGCCACAATGATAGGGCTTCAGGAAACTTGCTTCACGACCACTGCTGATATTCGGAAGCGCTTTGAAAAATGCATGGATGGCAAAAAGCAGAAAAAGAGCTTTACAGATGCAGTCCTTGCCGAAAAATCTCCGACCAAAATGGACATTGCAAAACTTGAGCAGCTCTACGATGTTGCTTTCGATGATACAGCAAGAACTTATCCGGAATTCAAGCGTGCTGGTTCAAAAGCCACCTACGGCGGTCTGCCAGGAAAGGAGCTTTTGGACATGATAATTGTCAGTAGCAGCGACACCCCGTTTGCGAACTTTATGAAAGCGTTAGGTATTTCGGCTTCTTCATGGGTTCGCGAAGGTCATGCCCACTATTCTGCCGCAGCAGCTGGAAAATGTCCTTATTGTCAGCAGACTTTACCAACTTCTTTTGAAACGGATATTGCGACATGCTTTGATGCGCAGTATCAACAGGAAATTCGTGAGCTCAGTCAATTCAAGACTACATATGAAGTTGAAACCGCAGAGATCGTCCGTGAACTAAAGGCGAACATGACTGATGTTCTTGAAACTATCAACCTGAAAACTTATCAGGAAAAAATTGCGCTGCTTGAGAGCAGTTTTAAAATCAACCGTCAGCGCATTGCTGATAAGTGCAAAGACCCAGCCACCACCGTCTCTCTTGAAGATACTGACACACTTCTTCTTGAAATTGGCGGCATCATCGACGACATCAATAAGGTAATCAAGTCAAACAATGATGTAGTCAATGAAAAGAAAACAAGCAAAGCAAAATGCAAAATGGCAATTATGCAGCATCTCGCCTATTTGCTTGCTGATGAAGTGAAAAAATACAATGACGAAGTTACACGTTTGAATAAGGAACTTAAAGAAATAACAGCCCACGGAATTCAACTTCGCAAGGAAATCTCTGATCTGACAAAAGAAATCTCTGAGCTGAATAAGCATAATGCAAATACGGAAGCAGCAATCGACAGTATCAATAAGATTCTCCGCGAGTCCGGATTCCAAGGCTTCAGCATTCGTGCCAAGGCGGATGAAGAGAATGCCTACGAAATCATTCGTAATGACAATTCTGTTGCCGAGAACCTAAGTGAAGGTGAACGGAATTTTATTGCATTCCTGTATTTCTACCATCTGGTTCGCGGTAGCAAGAACAACAAGGAGATCAAGGATAAGATTGTCGTTATTGATGACCCTGTGTCCAGTATGGATAGCACAGCACTGTTCATTGTCAGCTCTATTGTAAGAGAGATGATCAATGTTTGCCGAAACAATACCGAATACCTGAATCCGCAGGTGCCTGGTGACTACATCAAGCAGCTATTCATTCTAACGCACAACGTGTACTTTCATCGTGAGATCACTTACCAGCAAATCTCTTATTATCTTTGCACTTCTTTCTACATAATCCGTAAGAGCGATAATATTTCGACCGTAAAGCTCTGTGTCCGTCAGAGCAAGGAAATTCCTTCGGAGCAGGAAAACTATAATCCTGTCCAGAACTCCTATGCAGCCCTTTGGGAAGAACTCCGAGATTTGCAGTCCACAATTCCAGCACTAAATGTGATGCGCCGTATTCTGGAGTATTACTTTCTTCAGCTCTGCGGCTACGAAGGTAGCGACCTCCGTGAGCTCGTTCTGGAAAAAAAGGAGAACCGCGAAAAATTCATCAAGCCAGTCGAAGACGGCCAGCCTGATATGACTGATTATCAGCTTGCTTCTTCACTGCTGGCTTATATCAATAACCCCAACGGTATCAGCGACGGTCTCAATTATGTGGAGGACTACGATGACGTCGAAGCATATAAGAGGGTATTCAAGATGATATTTGAAGCCTTGGAACAAAGCCAGCACTACAACATGATGACAAACAAGGCAAAGTTCTGATAATGGAACATATTCGAGTATAAAATGTAAAATAACGACAAACTGAGGAGAATAAAAAATGCCAGAAAACAGCGTAATTGACGCAATGTGGGATGATTCCCCTATTGATGTTTCTACAGAAGTAAACTTTATCTGGTCTATCGCAAACAAACTGCGTGGACCATATAGAAGCGATAAATATAAGGATGTTATCATTCCGATGACCATTATCCGCCGTTTTGAGTGTGCACTTGCACCTACAAAGCGTAAGGTTGTCGACCAGTTCAAAGCAAACCCGAATTTCCCGGCAAAGGCGATGTACCGTATTTCCGGCTTCCAGTTTTATAACACCAGTGAGTTTGACCTTGCAGAACTTGTAAATGACGCAGACCACATTGCCGACAATTTCAAGAGTTATCTGCAGGGTTTCTCTGCAAACGTGCTGGAAATTCTGATGTCCAAGGAGCGCGGTCTGAACTTCGGTGAAGAAATCGACAAGATGGATAAGAATAACCGTCTGCTTTCCGTCATCAAGGCGTTCTCCGAGCTTGATCTCAATCCTCGCACCATCGACAATGTGAAGATGGGATACATTTTTGAGGAACTGATCCGTAAGTTTTCTGAAAACGCCGAGGCCGGTGATCACTACACTGGGCGAGATATTATCAAGCTGATGGTCAATATTCTGCTTGCCGAAGGCTGCGATGATATCTTTGACGATGGCAAGGTCATCACCATATTGGATCAGGCCTGCGGCACGGGCGGTATGCTCTCCACCGGGTACAATTTCATCAAGCGTTATAATCCCTCTGCCGATGTGCGACTGTTCGGGCAGGAGATCAACCCGGAGTCTTACGCTATGTGCCTTGCAGAGATGCTCATCAAGGGACAGAATGCCGAAAATATCTGCTATCAGGACACCATGAAAGCCGACCGTTTCAAGTCCACCAAAATGCGCTTTGTGCTTGAAAATCCGCCGTTTGGTACTGCATGGGGCGGTAAAGATGCCGCCGAAGGCGTTGAGGATGCCGTCAACGCAGAATATCAGAAGGGCTTCGATGGTCGTTGGGGTGCGGGACTGCCCGGCTCTGGCGATATGCAGATGCTGTTTTTGCAGTCTGCCATCGACAAAATGGACGATAACTTTGGCCGTGCCGCTATCATCGAAAACGGCAGTCCGCTGTTCTCCGGCGGGAATGCATCTGGTGAGAGCCAGATCCGCCGTTGGATGCTGGAAAACGATCTGATCGAAGCCATCATTGCACTGCCCAATGACCTGTTTTATAACACCGGTATTGCTACATATATTTGGGTGCTTTCCAAGAACAAGCGGGCTGAACGCAAGGGCAAGATTCAGCTGATCGATGCCTCAACATTCTACAAAAAACTGCGTAAGGCTCTGGGCGATAAGAAAAACGAAATTTCTTCGGAAGATCGCAGTGCTGTAACGCGGCTTTATGCAGACTTTACGGATAATGAATATTGCAAGATTTATAATAATGAGGAGTTCATTTACCGGGAATATACGGTCATGCAGCCCCTCCAGCGTAGCTATGCCATTACGGAGGAACGCATGGAAGCCATGCTGTCCAAAGGTGCGCTTTCTTCTCTCTATGACCAGGCCAAGGTGGACGAGCTGGAAAATGCTGAAGAACTGACCGGCAAAGATCAGAAAAAGCTGGAAGCTTATCAGAATAACCAGCTTGTTTATGAAGCAATTGTCTCTGCACTGAAAGCGGCGGTTTCGGAGCAGGTTTATAATTCTCCGGCGGCATTCCTGCCTGTGCTGACGAAAGTCCTTTCCTCCGTGACGGCAGATAAAAAGTTGATTGAGAAAATCGCAGACGGACTTTCCATCATGGACAAGAATGCCGAGATTCAGCGTGACCGCAAGGGTAACATCATCTATGATAAGGAAACCAAGGACACCGAGCTGGTGAAATGGGAAGAAAGCATTGAGGATTATATGGCAAGAGAAGTCCTGCCGCACATCCCGGATGCCACCGCATTCTTTGAGGAGAACCTCGGTGCAAAGAAGCCTGTTATCAAAACCGGCGCGGAGATCCCTTTCACACGGTATTTCTATAAATATCAGCCATCTACGCCGAGCGAGGAACTTGAGACCAGATTTAAGGAATTGGAACTTTCCGTGACTGAGCGTGTGGCGAAGTTGTTCGAGTAAAGGAGGTCTGCGAGGGTGTTTAAGTTTATATTCGAAATACTGACCGACCCTTTGGGACTCCCTATAGAATGGTACTGGGAGTATCTGATTTTGGCTGTGATCGGTGCCGCTGCATACGCTGTTGCTTACCGTTGCGTCGGCGATATGTACAGCGGCGGGATGATTGACGGCAGCACAAGCGGTTCTTTCTTTCATTGGCTCATTCGCCTGATTCTGTTTGTCGCCCTGTGGGCAGTTACCTACGGAATCATTGCAGCGGTAAAATGGCTGACGGATAATTGGGTGCTGGTTCTGTGTATCATGGGTGGAGTTGTCGTTGTTGTGGGTATCGCCACAGTTATTGCAATAATCATATGCAAACGTAAAAATAAAGCGGGATTGGAGGTGTCAGCCGATGAGAACAATGAAAGACAGCGGAATTGAGTGGGTTGGGCGCGTTCCGCAATCTTAACCCTATCCGGGCAGAATTTCAAGAAGTAACTGAAAAGAATAAACTCGGTCTTGTAAAAAACGCACTGAAGTTTACATATGGAAATATCGTAAAAAAGGATAATTTTGATGCAGATGATGACAACTACGTAGCGGATACAATCTTAAATTATACGGTTGTAAATCCAGGGACAATTATGCTTAATGGTCTTAATCTTAACTTCGACTTTGTAAGTCAGAGAGTTGCCCTTGTAAAGGAACGTGGAATTATTACATCTGCGTATATAGCTTTTGCACCAAATTCAAATGGGCGTATTTCTTCTCAGTTTATTACGTATTTGTTAAAGGCTTATGATGGATGCAAAGCTTTTCACAACATGGGCGGTGGCGTCAGAAAAATCTTGAATTTTTCTGAGCTAAAAAAACAATACATTGTTTATCCAACATTAGTGGAGCAACAGCGCATTGCCGATTTCCTTGACGCTAAATGTGCTGAAATTGATGCGTTGACCGCCGACATTCAAACCCAAATCGACACGCTGGAGCAGTACAAGCGGTCTGTTATCACCGAAACTGTCACCAAAGGGCTGAATCCCAATGTGGAGATGAAGGACAGCGGAGTGTTTTATATGGCTCCGATGAATGCTTCGTGGCGGCTGACCAAAATAGGATATATTTGCACGAAATTATCTCGTTCGTTTGTTTCAGAAGATACAGCACTGATTTGCTCTAACAAAGGAAAAGTGCAGATCCGTGCGGATGACCTAACTGGAATCATGGTCAGTGATGACAATGCGATGCAGGGCATTCGTGCAGGTGACATTGCTATTCATGGAATGGATACATGGCATGGCGCAATTGCTTTGTCTGAGTTTGATGGTAAAATCACTCGTGTTGTTCATGTTTGTGACAGCACGGAAGATAAGCGGTTTATCGTTTATTATATGCAGCATCTTGCGTTTCAGGGTGTTTATAAGCTGATATCCAACGGTGTTCGCGGAAATACAAGTGATTTTCGTAGCTGGGATAAAGTTCGTGACATTTGGATTGCAATTCCGAAAACAAGGCAGGAGCAAGAGGCAATTTGCGATTATCTTGATAGACAGTGCAATGCTGTAGAAGAAGTGATATCCACCAAGAAGCAACAGTTGGAAGTCCTTGCCACCTACAAGAAATCACTCATTTTTGAGTATGTAACCGGAAAGAAGGAGGTGCCTTTATCATGAAAGTGGAATACTCTTATCATAAAGACACTCCGTGCATGGTGGTAAAGGGAGCCGATTTCTTAAATGCATTAAAAGATAGAGATGAGCTGTTTTTATTACAAGTTGCTGTTGAGGGATTTAGTGCCAGAGCAGGTGTTCCTACCCATTTTACAGATGAAGTCAATGATGCCGTTGCATATTGGGTAGATAAAACCAGCTCGGTAATTTACAGCATTCAGGAAAGGTGGCTTGGTAGTCATTGCGCAGACACCTGGTGCGAAGTTTATGTACAAAAAGGCGCACGATTGATTGCTGTTGTGTTTAGCGAAGACTACGGCAGGCACTACACATTACGAGGAAAGGAGCCAGATCATGAATAATATTCTCTCCGAAAAAGAATATCAGCATTTCGTCATGGACAGGCTCTCACAGGACAACGGTTACATTATCCGCAAGGCAACCAGCTATGACCGCTTGTTTGCTATGGATCGTGAGCTGCTGTTTCAGTTTCTGAACGATACCCAGCCCGATGAAATGGCGGCGCTTCGCAAAATCTACAAAGCCGATCTGGAAGATACCCTCGTCAGTTTCGTCAACTCGGAGGTTACAAAAGCGCGCGGTAGTTTGCTGGATGTGCTGAAGCATGGCATTGAGATTTCCAATATGAAGCTGGAGCTTATGTACACCAAACCTGCAACCACCTTCAATCGTGACTTGCTGGCAAAGTACGAAAAGAATATTTTCTCCGTTATGGAGGAGGTCTGGGCAAGCGATGATGAGCGCATTGACCTGGTAATTTTCCTGAACGGTCTTGCCATCATGTCCTTTGAGCTGAAATGTAATGCCGCCGGTCAGTCCTATCAGGATGCCATCTATCAGTACCGTGTTGACCGTGATCCCAAGACCCGCCTGTTTTGGTTTAAGGCCGGATGTCTTGTGAACTTTGCGATGGACTTAGAGCAGGTTTATATGACCACCAAGCTCGCAGGCAACGCCACCTTCTTCCTGCCATTCAATATGGGCAACGGCGAAGGAGTAAATGCAGGTGCGGGCAATCCTACCTTCAAAGACAAGTACAGCGTCTCCTATATGTGGGAGGATATTCTGACAAAGGATACCGTCCTTGACCTCATCAGCAAGTTCATCTTTATCGAAACCAAGGAAAGTAAGGACGAGCTGACAGGAAAAGCGAAAAAGTCCGAGAATGTCATATTCCCTCGGTATCATCAGCTCGATGTGATTCGCAAGCTGCTGGGTGATGTCCGTGACAACGGCACAACGCAGAATTATCTGATTCAACACAGTGCAGGCTCCGGCAAAACCAACTCCATCGCATGGCTTGCGCACCGTCTGACTTCACTGCACGATGCAGATAATAAAATTATCTTTGACAATGTCGTGATTATCACCGACCGAGTCGTAGTTGACCGTCAGCTGCAGAAAGCTATTATGGGTATGGAGCATAAGGCTGGGCTTATCCGTGTTATGGACGATAAGTGCAACTCTGCCGACCTTGCCATTGCACTGAACGGTAATACGAAAATCATCGCCACCACGATCCAGAAATTTCCGTATATCGTGGACAGCGTTGCAGGGCTGAAAAACAAGCGTTTTGCGGTTATTATCGACGAGGCACATTCCTCCACCGCAGGTAAGGATATGGCAGCTGTCACAAAGTCGCTGGGAGCCGGTGAGCAGGAAGCCGCCGATGCGGAAGATATGATTACAGACGAGATCCGCAGAAACGGCAAACAGGCCAACGTGTCCATGTTTGCTTTCACTGCCACACCGAAGCCTACGACCATTCAGCTGTTCGGTCGTTTGAACACAAAAGGTCAGCGTGAAGCGTTCCATATCTATTCCATGAAGCAGGCCATTGAGGAAGGATTTATTCTTGATGTGCTTAAGAACTACACGACTTATGACACTTTCTATCAGATCAACAAGGAAATCGAAGAAGATCCTCGGTGCAAAACAGTCGATGCAAAGCGACAGATTGCCCGTTTCGTGGAGCTGCATGAAACGAACATTGCCCAGCGGGTGGAGGTCATCGTGGAGCATTTCCGCACAACCGTAATGCCCGAACTCGGCGGCATGGCAAAGGCAATGGTCATCACTGCATCCAGACAGGGCGCCGTGAAGTATCGTCAGGCTTTTGAGAACTATACCAAGAAGAAAGGCTACACGGATATTAAGGCACTGGTGGCTTTCTCCGGCAAGGTAAAGCTCCCGGACGATGATACCGAATATTCCGAGGCATCCATGAACGGTTTTCCGGAAGATCGTCTGACGAAGGAATTTGACAAGGACGAATACCAGGTACTTTTGGTCGCAAACAAATATCAAACCGGGTTTGACCAGCCGAAGCTCTGCGCTATGTATGTTCTCAAAAAGTTAAAGGGCGTATCTGCCGTTCAGACACTTTCTCGTCTGAACCGTATCTGCCCGCCGTTTGAGAAGAAAACCTTCGTGCTGGACTTTGCAAATACATACGAAGATATCAAAGCAGCGTTTGCACCATACTATACAACCACTTTGCTCTCCACATCCGTAACCCCAATGGCGATTTATGATCTGGAAGCGCAAATTGATGCGTACACCGTGCTTGACCCGGATGATATCGAAAAAGCCAACGAGCTGCTCTACAAGGGGAATATTTCCTCCAAGGATAAGCAGAAACTGACTTTCTACTTCAAGCGGTCGAAAAACATGATCGAGCAGTATGAGCCGCTCAAGCAACAGGAGATCGTATCTCAGATGCGGCATTTTGTCCGTTTCTATGAGTTCTTGTTGCAGGTGTCCTGCTTCGAGGATACCGACCTGCATAAGAAGTACAATTTTATCACTTATCTGTTGGCATACATCAACATTAGGCATCCGGGCGGCGGCTATAATTTGGATGGCAAAATCAAAGCTACAAATTTCGTTCAGAAAAAAGCAGAAGAGCATACCAAGCCAAATCTGACGGCGCAGCCTATAGTGAAATTACCTACGGCGGAGAACTTTGGTCTGACAGAGGCAAAGGAAGAAAGGCTTTCACAAATTATCGCAGAAATAAACAGCCGCACAGGAAAATCTTACGATAATGATGTGGCGGTAAAGGCAATGCTTCAGATTAGAGATATTCTGTTGAAATCCGACAAGCTGAAAACCAGTGCAAAGAATAATACCGTCAAAGACTTTGAATTCTCATATTTTGATGATATTGATGACGCACTGATTGAAGGATTGGAGCAAAACCAAGATTTCTTTTCGTTGCTGCTAAGTAATGACGAAATCAAAAAGCAGGTACTTGGTATCTTTACAGAAGAGATATACAAGAGCCTAAGAAAGGCATAAGGGGGCTGTTTCATGTTCAATAAATTTCGGTTAAAAGAGGCACTGGCACGGTATAAGCAGAACTTTGTTTCCACGCAGTGGAACAACGAAAAATATAAGTGGGAAGCTGTAAAATGGTTCCAGGATAATTGGGATGTCAATGCGAAGGACTTCCCTGCGATGCTGGAACGCTCTCTGGATAAAACGTATAACTTGCTGGCTTCAAATAACAATTTTCCTAAGCGCATGATTGCTGGCTTCGCAAAAGCAGCACCGGAAGAAGTGCGTGCTATGTTTCTCGACCTCTTTGATGAAAACAAAGATGTTTTTGAGAGGATGAATGCGTTCAAACTGCAGTCCTCCATTCTTTTAGAGAAGTATGGAAACGGTGCGGCACAACACTATCAGTATGAGAATGCAATCAGTACTTATCTTTGGCTTCGCTATCCGGACAAGTATTATATCTACAAATTAGGTGAGATAAAAAAAGTTGCCGATGAACTGAATTCGGACTATCAATTCAAAAAAGGTGCTTATACAGATAATATCCGTAACTTTTTACGGCTTTATGACGAAATCAGTGCTGCGCTGAAAGAAGACACGGAGTTGGTAAATTTGTTCCGGTCGCAGCTGACGGATACTTGCTATCCTGATCCGGAATTGAAGACGCTGACCATTGATGTTGGATTTTATATCAGCCGTTATATTGTGGATGAAAAATCAGAAGATACCATTGAGGAAAAGACTGTGACAGCCGATGCTCCGGCATCAAAAAAGCGCTATTGGATTTACTCTCCAGGTGACGGTACAGAAAACTGGGATGAATTCTATGATGCAGGAATTATGTCGATTGGATGGGAAGCTTTAGGAAATCTTCGCGCATTTCATAGCAAAGATGAAATGGCGAAAAGAATGCAGGAGATATTTTCGGATGACAGCTCCCATAAAAATGATGCTCACGCTACATGGCAGTTTGCAAACGAAATCAACCCTGGTGACATAGTGTTTGCAAAAAAAAGACTGCGTTTGTTGGTGGGCTGCGGAGTTGTTGAATCAGATTACATTTTTGATGAGCATGAAAAACACTTTAAAAATGTGCGCAAGGTCAGATGGACACATAAGGGCGAATGGCAGTATCCGGGAAACGCACCAATGAAGACCTTGACGGACTTAACACCATATCCCGATGTGGTAAGGAGACTGCTTAATTTAATAGATGGATTACCTGATGAACCAGTTTCAAAGGATAAAGATACCCATGGATACTGGTGGTTGAACGCCAATCCCAAAATCTGGAGTTTTAGTGGTATTGCTGTCGGCGAGACGCAATCTTATACGCTCTACAATGAGAACGGAAACAAACGCCGCATTTTTCAGAACTTTTTGGATGCAAGGGTCGGTGACATGATTATCGGTTATGAATCGACCCCTGTAAAACAGGTTGTGGCACTTGGACAGATTACTGCTGCCAGTGATGGTGAAAAGATTTTGTTTGAAAAGGTGGAGAGTTTTGCTTCACCAATTGATTTTGCGGTATTGAAGGCGTGCCCTGAGCTGGAGCAGATGGAGTATTTCCAGAATGCACAGGGCAGTCTGTTTCGTCTGACAAAAAAGGAATATGATTTTATTCTTGATATTGTGAGAGAAGCGAATCCTATATCAGCTGAAGAAATCATAGAGGAATACACAAAGAATGATTTCCTTAATGAAGTGTATATGACTGAGAAGCGCTACGAAAGCCTCATGGCGGTACTTCAGAATAAAAAGAACATCATCCTGCAAGGGGCTCCGGGTGTTGGTAAGACCTTTGCAGCCAGAAGACTGGCATGGTCTATGATGGGTGAAAAAGATGATAATCGCATTGAATTTGTGCAGTTTCATCAGAATTATTCCTATGAGGATTTCATGATGGGATACAAGCCGGTAGAGGATGGTTTCGAACTGAAATATGGTATTTTCTATCGTTTCTGCCAGAAAGCAGCCAATCAGCCGGATAAAAATTTCTTTTTCATCATTGATGAAATCAATCGCGGAAACATGAGTAAGATTTTTGGAGAGCTGTTGATGCTGATTGAACGGGACTACAGAGGTACGAAGGCAACACTGGCGTACAATGGACTTCCTTTCTCTGTTCCGAAAAATCTATACATCATCGGTATGATGAATACGGCAGACCGTAGCCTTGCTATGATTGATTATGCTCTGCGTCGCCGATTCAGCTTCTTCGAGGTGGGGCCGGGATTTGATTCTGATGGATTTATAAAATATCAGAATTCGCTCAATAATGAAACTTTGAATGAGCTGATATTGAAGGTGAAAGAACTAAATCGTGAGATTGCTCTGGATAAATCTTTAGGAAATGGATTCTGCATTGGACACAGCTATTTCTGTGGTAAGGATGTCTGCACAGATGAGTGGTTGCACTCTATTGTGGATTATGATATTTTGCCAATGCTCAGCGAATACTGGTTTGATGATTCGAATAAACTCCAAAGATGGAAGAATGTTCTGCAGGGTGTGTTTCAATGATTAAGAATAAGAGCATCTTCATAAAAAACATATATTATATGCTTTCATATGCCTTCACGACACTAAATCAAGGTGGATATGAGGATGTTGCTACCGAAAAGTTTGATAACATGCATAACCTCTTCGCTGCAATCCTTGCGAAAGGCATAGGCAGGCAGTTGAAGCATGGACTTTATCGTGAATACATGAATCGCAAAGAGGAAGTTGCTGTTGCGCGCGGCAAAATTGACATACCGGGAACCATTCAGAACCGATTGACCAGACAACGGATTCTGACCTGTGAATACGACGAACTTTCTGAAAACAACCTCTTAAACCAGATTCTAAAAACGACGGTTATGCTTTTACTGCGTCATTCGGGGGTTGATCAGGAATACAAGAACGACCTTAAGAAGGAAATGCTGTTTTTCTCAAATGTAGACACAATCGCTCCGACCATGATTCGCTGGTCATCAATCCGATTCCAACGTAACAACAATACCTACCGTATGCTCATCAGTCTGTGTCAGCTAATTCTTGAAGGAATGCTGTTGACCACGGACTCCGGCGAACATCGGTTAGCTTCTTTCATTGACGAACAGCGTATGAATCGCCTGTATGAGAAGTTCATCCTCGAATACTACATCAAGGAATGTCCGCAAATCACGGCAACTGCCTCGCAAATATCATGGGCTTTGGACGATGGCATCGGTACTATGCTTCCTGTTATGCGGAGCGACATTATGCTCACCAAAGGCAGCGATGTGCTTATCATCGATGCCAAGTATTACACGCACACAACGCAGACTCAATATGATGTCCACACGCTCCATTCTGCAAATCTGTATCAGATCTTTACTTATGTTAAGAATAAGGATACGGGGTTTAGAGAAAATCCGCACAAAGTATCCGGTATGCTTTTGTACGCGGCGACAGACGAAGCCATCCAACCGGACAACAGCTATCAGATGAGCGGCAATAAGATCAGTGTGAAAACGCTCGATTTAAACCGGGATTTTTCTGAAATTGCCGCACAGCTCAATACCATAGTTGCAGAACATTTCCCATGATTGAGATCTAAGTGCAAAAGAGGTGAAACGCATTGATTGATTCAGAAGAATACAAGAATCAAGAAAGCAAAGAGTTATCCAATACAACGTGATTGCACTTGAATTTTTCACATTAAATTACGGCGGCATTTGAACTCCCGTAAAACCTTTTACCAAAAGAATTAAGCTTCAATGAACATTTTAATTATTCGTCTGACATTCGCTTTTGAAATTCATGTTTTCAAGGCTACATAACCTGCCAGCAATATTTGAATAACCCGAAAAAGGGGAAAAGGGATTACGAAGCTCTACTGTAGACCACAGAATTTGGAAGCTTCGCATTTGAACACACTAACCTCGCTTTCGATTTTATATCAAGGACTTCTAAATAGGAATAATTAAAAGGTACAGTAGCAACTTGTATCATTGCTATTGTACCTTTTTGTTCAAGGTGACGAGAAATACACTTAAAAACCTTACTCCCCACCCCGACGAAAGAAATCTATAATGTGAAACAATTCACAGCTAAAAACAGAGCAAAAAGCGCACAAATACGGCATTTCTACCTATTTTTACACTTATTTCTTTAACTTTGATAAAAAGTAGTCCTATGGTAGTCCAGTCACCAAAATCATTCACAACTTGCCCCGTTTTGCCCCATAATATTGCAAAATGCGAGTAGCCCCTCTGTCCTGCCGTGGCAGACGAATAGTATTTTTATCATAGCTATCTCCTATCCCTAATTGCCGTGATTTGCCCTATTCTGCGTGGTTTACGGGTGATAAAATTGTTGTACACATTATCCGTGAAAATGTGTCAGTATAGGCAAAATAGTGCAAATTGAGGCAAAGTGTAGATTTCAAAAGTAGTCATGTAGTAGTCAATTTAGGGGGTTCGGACTACTCGTGATTTTTTACCTTTTTCGATTGTTTTTTTTGGGGGTGTGCAAATTTCTTTTGATACTATTATATACTAATGGGTGAGAAATAGCAAGAAGTAAAAAAAATCAACAAAAAGTGTTGACAAAATAAACATAATATGTTATAATAGCGTTTGAAAGGAGTTGATACGAGTGATTACGGAATTTGGAAAAGCTTTAAGAAAGCTGCGCATAGATCGTGGCGAAATATTGAAAACAATGGCTGAAAAGCTCAATATGACTTCTTCATATTTATCTGCAATTGAATGTGGCAAAAGAAATATTCCAGACGATCTTATCAGCAAATTAGCCTTAATTTATAATTTGACCGCAACTGAACAAAAGAAATTGTCAAAAGCACGTGATATGAGTATAAACAGTATCGAAATCGATTTATCGACCGAAAATATCTGTAAACGTGATCTGGCATTACAATTTGCCAGAAAGTTTGATGATATAGACGATGAACTTGCAATACAGCTTTTGAAGTTTCTTAACCATAATAAGGAGGAATGAATTATAAGTAAATATTGTGTAGAAGCAAAGTCAAGAATGGATTTAAGACGACTTGCAAAACAGATACGAGAAATGTTAGACTTAACAAACGAACTATATTTTCCGATAACAGAAGTTCTTGAAATGTTGCATTGTTTTGACAAAGATGCACATTTTGAGATTGTTGAAGCTGGTGAACTGGAGAAAAATGAACACGCTGTAACAGACATTACATCAAAAACAATAAAAATTCGTGAGGATGTTTATGACGGTGCTTGTAACGGGATTGGACGCGATAGAATGACCATTGCTCACGAATTTGCTCATTTTATCACTTTGTGTGTTTGCGGTTTTAAACTTGCTCGTTCCTTTGGTAATGATGATATTCCGACATACCGTGACCCAGAATGGCAGGCAAAATGCTTGGCAGGTGAATTAATGATTGACTCTGATCTTGTAAAAGGGATGTCTGTTTCGGAAGTAAGTGAAAAATGTGGCGTTTCATTTGATGCAGCACGAGTGCAGTTAAATAAACTGTAATATTAAAAATATGATTTATGGTGGTGATACCAATGCATACTTTATAAGACAAAGAAAACGTATTAGCAAGTTGCTGGTAACAACAAACTAATACGTTCCCGTAGTTTATGCAAAATACACAAACCTTAAGCAAGTTTTATTATAGCATATTCTACTTTCTTTGTCTATTGACGATTTTCACAAAAAGTTGTTAATGGCATTTGCCGGAAAGTCGAGGTTATAATGAAAAACATTATTGACGACGGATTTAATTCCGAACTTGTCTCTAAAGCTTTATTTACAGGTAAATTAGAAATTCCTTGTATTGAAAAGCCTGAAAAATTTATCGTACCAGATGCACTTGTTCCTTTTACAAAGATGAGTTCAAACCCAAACTATTCATGTGCGGTTCATTTTTATGAACATGATAAAAATTTTTCAGATGTACTGACTTGTACCAATGAATATCTTTCAGAGTTTAAGAAATTCTCAGCAGTTATTTCGCCTGATTGTTCTCTCTATCGTGATATGCCCCTTTGCTTACAAATAGCTAATACATATATGAATCGTGCGGTCGGCTGTTATTTGCAATCGCAAGGAATATATGTAATCCCCAATGTTCGTTGGAGTGACGAACGAAGTTATACAACAGTCGAATTACCCGAAAAATTTGCCTTTTTAGGCGTACCAAAGAATAGTATTGTGTCTATTGGCACATATGGCTGCATAAGAAGCAAGGTTAATAAACAATATTTTATTGAGGGTTTATCAGCAATGCTTGATGAATTATCACCAGAAATAGTACTTGTTTATGGTGGTATGCCGAAGGTGATTTTTGAGCAATTTATAAATAGAACAAACTTCATCAATTATCCCGACTGGATTTCTACAAAAAGAAGGAGGTCGGCATAATGGGAACTGGATTATCTGGAAATTACAGTAACACCAAAGGTGGACGTATCCTATATTCAGTAAACACAAAAAGTTCTGCCATTTCGTCCACTTCTTCATTGCCTGAAACAATTCAAAAAACAGTTAAATCGTTTTTTAGAGGCGGATCAAATAATTATAACCGTTTTTTAGTCCAGAAAAATCCTAACGGTGGATATACAGCCAAAATGGAAAATCCAGGTAAGGTTCCAGGATCAAAAGCTATCTATTACAAAGTGATCGATGAAAATGGAAAAACTGTAAGAGTTTATAAAGAAACCTACGACCCAAACGGAAATCTGATCCACACAAAGGAGAAATAATATGAACAAATTACTTGATGCTTTTAAAACACTATCTATTAACAAAAAAGACCTGACAGACAAAATTGGTGAGGATCTGTATAATATCGACTGTAAAAAACCTGAACAGATCCGAACATCTGATGTTATTAACACTATATCATCTTTCCTCAATCATAGTATTACAAAAAAACAACTATTGGATTGGGTAAATGTAATTTGGTTCACAGACCTTTTCGAATTTAAAGAAGATGATCTTGAATCAATAGTAAGTGTTCTGCAAGTTCTGGAAACCATGGACGAAGATGATGTCAGCATTTCCGATAAAGAATTGCTTGACATGATTGTTGCTCTCCAGAATAACAAGGAATATTGAATTATAGTTGATTATTCACTAAAAATCAGACACGAATTTCAAATCAATGTTGAATAGCTTTTCTTTATTCAATACTAACAGACACCCCGTTCCAAAGGTCAAGGTGTCTGTTCTGTTTATATAGTAAATTATCGCTCACACTACCCTAAACATTTCTTTCCCCATTGGAATATCACCTTTCGTCTTTTCAATCTCCTCCATCGCCTTATTCAACTCATACGTCCTCCAAAACACGATAAATACAGTACGTTTCTCATTTTTCAATAGCATCACGATCAAGCAGGAAATCAAAAATATTCAGCGTCAGTATGCCGTTGCTGTCATAATGCGCCTTGACAATATCCCTTGTAATAAGGATCTTCTTGAACGAATCATCAATTTTTCTGAACGGCCGTATTTCCTGTGTGCGCTTTTCCTCATCCGGAAGAGAATATGCAGATTGTATATAGATCCTTCGTGAGCCTGAATTGCATACAAAATCGACTTCAAGCTGTTTGCGGACGGAATTTCCTTTTTCATCTCTCTCGGAAACATTAATGACCCCCACATCAACGTTATATCCCCTCATGCAGAGCTCATTGTAAATAACATTTTCCATAGAATGTGTCTGTTCTAATTGTCGGAAGTTTATCCTTGCATTGCGAAGTCCAAGATCCGAAAAGTAATATTTCTTTGGAGTTTCAATATATGTCCTGCCCTTGATATCATACCTTTGAGCAGATTTTATCAAGAATGAATCTTCAAGGTAATCAAGATATTTTTTTATAGTATTTGAAGTAATACTTGATTTTTTTACGGATCTGAATGTGTTTTTCAATTTTTCAGGATTGGAAAGCGAACCGATCGAAGAGGAAAGAATATTAAGAAGATCTTCAAGCTCTCTTTGGTTTTTTATCTTATGACGTCTGAAAATATCTTTTATATAGATCTCTTCAAATAAATTCTGAAGAAACTTTGCTTTATCGTCTTCTTCATCTTTTAGCACGACCTGCGGTATGCCGCCATATAGCATATATTCGGATAAACCTTCATATTTGTCGCCGCTGTATACAGACATGAATTCCGCAAAGCTGAGAGGATACATGTGTATCTCATCACCGCGTCCTGCAAATTCGGTGATAATGTCTTTAGACAAAAATTTTGCGTTGCTGCCGGTAACGAATACGTCCATGTTGTCATGTCTTAAATAACCGTTCAGAACAGTTTCAAAGCAATCCATCATCTGAACTTCATCAAGGAGCAGATAGTACATTCCTTTATCGGTTATTTTTGAACGAATGTATTCCATAAATTTTTCCGGATCGGCTCCTCGCTTTTCCTTTTGAATGGCTATTAAATTTTCACCGATAAGAACAAGGTCGTCAGCGGAATCAAAAGCAAAACGAATAATATGCTGTTCGTCAACACCGCTGTTCAGAAGGTGAGCATAAAAAAGATTGTTCAGAAGGTATGATTTTCCGCATCGTCTTATACCGGTAATAATTTTTACCTGACCATTATGTTTTCTCTTAATGAGCTTATCAAGATAGAAATCACGCTGAATGACCATAGCTTTGCTCCTCTGCAAAAGATTTTTGCATATTGCTGCATTTTTCTTTTATATATTACCACGGTTTTAGCATTAAGTCAATACATTGTATATGATTTGCGAAAGATTTTTGCACACAGATGCAATTTTCTGTTGTTAAATAGATTATGTGCAAATCTTGACATACTATTCACACCACCCGAAACATCCCCCGATCCATAGGCTCATCCCCGTTAGTCTTTTCAACTTCCTCCCTCGCCTTATTCAACTCTTCCAACCGAACCATCTCATCCTTTGCATCCTCCAAACCAAGATGCGTGTAAGTGTTCATCGTTACGCTTATGTCCGAGTGTCCCATAAGGTACTGGAGTGTCTTGGGGTTCATTCTTGCTCTTGCCATATTGCTGCAGTATGTATGCCTGCAAACGTGTGGGGTTATGCTCGGCATCTGAAGTTTGAATATTTCATTGTACCGTGTGACTGCGTTTTTGAACCGATGCTCCCAATGCATTGCGACTTCGGGCATACCGTTCTTATCTTTGAAAAGAAAGCCACAGTAGCCGTCTATCATTATTTCCGGCAGGTTATCGGGTCTGCTCTCCGGAATGTTCTTGAACATCTGATAGACATCATCTGTCATAGGCAGTTTTCTTGTGCCTGCGTTGGTTTTGGTCGATTCGATAAGATACCGTATATCGGAAGTCCTTTGCAGCTGGTGATTTATGTCAATGATGCGGTTTTCCATATCAATATCATTTATCGTAAGTCCGCAGAACTCCGAAATTCTCATTCCCGTATGGAAAAGAATATAGAAAACTTCGTAGTATTTGCAGTACACGTTATCATCACGAACGAATTACAGGAACTTGTTCATCTGGTCTTTGGTTATTGCCTGCCTTATCTGCTCTGTGTTCACGATAACTCCGACAAGCTGAAAATCAAACGGATTTTCGAGCATAATTTTGTTGCAGACAAGGCAAGAATCCGCAGGTGGGCTTTCGCCCGGCAAGGATTTTTAACGCAGTCTGCGGCAAAATTTGCCGAAAAGACGTGCGCATATGCTTGTGAAGACGGGTTCTTATACAGCAGCGACATACTCTCAATTTGAAATCACAACAAATTTGTCGGATTATGTCAAGTTAAGCAGAATGTTGTACCGTACAGCCCAAAACTGTGCGGATTTTTATAAGAAATATTCGGAAAATCCGCACAAACGGTTGATTTTGAATCGAAAATGTGCTATACTGTTATGTAATTTACAGAAAAGGATTGATAGTTTGTGTATGCTTGGGTAAGATATCCCGTTAAATGGCTGTACAAAATATTTTATGATTTCCATATCGAGGGCATAGAAAATATACCGCAGGACAGACCTGTGGTTCTGGCTTCAAACCACCGCAGCTACGCCGACCCCGTTATACTTACAATGCCGATGAAGCGTCCTGTTTCCTATATGGCGAAGGAGGAGCTTTTCCGCAATAAGCTTTTCGGCTGGTTCATACGGAAGCTCGGTGCTTTCCCCGTTACACGAGGCGCAGGCGATATGTCCGTCATCGATGACAGCATAAATATCCTCCGCTCGGGCAGAAACCTTGTCATTTTCCCCGAGGGCACACGCTCCAAGGACGGTAAGGTCGGCAAGGGCAAAACGGGGGTTGCGATGATAGCCGCAAAGTCGGGTGCAGATGTCGTTCCCTGCGGAATTGTATTTGAGGGCGAAAAGCTGCACTTCCGCTCAAAGCTCACGCTCAGATTCGGAAAGCCGATAAAAGCCGAGGAACTCGCCGTTGAGGGCAGCTCTCCCCGTGAGCTTAAAGAGGTGAAAAAGCGCATAATGGGTGCGATCACCGAGCTTGTCGAAGATCCTGCACTGACAGCCGCCGACGCTCCGCTGCAAATAGAGGACAAGAACGATGCCGCACAGAATTGAGATCGCGGATAAGTCAGGTTTCTGTTTTGGTGTTGACAGAGCCGTAAAAATCGTGTATAATATTATAGAAAACGGCGGAAAAGCCGTGACCTACGGCGAGATAATCCATAACGAAACCGTTGTCAATGAGCTGAAAAGCCGCGGCGTGAATGTCATAAATTCACCGGAGGAGATAGAAAAACTCGAAAATACGAGCGTTGTTATCCGTTCCCACGGCGTTGGCAGGGATATCTATGAGCTTCTTGAAAAGCGAAAGCCGTTTGGCGTTGACGTTTGTGACGGGACCTGTCCGTTCGTCGCAAGGATTCATAAGATAGTGTCGGAAAAGTCTGCCGAGGGTTTTGACATCATCATTCTTGGCGATAAAGGCCACGATGAAGTGCAGGGAATTGTTAAACATTGCCAAAAAATACCATATATTTGCGGCAATTATGATGAACTTCGTGAGATTTTACAAAAAAAATTTAAAAATTTTAAAAAAAAGGTTGCAATTGTTGCGCAAACAACGTATAATATAATTATATGGGAAAAGTGCTGCCGTATCATCAGATCGGAATGTCCCGAAGCAGAGGTATTCAATACCATCTGCAGCGCCACCGCCGAACGCCAGCAAAGTGCTGTCCGTCTTGCGGAAAAGTCCGATCTTATGATAGTCATAGGCGGCAAACGCAGTTCCAACACAGCAAAGCTTTTCGACATCTGCCGTGAGCATTGCAAAGCCTGTATCCTGATTTCGGACGCAGGTGAGCTTGAAAGGGAGAATATCCCCGAAAAGCTCCGTGAACTCGGTGAAAACTTTAACATCGGGATCACAGCCGGAGCATCGACCCCGGCATATATAATCAAGGAGGTACAAAACCACATGAGCGAAATTATCAAAAACAATGACGAGGATTTTGACTTCGCCAGCGCGCTCGACGCATCTTTCAAAAAAATATACACCGGTCAACGGGTGAAAGGATACATAACTGCCGTAAACAACACAGAAGCAACAGTTGATATCGGCACTAAGCAGACAGGCTATATCGCTCTGTCCGAGCTTACAGACGATCCTACACTCAAGGTAAGCGATGTAGTTAAGGTTGGCGACGAAGTTGACCTTATCGTTATCAAGATCAACGACGCTGAAGGTATCGTAAACCTTTCCAAGAAGAAGGTTGACGCTATGGTCGGCTTCGACAAGCTCGTCAAGGCTAAGGAAGAGGACGCAGTTCTCGAAGGTACAGTTACAAACGTTGTTAAGGGCGGCGTAATTGTTATCACAGATGGCACAAGAGTGTTCATTCCTGCTTCTCAGGCTACTGCAAGACGTGATGAAAAGCTTGAAAATCTTCTCAAGAAGACTGTTAAGTTCAAGATCATCGAGATCAACGAGCAGAAGTTCAAGGCTGTCGGCTCTATCAAGGCTGTTCTCAACGCAGAAAAGGACGCTGCAAAGGCTAAGTTCTGGGAGAACGTTAAGGTCGGCGACAAGTTCAAGGGCGAAGTTAAGTCCATCACAAACTATGGCGCATTCGTAGACCTCGGCGGCATCGACGGTATGGTTCACATTTCCGAACTCAGCTGGAACAGGATCAAGCACCCGTCTGAAGTTGTTAAGGTTGGCGACGTTATCGAAGTTTTCGTTAAGGAACTCGACAGCGAAAGCGGCAGGATCTCCCTCGGCTACAAGAAGGACGAGGACAATCCTTGGGTCAAGTTCGCTAACGAATATTCTGTCGGCGATGTAGTTGAAGCTAAGGTAGTTTCTATCACACCTTTTGGCGCATTCGCACAGATCATTCCCGGTATTGACGGTCTTATCCACATCTCCCAGATCGCTAATAAGAAGGTTGCAAACGTTAAGGACGTTCTTTCCGTTGGCGATGTTGTTAAGGCAAAGATCACAGAGATCGATACCGAAAAGAAGAGGATCAGCATGTCTATCAGAGAGCTTCTTGAAGAAGAAGGCACAGACGAGTCTGCTGAATAATTTTCACAGTATAGCAAAGGCTGCTGCATTTTATGCAGTAGCCTTTTTGTATTAAAGGAGAACTTTATGAGAAAAAGAAATTTCCTTATCGCTTTTGCCGCAGTGATGATATCATTGCTGATGATCTGCGGCTGCTCGGAAAACGATATCGGCGAGATAGAGGGAACTTATGTTGGCACTGACATCAGCCGATATATCGACATTGAAGAAGAACCGACAGGAGCGCTTTCGGAAACTGTTCCCGAAGATGACACCGAAACTTCTGACGGAAAGATTTCCGATGAAGAAATTTCCGATAGTGAAAAGGCGAACGATACAATCATTTCCGAAGAAATAACCTCTGCCGATATACCCGAAGCATCGGAAGCAGACCTGTCCGAAACGGAAAAAGCCGTGCAGAAATACTATTTCCGCAGCGAGAAGCTTTTCGACAGCCATTATGAAAAGCACGGCGCAGAGTTCGGCAATATCACGCAGGACGAGTACCTCGACCTCGCCAACGAGCTTATCAATGCCGAGGGCGAAAATATCCTGCACAAGACCGAAAAAGAGGACGGCGACTTCCTTTATTACGACACCGAAACGAACGAGTTCCTCGTCCTTTCAACGGACGGCTATATACGAACCTTTTTCAAGCCGAGCGCCGGTTTGGATTATTGGGAAAGACAGTAAGGCGGTGGCAAAATGAAATATGTATGCAAATGCTGCGGCTGTGCGTCGCTTGATTCAGCTGATGAGTATGATATCTGCCCCGTCTGCTGCTGGGAAAAGGACAGAACGCAGGAGAGCGACCCCGAATACAAAGGCGGCGCAAACGGCGTTTCATTAAACGAAGCACGGAAAAATTATGCAGAGTTCGGTGCTTGCGAAAAACGTTTCGCCGAAAATGTGCGAAAGCCTTATGCCGTTGAAAAAGCTGCCGCTATGCGCAGAAAAGAGCGCAGGGAGGACGAGGATTTCGCTTTTGAAGTCCTCGACAAAGCCGATTTTGCTGTTCTTTCAATGATCGATGCGGACGGGCTGCCGTACTGCCTGCCGATATCTGCTGTGAGGATAGGTGAGAAGCTCTATTTTCATTCTGCCGAGAATGGACGAAAAGCCGAGGCAATGTCAAAAGATCCTAATGTCTGCATTACCGCCGCAGTCGATGTTGTCAGCGCCGAGGACAAGTTCACGACTTATTTCAAGTCCGCTGTTGTGAGAGGAAAAGCCGTAAAGGTCACGGACGATGAGGAAAAAATTGCGGCGCTCAAAGCGATATGCGAACGCTTCACACCGTCAAATATGCCTGATTTTCCGAATGCGATAAAAATGAGCCTGCCAAGAACGGCTGTTTGGAGAATTGATATCGAGAACGCAACGGGGAAACAGAAAAAGAAAGTATAATACTAATTCTCGATCAACCTATAGACAAACTCTCGGCTATAATAAGTTCATTC